>NZ_JBEXYK010000001.1:0-322378 GCF_040630865.1 Nonomuraea sp. NPDC005730
TGCTGAGGCAGGCAGGGGAACATGCCGCGCAGTTCGGCGTGCGCGTACCGCAGCCAGCGGCGCTCGCAGTGGTAGCCCAGCAAGGCCGACAGCACTGCCAGTGTCACCAACTCGGCATCACTCAACGCAGGGGCGAACCCTAGCCGCGGCCTCCATGGGGCCAGTTCCGGCGCGCTCTTCAGCAGGTCGTCGACCCTCGCATAGAGTGCGGTTGCGAGGGTGGCCAGTTCGGTCGTCACAACCCGAGAATGGACATCCTCGCCCTATCTCCGCAGCTACGCCTTGGACTCATTCATCTAGCCTGGCGTAGCTTGCTCCAAGCACGGTTTGGTCTCCTGGCAGGGGCTTGCTGCTGTAGGGTCTCCGGTCCTGAGGCCTGCCAGCCCTGCGATGCGAACCCGCATCATCGGGGGACGTGGTGCTCTCCCGCTCGGGCTGAGGACATACAGGAGACGATCTTCTCCGATATGGACTGCCCCTACGCCGTTAGCCCAGCTCAACATGTCTGAAGAGCTGAAGAAGCGCACGCTCTCCTAAACCGGTTGTCTTCGAGCCGGTCATCTCCGCATGAAGGAGACCGCGTAGGAAGGCGGCTGGCCGTTCATCGCCTCCGTCAGGTCGTCCTCGGTCAGGCGGAGAGTAAAGGCGTTGCCTGTTTGGTGTGGATCCCAGCCGTGGTCGAGAGCTTTGCGGATGGCCGCCGACACGAGTGCGGGTCGTACGGCCATCGCCCGTTCCCCGAGCCGGGCGTCGGGCCGGGAGCAGGGAAGTAACACCAGGAGAACGCGCCGCGGCCCATCGGTCGGCTCCACCGCGAAGGTCAACGGTCCCCAGCTGTTCGCCTGGCAGTACGTGGGCTTGCGGCGGATCCGCCAGCGGTAGGTGACGCCGTCGACCGTGTTGAGCCGCGAGCCCTTCTTGGGGATCGACATGAGGGCGGCCTCCTGCTCTGTTCCGTCGCTGTTCCGTGGGAGAGGCGAAACCAGTGACAAGTGACGCGAGACGTCCGCAAGCGTAATCCCTGATCAGCGACATGATCGAGCTGTTTTCGCAGGTAGTCAGACATGGGGTCGGAGATCACCCAGATCTACGAGGGCACCAACCAGATCCAGCGCATGGTGATGGCCCGCCAGCTCCTCAAGTAGGCATCCGACCCGCAGAACCCGAGACCGTGGGGGTGCGGTCCCGGGTTTTCGCGGGGGAGGCGGAAGAGCCGCCGGACGGTCGCAACTCGATGGACGGCTCCGCTTCAGGGGTGAGCAAGCACGACCTCGAACTGGTCGACGAATCCCTTCTGCGCTGCCAGGTGACGACGTGGACCGATGGCGAGACGTACGAGCTCCGGCCGAATCGCGCGGGCGCTTCGTCGATCAGGGTTCGCTCGTCGGCCGACTTCGAAGACGCGTTGCGGCGGCTGAGAGCAGAGCTGGAGCGGCAGAACCTGCTGTTGCTCTGCACCAGGTACCGTCGCGATGCGTTCGTCACGTCGAATGAGCGAGGGCCTTTCGTGCTACGTGGCGTCGCCGGGGAACCCGTATCGCCGGAACTGCTCGTCAGTTTTTGAACGGTGTTCAGCCGAGTAGGTGCTTCCGGCAGCGATAGGCGTGGCGGTGATGAGTCGCGAACCCTTTTTTCGGGATCGCCATGAGAGACCTCCTGCCCCGTTCCGTCGCTGTTCCGTGGGAGAGCCGAGAACGGCGGGAGTCGCGCCGCGAGCTGTGGCGACCTTGGATTCTGGGTTTTGTCGGTCAGACGAAGCCTTAGGCGACGAGACGTGTGCCGTGTTCGTCGATGATGTGGCGTTGGCCCGAACCTCCGGCGATGCGGCACCAGCTCTCCACGGTCAGCTGGGTCTGCTCCAGTCGGTAGTTGAAGCCGCCGTACATGCCGGGGACGGCGAACCAGCAGGCCGGGTGCCGTTGCTCGGTGAGTGGTTCCAGTTCGGGCAGGCGTAGCCGGTGTTCGGTGACCAGGTCGTCGGCGCGTTCGTGGATCAGCGCGTGGAAGTGGCGCTGGATCGACCTCAGGGTTTCGGCCGGCAGGTGGTGATGGATGACCGGGGTGAGTGGCGTCAGGAGATGGAGGTGTCCCCGGCGGGTGGCGATGTCGATCGCCCGCTCTCCTTGAGCCGTGCGGAGCGTGCGCCAGGCGCCGCGGGCGGTCAGCCGGTGCACGACGTCGGCGTCGGCGCCGTGCCAGGCGGCCTGATGGAGTGGGGTGTATCCGCTGGTGCCGCCGACTCTGCCGCCGTTGACCCGGTCGGGATGTTCTTCGAGCAGCTCGAAGACTGTGGACCAGGCGCCGTCACGTGCGGCGTCGGCCAGTTTGTCGCGTCCTTCGACCAGCCGGTCCTGGTAGGTCGACCGCAGAGTGACGCCGTCCCACGTCGAAGCCTTGTCCTGGTCCATGCAGCCCCTGTCCGCTCGGTCACGGAGACACACCAAGGTACGTCACGACGCGTCTAGGCTGGAGCTGCTTCCGAGGAGGTGGCCGGGGTGACGTTGACCGAGGTGCTGGCCGAGCTGGCCGGGCTGGAGGATCCCAAGGCGCGCGAGGTGAACGAGAGACACGGCGACGATCACGGCGTGAACCTCGGCAAGCTGCGTGCCCTCGCCAAGCGGCTGAAGACGCAGCAGGAACTCGCGCGCGGCCTCTGGGAGACGGGTGACACCGCGGCGAGGTTGCTGGCGACGCTGGTCTGCCGTCCGAAGGCGTTCGAGCGGGACGAGCTGGACACGATGGTGCGCCAGGCGCGTACGCCCAAGGTGCGCGACTGGCTCGTGAACTACGTCGTGAAGAAGAGTCCGTACGCCGAAGAGCTGCGGGTGGCCTGGTCGGCCGATCCGGATCCGCTGGTCGCCAGCGCCGGGTGGGCGTTGACCGTCGAGCGCGCGGCTAAGAGGCCGGAGGGGCTCGACCTGGTGAGGCTGCTCGACGTCATCGAGGCGGAGATGAAGGACGCCCCCGATCGTCTGCAGTGGGAGATGAACAACTGCCTGGCGCACATCGGGATCGAGCACGCCGAGCACCGCGCCCGTGCGATCGACATCGGCGAGCGCCTGGAGGTGCTCAAGGACTATCCGACCTCGCCGGGGTGCACGTCGCCGTTCGCGCCGGTGTGGATCGCGGAGATGGTACGCCGGGAGCAGGGCGGGGCGGCGGCTCCTTAGACGACGGGCCTCAGGCGGTCTTCATGCTGCTTCGCGCGGGTGTCAGCATGGCTCACCATGGACATCGACGGCTTCCGGGAACTGATCCGCCCATTGGTTCGTGTTCGGCAGTGGTTCGCTGGACGGGTTCGAATACTTCGTGAGCTGGCTCATCGGCCTCGGGCGAGAATCGTTCGAGAAAGTCGCCGACTGCCCCGACCTGCTCATCGAACTGCCTCAGGTGTCACGTTACCTGGATTTCAAGAGGGAATATTCCAGCTCGAAGAGGGCTCGCTCGCGGGACATGCGGCGTCGTCTTGAGGAGGAGTGGCCGGAATTCGAGCTGCCGGCCTACGTCGCGCACGAAGCCTACGAGAGGATCACCGGCTCAGGTTCGGGGGCATTGTACGAGGCCGTTCATGGGCACGGCGTTTTCAGCGGCTTCCCTTTGATTCCGGCGCTCGGCGGCGTCCCGGACGGCGAGCAATGGGATTTCGACGACCCGCGGGAATTTGCGCGGAGAGTGCCGCGCACGGCTCGTCATCGTCAGGCGGGCCCGCCGGCGTTCCTCGCGGCCGCCGTCGCCCTGCCGGTCGGCCGGTGTGGAACCGAAGGCGGGTCTGACGTCGGCGAGCGCGGCCGGCCGTAGTTCGCGCCGGAGCGGCCAGTCGTCGGGCTCCAGGATGCGTATTCGACCATTTTTCGACCTCGCCCGCCGACGGCGGGGACGGGCAACGGGATTCGCCGCCGGAGGGAGCCGGGTTACGGCGTGCGGTCGGTGCCGGCGCTTTCGCGGCTCCAGATCTGCCTGGCGCGGGGGAGGTCCCTGATGGTGCCGCCTTCCGGGATCATGCCCCAGAGGAAGGGGATCAGGTAGGCGGGCGGGCCGCCCAGGAGTTCGGTCAGGTCGTGCTCGGTGACGGCGAGGGTGAACCGGGGGCCCGGTCGTGCGGGGGCCCAGCCCTGTTCGAGTGCGCGGCGGACGCATGCGGCGACGAGCGGCGGGCGGATCGCGATCGTCCGGGCTCCCCGCCAGTTGTCCGGCCGGGCGCAGGGGAGTGACACGAGCAGGACGCGGCCGGGGGCCTCGTCGCGTTCGACGACGAAGGTGAGCGGGGCCGCGGTACTGCCGTCGCCGAAGGCGGGTCGGTGGCTGACCCGCCAGCGGAAGGCGGTGCCGTCGACCATGATGAGCCGCGAGCCCTTCCTGGGCATCGCCATGGGGGCCTCCGGATGCTGCTTTCGCGACAAATGCGTGCGGGTCGGTCGCCAGCGTAGCCCGCCGCCGTCTGCGGGCAGGTGCGGTCCGGGGGAGGTGTGGACCGGTGCGGGGTCTCCGACCGGCCCTCGGTGCGTTCGCCGTCCGTGCGGTTGCGGGACGTGCCGGGGTGCGGGGGTGTGCGGTTGCGGGACGTGCCGGGGGTGCGGGGCGGGGTCAGCCGCTGGTGTCCTCCGAGGGGGTCTCGGGCTTCTGGGAGTTCAGCCAGGTGTGCACGGCCGAGGTGCCGGTGATCCAGAGCGCCGCGAAGCCGCCGGAGGCCGTCGCGCCCGCCATGATGGCGCCCGCGACCGTGCTGCCGTTCCCGGTGGCGAGCAGGCCGGCGACGACACCCACGAGCAGCGCGAGCAGGGCGCCGCTGACCGCCGACCAGATGAGGGTTGCCTTGCTCATTCATGTCCCCTTGCCGTACGGGCTTGTTCGTTGACGTAGGAGTACCAGCGGGACTTGGGGGCGCGTCCGCGCAATTGATCGTTCCGGCCATGATCGCGCTTGCCTCGGACGTATTCGGACGACATCGGATGGATTCGGCTGAGAAGGGCTGAAGGGGCGGATGTGAGTGATGCGCCTGGCACCCCGACAAGACCGACTTATGGCACTATGGCTGCTTATCTCAACGCAACGAGAGGGTGGCGCCTGCCCGCCTTCTCGAAATGCCACTTCCACTCTTAAACCGGACAACGGTGTCCGAACCGGGGCGGCTCATGAAAGATGTCGATCAGGGCGAAGATCACCTTGCTGTGCTCGTGACACGTCTGAACAGATTGCGTGAAATCGAATGCGGAAACCCCTCGCTGAAACGGATCGAAAAAGTCGCGCTCGCCCTTTTGGCCGAAGACCCCGAACGGAACAGATGGTGCCGGCCGTTGCCGAAGTCGACCGTGTCCGACCTGCTGAACGGCAGGTCGCAGAAAGTGCCGGATTTCATGCTGATGCGGACCATCGTCGAGGTGTGTCAGGTGATCGCGGTGAAGTCCGGCATGCCCATCGAGCCCGTGGAGGAGCTGACCGCCGAGTTCAGCGCCCTGTGGCAGGCCGCCAAGGCCGAGGAGGGGGAGGCGGCGCGACGCCGGAACGGGTCGCCGCCCGCCGCCCGGACCGGCGGGGACGTCCTGGAGCCCGCGCCCGGCGAGCAGTCGTCCTGGCGGCCCTCGCCCACGGAGCTGCGGGTTCCGCTGCATTGGGGACGTCTGGGCATGTTCCGGTTGCGCTCGGCGGAGAGGGGTGACGCCAGGGCCGCCCACGAGCTGGCCGTCCTGCTGGCCTGCGAGGCGTGTGGCGCGGGCGGGAAGGAGGCCGAGCACTGGCGGCGGCTGGCCACGTACTGGAACCACCGGGCGCTCGGCGCGGTGCCGGAGGCGGCGGGCTTCCAGCTCCGCGGACGCCGGCTGGTGGTGATGGCCAGGGCGCTGGCCGAGAAGTACGCCGAGGCGGGCAAGCCCAGCTCGACGTACTTCTGGAAGGCCGTGCGGCAGGCGGAGACGTCCGTGCGGACGGTGGAGGCGCGGCAGGAGGCGGAGGTCGGCTGACGCCCCCGGGAGGCCGGCGCGCCTCTTCAAGCCGGCGCCTCCGGAAGATCGACGCGCCCACGGCCGGAGGGTGGTCAGCGGGTCAGGACGCGCACGTTTCCATACGTGCTGCGGGCGAGGATGGTCCTGGAGCTGGACTTCGTGCTCTTGATGTCGGAGTGTTCGGAGCCGTCCGCGCTCTCGACCTTCACCTGGTAGGAGTCCTTCGGCACGCGGACGGTCACGCCGCCCTCGCGCGACTTCAGGTCCAGGTCCGCGGGCGGCGCGGCGAAGGCCAGGGAGATCGAGCCGTCCAGGGTGCGTCCGCGCACGCTGGGCGACCGCAGCCCGACGCCCTGGATCGTGCCGGAGTCGGTCAGCAGGCGCAGCTTGCCCGAGGTGTCCTTGACCTCGATGCGGTCGCCGCTGGAGACGTCGACGTCCTGGGTGAGGCCGTTCAGGATGACGCCGTCGGGGGAGTCGACCGTCAGCCGCACCCCGGCCGGGACCCTCACGTGGTAGCGCGCGCCGCAGTCGCCGACGATGAGGGTGCAGTCGGCGCTGAGCCGCAGCACGCCGTCGCGCAGCGACCAGGAGGGGCTGGTGGACGCCTTGCCGCGCGTCCAGCGCCGCACCTCGACGGCCGGGCTGGTGGCGGGCAGCACCCGCACCCCGCCCAGCGAGGACGTGATCTTCAGTTCGGCCCCCGTGAACGGGAACGTCCGGACGGCGGGCACCTCATCGCTGTCGAAGCGCACACTGCACCCGGTGACCGCCAGGATTGCCACGATTACCAGCAAAAGCCTCATGGAAACGATCGTGGCGAAGCGACGGCGCAGGCCCATCGGCCGTTCGACCGATGGGCCTCCGCCATTCGGCCATTGGACCCGCAACCCCGACGCCCGCGCGCCGGTGAAACGACAGCCCCTACAGCGCCGACAGCAGGGCGTGCACGTGCGGCAGGGGATCGCGCCCCAGCGGCCGGACGACCACCGTCCGCGCACCCGCCGCCCACATGCTCCTGACCTGGTCCGCCGCCTGCTCGGGGGTGCCGGCCGCCATGACGACGTCGTGCGGCGACACGCCCAGGAACGCCGCCTGGTCCCGGACCACGGGATGGGCGAGCCGGTCCGCCTCCTCGCCGATGTGCAGGAAGGTGAAGACGCCCAGCTCGTGGTCGTCGCCCCCGGCGATCCGCTCGACGATGCCGGGCAGCTGCGCCGGGCCGACGCCCTCCGGCACGATCGTGCCCTGCGCGACGCGCCCCGACAGCGCCAGCGAGCGCGGCCCCTTCACGCCCGCCAGGACGGGCGGCGGCACGGCCGGCGGATGCACCAGCGACACGCCGTCGAGGTGCACCGCCTTGCCGTGCAGGGTGACCGTCTCGCCGCGCAGCAGGGCGCGTACGGCCGTGATCGTCTCCTCCAGCAGGGCGAGCGGCGACGGCACGGCGGCGCCCGCCTGGCGCATCCACTCCTGCACGCCGTGCCCGATGCCCGCGGCCAGCCGGCCGGGATGCACCCGGGCCAGGTTGCCGATCTCCATCGCCAGCAACATCGGGTTGCGCAGCGGCGCTGGGGTGATGCCGATGCCGACGCGCAGCCGGGACGTGACGGCCAGCGCGGTGGCCGCCGCGGAGACGCCGCCGGTCCAGCCCAGGTCCTCCACCACCCACAGGTCGTCGACGGCGGTCTCGTCGAGCGCCCGGGCGAACGGGATCAGCTCCTCGGGCGGCAGGTCCCGGTCGAACATCACGCCAAGTCTCACGAAGCCCTCCAGTAGTAGCGGAACAGCCGGCCGACCTCCGAGTATCCGGCACGCAGGAAGGCGTTCGCGGTGGGCGTGTTGCCCACGTCGGTCCCGGCGACGATGCGCCGGACGCCGGCCTCGGCCAGCGTGCGTGTGCCGTGCGCGAGCAGGTCGTCGACGTAGCCGCGGCCGCGGTGCTCGGGCACCACGCCGATGTAGGCGATGGAGTGGTCGTCGGGCGCGACCAGGCCGACGGGCGAGCCGCCGAGGTGGCCGATGACGAACCAGTCGGGCTTGGCCTTGCGGTTGACCAGGTCGTCGTACATCCAGCGGGCCTCCTGCGCGGCGCCCGCGGTGGCCAGCTCGACCTGGGTGTCGTGGTCGAGTGAGCCCTCGGAGATGCGCATGAGCAGGGCGAGCACCTCGTCCGGATGCAGGTCGCGGGCCGGCCGGTACGTCAGCCGGCCCGGATCCGGCGGCACGTCGGTGCCGGCCGTCCAGGCGAGCGTCAGCCGTTCGACCTCCATGACGAACCCGGCCTCGGTCAGCGCCTCGTGCTCCACCGCGCGGTCCACGACCGGGGTCAGGCCGGGCGGGAGCGAGATGTCGTGCATGATCTTCCCCAGGCCCGTCTCGCGCAGGCCGCGGCGCAGCAGCGCGGCCGCCGCCGCGGGGTCGGGGCCGGGCTCGAACTGCCAGACGATCACCGGGTCCGCGCCCGCGAAGGGGGCCCAGAACGCCAGGCGCGCCCGCCCTTCCGCGAAACACCACTCCGGCCGGGTCCTGCCCTCGGCGAAGGCCGCGGCGAGCTGGGAGCGGGCAGGCTCGGGGAACTCATCGAACAACGTGCGGGCCTCCGGACGTGAGAGGGATCTTCCCGCGAGCCTACGAGCCGACGGCTCCGGGAAGATGTGCCCTCAATGACATCACGTCCATGATCCGGGCCGAACGCCGTCAGGCGGCCGGATCGAGGGCGGCACGGGCCTCGCCGAGCGAGGTGCTGGTCTCGAAGTGCCGGTCGAGATTGGTGATCGTCAGCAGGTGGCGGAGCATGCCGGGCCCGAGGACGAGGATCATGCGTCCTCTCATGTCCTGGACGTGGCTGAGCGTCGCCACCAGGACGCCGAGGCCCACCGAGTCGCAGAAGGGCACCTCGGTCAGGTCCATCACCAGATTGAACGGATCAGCCGCCGCCAGCGCCTGATCGAGTTCGGCGCGAAGCCGAGGAGCGCCCGCCACGTCGAGATCGCCGACGACGTGCAGGACGGTGCAGGGGTCCTCCCGCCATGACTTGACCACCATGACAATCACGTGCCCTGGCTTTACCTAGTTATGCCTATTTCTTGCATATGTTCTCCATGGCGGTCTTGGTGGTCGGCGTGGCGCTCGGCTTGCTCGCCGGGGTGTCGGGCTGCTTGAGTTTCTTGATCTTCGGCTGGTCGCTGCCGGCGATCACCTCGACGCCCTCGACGTCGGCCTGCCGCAGCTCCGCCCCCGGGATGACGGACGCCACCAGGCGCGCGGCCGCCTCCTGGCCGGCGGCGTACCGCACGAGGGTCTGCTTGTGGTCCTTCTTTCCGGTGTTGCCCGGCTCGCCGGGCACCTTGAACCCGGAGGCCACCAGCGCCGACTTGGTACGCGCCCCCAGCCCCGTGATGAGCGTGCCGTTCATGACCTTGACCGTGACGCTCTCCGGCGGGACCACGGTCTTCACCGGCGACGGCGTGGCCGTCTTGGTCGGCACGGGCTTGGCGAGGTCCTGGTCGGCGTCGATGCGGCGGAACATGTCGCGGGCCGCCGGCCGGTCCCACAACACCGCCGACTCGCCGGTCGGGGCCTTGAAGTCGACGTTCGCGAGCGGCACGTCGGCGAAGCGGACGTCCTCCAGCGAGACGTCGCGCAGCTGGGTGGCCAGCCCGATCAGCCCGTCGTCGGGGTCGACCTTCACCGTGCTCAGCGTGGAGTTGACGAACGCGGCGAGCTTGGCCGGGTTGGCCAGCGTGTCGGCGCTCAGCGCCCGGTTGAGCAGCGCGGAGATGACCTGCTGCTGCCGGTCGATGCGGTCGAGGTCGGAACGGGCGGTGGCGCGGGTGCGGGCGTAGCCGAGCGCCTGGGCGCCCTGGAGCTGGTGGGTGCCCGCGAGCAGGTTGAGGCCCGTCTTGGGATCGTTGATCGGGATGGGCGTGCAGACGGTGACGCCGCCGAGCGAGTCGACCACGTCGATGAAGCCGAGGATGTTCACCTCGATGTAGCGGTTGATCTCCAGCCCGGTGGCGGCCTTGACGGTCTGCATGGTGAGCTTCGGCCCGCCGAACTGGTAGGCCGAGTTGATCTTGTGATCGCCCTTGCCGGGGATCGTCGTCCAGGTGTCGCGCGGCAGGCTCACGACGGTGACGCGCTGGTGGTCCTCCGACAGGTGGATGACCATCATCGTGTCGGTGCGCTGGCCGGACTCGCGGCCCAGCTTGAGCTGGTTCTGCTGCTGCCGGGTCAGGTCGTCGCGCTTGTCGACGCCGACCAGCAGGATGTTCTCGGCCCCCTGGGACTTGGGGGCGGTCACGCCCGCGTCGACCGTGCCGATCTGGCGCGGGGTCGCCCACACCACGCCGGTGGTGACCAGGATGCCCGTGGACAGCAGGCCGGCGACGATCACGTTGCGGCGGCGGGCCTTGGCGCTCCGCACGGGCCTGCGTGGACGGGTGGCAGGAGTGAGCTTGACGCCGCCGTAGGCGTCGCCGCCCACCAGCACGCCGCCGTCCTCCTCGCCCGCTTCGCGCATGCCCTCCTCCTCGGATCCGCCGGGGACACCGGGGCTTTCGATTGCCCTTCTCCCCTGGTCGTACAGTAGCGTGAGCCCCGCCATGAAGCAGTTCCCCGACTCGCCGCACGCGCCCGCGGAGACGCGCGGCTGGCCCCCCATCTCCGTCGTCATGCCGGTCCTCAACGAGGAGCGGCACCTTCGCGAGGCCGTCGACCAGGTCCTCGCCCAGAGCTACCCCGGTGAGATCGAGGTCGTCCTCGCCGTGGGTCCGTCCCAAGACCGCACCCAGGAGGTCGCCGACGCCATCGCGGCGGCCGACCGCCGGGTGACCGTGGTGCCCAACCCGACCGGTCGCACGCCCAACGCGCTCAACGCCGCCATCGCCGCCGCACGCAACGGCATCATCGCCAGGGTCGACGGGCACGCCATGCTGCCCTCCGACTACCTGCGCGTCGCCGTCGAGACGCTGGCCGAGACCGGCGCCGACAACGTGGGCGGCGTCATGGCGGCCGAGGGCGTCACACCGTTCGAGCAGGCCGTGGCCTGCGCCATGACCTCCAAGATCGGCGTCGGCGCCGCGGCCTTCCACGTGGGCGGCACCGCGGGCCCGGCCGACACCGTCTACCTCGGCGTGTTCCGCCGCTCGGCGCTCGACCGGGTCGGCGGCTACGACGAGCACTTCCAGCGGGCTCAGGACTGGGAGATGAACCACCGCATCCGCCAGACCGGCGGGCTGGTCTGGTTCCAGCCGCGGATGCGGGTCACCTACCGTCCGCGGCCCAACGTCAGGGCGCTGGCCAAGCAGTACTTCCACTACGGCCGCTGGCGGCGCGTGGTCGCGCGCACCCACGAGGGCACGATCAACCTGCGTTACCTGGCGCCGCCCGCCGCGGTGCTGGCCATGGCGCTGGGGCTGGTGCTGTCGCCGTTCCTCCCGCTCACGCTCGTCGTCCCCGGCGGCTACGCGCTGGCCATCGTGGCCGGCTCGGCGGTCACCGGCAGCGGGCTCCCGGGCGCGGTCAAGCTGCGGCTGCCTCTCGTCTACGCCGCCATGCACGTCTCGTGGGGGTGGGGCTTCCTCACCAGCCCGCGGAGGTTGTCCAGGCCGCCACACTGATCACGAGCCCGCGAAGACCCGCTCGACGGCCGCGTCGAAGCGGGTCAGCGCGTCCGGGTACTCCGGCCCGAGCAGGTAGCTCCTGAGCTTGATCCTGGCTCGGGCCAGGGTGTCCTCACCGTCCAGGAAACCGGCGAGGGCCGCGAGGTCCTCGCCGAGGAGCACCCCCGCCTCGGTGCTCGGGTAGCGCTCGTGGAAGGCGCGCTCGGGCAGCCCGGCGACGTTCGTCACGGCGTACGGCTTCTCGCTGGCCAGGAAGTCGGCCACGACGCTGGAGATGTCGCTGATCAGCAGGTCGCACTCGTTGAAGCAGTCGTACAGGTGCGGACTGTCGCCGGTGACGATCAGGTGCCTGATCTCCGGCGCCCCGCCGGGGCTCGACGGATGCCTGGCCTTCGACTTCGCCAGCTCGGCCGCCTCGATCATCGACACGATCCTGCGGTGCGCCCGCGCGGCGCTCTTGTCGCGGTGGCCGGTCAGCGGGTGCGGCTTGTAGATGATCCGCAGCTGCGGGTCGTGGTCCAGCAGGGCGCGCACGATGCGCGGGCCCATGGTGATCAGCGACGTGTGGAACAGGTCGTCGTTCCAGCCCTCCCAGGTGGGGGCGTAGAGCACGGTCCGGTACGGCAGCCCGGGGCCCTCGGTCGAGATGCCTTCGAGCTGCGGGCGGCCGACCTCGTGGATGCTCTCGTCCCGGACGCCCACGCGGGCGCGCCGGTAGCGGTCGCGACCGGCCGGCCCGGCCACCCACACCTCGTCGTACACCCGCGAGAACGGGTTGAACGACGCCTCCTTGTCGCTGTCGCCGTGGTTGAGGAACACGCTGCGCAGGGTCGGGATGCGCAGCATGTGGACGTTGCGGCCGACGTTGGAGACGTACAGGCAGAGCTTGGCGCCGAACAGGGCGCGGAAGCTCATCAGGTCGGCCGAGGACGGGATGCAGACCATCGGCAGCGTGGTCGACTCCAGGTGCCTGGCCATGCCGCGCTCGCGCAGCACGACGATGGCCCGCCTGCCGATGCGCTCCAGGGTGGGCAGCCACATCCTGGCCTGGTAGGCGGCGGCCGTCGCGCCGGAGAAGTACAGGATGACCTCCGGGTCGTAGGCCCTGACCTGCTCGCCCACGACCTCCAGCACCCTCGCCCGGTCACCGAGCGGCCGGGTGCGGCGCACGTACGGGAGGAGCGCCAGCACGCCCGCCACGCCGAGCAGCAGCGCCACGCCCGCGCCGGCCGCCCCGGCCGCCGCGCCGAACGTCGCGCCGAGCACCGGCAGGGCGTCGAGCCCGAGGAAGCGCACGCCGCGGTGGCCGCCCAGGAACGGGGGCGGCATCTTGGGGATGCGCAGCGCGGACACGTCGAGGTTGCGGGTGGTCACCGGCATGCTGCTCAGCGTCTGCCGCAGGCGGATGGCCAGGCACGAGTGCGCGGCCCGCGCGCCGTGCAGCGCGAACAGCCCGGCGGCCAGCGCCACGAACCACGGCGAGTCGGCTCCCGACACCCGCGCCACCAGCAGCAGCGCGGCCGTCTCCCTGGCCGCGAAGCGCAGCGTGGTCCCCAGGTGCATCCGGCCGAGCAGCTCGATCAGCCCGCCGTCCAGGCGTCCCGCGGCGAACTCGATGGCGTAGGAGACCACGGCGACCAGCCCGAACAGCAGCGGCGCCGGCCACAGCGCCGACGCCAGCAGGACGGGGTAGCAGCCGAGCAGCGCGCCGATCGCCAGCAGTCTTCTCATGCGACCGCACGGTAACAACCCGCAGGTCAAGGGCCTTCCACGCGAACGTCTACGACATGCCCGGACACGTCAGGAGATGGACCCCCTGATCGCGAAGAGCTGCTCGGCGATCCGCAGGTCGTCCGGATGGGTGACCTTGATGTTGCGCTCGCTGCCGGGGACCAGGTGGATGGGCACCTCGGGCAGGTAGCGCAGCACCACGCCGCAGTCGTCGGTGGCCGGGCGCTCGGCGAAGCCCGGGTCGGCCAGGGCCCGCTCGTACGCCTCGCGGATCACCGAGAGCCGGAAGCACTGCGGCGTCTGGCTGCGGCGCAGCCGCGAGCGGTCGAGGACCTCGCCGATCACCTCGCCGTCCGGGCCGGGCACGGCCACCAGGACCGTGTCGGAGCTCGGGATCGCCACGTTGACGGCCCGGTGGGTACGCAGCGCCGCCACGCACTCGGTGATGATCCGCGGCTCCAGAAGGGGCCGTACGGCGTCGTGCAGCAGCACGTCGCACTCCTGCGTGCCCAGCGCCCGCAACGCCCGCCACGTGCTCTCCGTACGGCTCCGGCCGCCCTCCACGATCTGGGTGACCTTGCGGTGGCCGCCGTTCGCCACGATCTCCTTCACCCGGTCGGTGTAGCCGGGCGTCATCAGCACCACGATCTCGTCGATCTCCGGCGCCTGCTCGAACACCGCGATCGAGTGCTCCAGAATCGTCCGCCCGGCTACTTCGATGAGTTGTTTGGGTATCTCATGTCCGACCCGCTGCCCCACGCCTCCCGCGAGGAGCACTCCGACCGACCGCAGCGCTGCATCCATGTCGGCAGCGTAACGGTCCTGTTCCGTGATATCGCGCGCCCCTGTCGCTACGCTGTGTCCACGCACTCCCTACCGGGAGGAGACCTGCGCTTTGCCCGACTCACTCACCCGCGAGGGCACGACCACCTCGGTGGTGCTGCTCGCCACGACCCCGGCGTGCCGGCTCTCCTGCGCCGACGGCACGCTGCTCGACCGGCTGAGCGACCAGTTCGCCGCGCTTCCCGTCCGTGACGTCCAGGTGGTGACGCCCGGTGGCGGGCTCGGGGCCGACCTGCGCGGGGTGGCCAAGATCGCCCGGGTCTCCTCGGGCACGGTCGTGGTGCTCCCCGCCGACCTCGTCGCCCACACCGAGGCGCTCGCGCTGCTGCTCGAACATCCCGCGCGCGACACCGGGGCGCTGGTCTCCCACGACGACGCCGCCGCCCCGATGCGGCCGCCCGTACGCGTCGAGTCCGGCCGGGTGGTCGCCGCCGGCAGCTCGTTCCACACCGTCCCGGAGGCCAACGCCACCTTCAGGGGCGTGCTCCAGACCGGCGAGGCCGACCTGGCGTCCCTGGCCGACCTCGCCGAGGAGCTGGCCGAGCTGGCCGACCTGGGCAAGCTCGGCCCGGTCACCCCCGTCGAGGCGGTCGACCTGCTGCTGGTGGGCCTGGTCAGAGCCGGCGTACGGGTGCGCGCCGCCTCGATCGGCCCGCTGCACGCCGACCGCGTGACCGGCCAGCACGCCGCCGACAGCGCCCTGACCAGGCTCGCCGAGGTCGACGAGGCCAGGGTCCGGCTCGACACCTCGGTCAAGGAGGACGACGGCTTCTTCGCCACGTTCTTCGTCTCGACCTGGTCGCGCCACCTGATCAGGCCGGCCGTCAGTCTCAAGCTCACCCCCAACGCCGTCACCGGCGTCTCGATCGGCCTGGCCGCGCTGGCCGCCGTCTGGTTCTCGGCCGGCACCCAGGCCGGGCGGGCGGCCGGGGGCGCGCTGTTCCTGATGTCGTTCGCGCTCGACTGCCTCGACGGGCAGCTCGCCCGCTACACCCGCACGTTCTCCCCGCTCGGCGCCTGGGCCGACGGCATGGCCGACCGGCTGAAGGAGTACCTGGTCTACGTCGGGCTCGCCTTCGGCTACGGCGGGACCGCGATCTGGTACCTGGCCGCCGCCGCGATGATCACGCAGGTCGTCCGCCACTCCATCGACTACTCCTACGCCGGGGCGGTGGCCGACGCGGGCCGCGTCGGCGCGCTGTGGGCCAGGCCCGCCCGGTCGCTGCTGGAGCCGGCCGACGCGCGGCACGCCCACGGGATGCTCGGGCTCGCCCAGCGGCTGGAGCGCGACTCGCTCGCCCGCTGGCTCAGGAAGATCGTCGTGCTGCCCATCGGCGAGCGGACGGTGCTGATCGCCGTCACCGCCGCCGTGTGGGACGCCAGGGTGACGTTCGTGGCCCTGCTGTGCTGGGGCGGGGTCGCCGCCCTCTACCAGCTCGCCGGGCGCCTCGCGAGGTCGGCGCGGTGAGGGTCGCCGGGGCCGGCGTGCCGAGGGCGGCGGTTCGCCGGATCGGGAGGTGGGCAGCGTGATCTCCGTGCACATGACCCCCGTGCCAGAGAGCAAGGTCGTCGCCTACCGCGACGACGGGCCGCTCTCGCGCGCGATGGGCCTGCTCGTGGCCGGGCAGCTTCCGCCGCTGCCGCCGGTGATCGCCGGCACGTTCGTCACCGGCGTGCTGCTGCTGATCGGCGTGGCCGGGTCCGACGGGCTCGCGGTGTTCGCGCCCGCCGTGACGCTGCTGCTGGCCGGGCCGGGCAGCACCCACCCGCACGACGGCCGCTTCGACTGGCTCGTGCCGCCGATCCTGCGGCTCATCGAGTACAGCTTCGTCGCCGCCTGTGGCTTCGCTCACGGGCTGCCGCCGGTGCTGACCTTCCTGCTGCTCGGCGCGCTCGCCTTCCACCACTACGACCTGGTCTACCGGCTGCGCCAGCGCGTCTACCCGCCAGCCTGGCTCTCGACGCTCGGCCTCGGCTGGGACGGCCGGATGATGGCGGTCTCCCTGGCCGCCCTGGCCGGCTGGATGACCGCCGGGTACGTGCTGCTGACCCTCTACCTGTGGGCGCTGTTCGGCTGGGAGAGTGTCACGTGCTGGCTGGCCGCGCCCCGATCGGGCGCCGAGGCGAGCGAGATGGGAACGCAAGACTAACGCCGGATTACCCGCGAAGGGGCCAAAGGCAACTAACCTTTGGGCACACGTAGTCATGCTCGACCGAGGAGTGCACGTTGCTGGGAATGGTTCTGGCCGCCGGGGCCGGACGACGCCTGCGGCCGTACACCGACACGCTGCCCAAGGCGCTCGTGCCGGTTGACGGCGAAACCACGATCATGGACATCTCGCTGCGCAACCTCGCCGAGGTGGACCTGCGGGAGGTCGTGGTCGTCGTCGGTTACGCGGCGCAGGCCGTGCACGACCGCAAGGAGGAGCTGGAGAGGCGCCACGGCGTCAAGCTCACCCTCGTGCACAACGACAAGGCCGAGGAGTGGAACAACGCCTACTCCCTGTGGTGCGCCCGCGACTACTTCGCCCAGGGCGTGCTGCTGGTCAACGGCGACACCGTCCACCCCGTCTCGGTCGAGAAGACGTTGCTGGCCGCCCCTGAGACGAGCGACGTCCTGCTCGCGGTCGACGACGTCAAGAAGCTGGCCGACGAAGAGATGAAGGTGACCCTCTCCCCGGAGGGCTCGCTGCGCCGCATCACCAAGCTGATGGACCCGGCCGAGGCGTACGGCGAGTACATCGGCGCCACGCTCATCAGGCCCGGCGCGGCCGAGCGGCTGGCCGACGCGCTCAGGACGACGTTCGAGCGCGACCCCCAGCTCTACTACGAGGACGGTTACCAGGAGATGGTCGAGCGCGGTGAGGCGATCCACGTCGCGCCCATCGGCGACGTCGACTGGGTCGAGGTGGACAACCACGACGACCTGGCCAAGGCTCGCACCATAGCCGTTCGCTACTAGAGGGAGCGCGCATGCCGCTTCTAGCGAGGATGCTGCCGGCGCCCCTGACCATGGAGGTCAGGCGTGGCGCCGTCGCCGAGCTCGGCGCCCTGCTGGCCGACAGCCGCGTGGCCACCTCCGGCCGGGTGGCCGTGGCCGTCGGGCCCGGCCAGGGCGACCACATCGAGCGCCTGATCGCCCCCACCCTCGACGAGGCCGAGGTGTTCAGGGTCAGCGACGGGTCGGTCGAGGCGGCCGTCTCACTCGGCGCCGACCTGCGCAAGGGCGCCTACGAGGTCGTCGTCGGGGTCGGCGGCGGCAAGACGATCGACGCGACGAAGTACGCCGCCTCCCTCGCGGGCATCCCGATGGTGGCCGTGGCCACCAACCTCTCCCACGACGGCATCTGCTCGCCCACCGCCTCCCTCGTCTACGAGGGGGGCAAGGGCACGTTCGGCGTGCCGATGCCGCTGGCCATCCTGGTCGACCTCGACTTCGTGCACAACGCGCCCAAGTCGCTGGTCAGGGCCGGCATCGGCGACGTCGTCAGCAACCTGTCGGCGATCGAGGACTGGCAGCTCGGCAGCGTCGAGCGCGGCGAGCCCATCGACGGCCTGGCCTGCTCGATGTCCCGCACCGCCGCCGAGGCGCTGGTCGGCCGGAGCGACGGCATCGAGTCCGACGCGTTCCTGACCGTCCTGGCCGAGTCGCTCATCCTGTCCGGCATGTCGATGGTCGTCGCCGGGTCGTCGCGGCCCGCGAGTGGTGGAGATCATGAGATCCTTCATGCCGTGGATCAGCTCTTCCCCGGCACCTCCAACCACGGCGAGCTCGCCGGCATAGGTGCCGCCTTCTGCTTCTTCCTGCGGGAGGACGCCGCCAGGGTGGCCCAGGTCGTCGACTGCCTGCGCCGGCACGAGCTCCCGGTCGTGCCCGCCGACATCGGGCTGACCGGCGAGCAGTTCGCCGAGGTCGTCGCGCTGGCGCCGTCGACCCGTCCCGGCCGTTACACGATCCTGGAGCACCTGCGCATGCAGGACTCCGAGATCCGCGATCGGGTGGGGGACTATGTCCGGGCCTTCGGTAGCTGAGCTGCGGCGGGTCGCCCAGCCCGAGGGCCATCTCGACCGCAGGAACGGCGAGCACTGGGCAGGCGTGCTCTACATGCGCCGGCTGTCCATCTACGTCACGTGGCTGACGAGCAAGACGTCGATCACGCCCAACCAGCTCACCTGGGTGATGACGGTCGTCGGGGTGGCGGCGGGCTTCGTGCTGGCCCTGCCGGGGCTGTGGGCGGCCGTGCTGGCCGCCCTGCTCGTCCAGGTCTACCTGCTGCTCGACTGCTCCGACGGCGAGCTGGCCCGCTGGACGGGCAAGACGTCGCCGGCCGGGGTCTACCTCGACCGCGTCGGGGCCTACTTCACCGAGGCCGCCGTGCTGGCCGGGCTCGGCTGGCGGGCCTCGGCCGTCCTGCCCGACTGGTACACCGTGCTCGGCTTCGCCGCCGCGCTCGGCGCCATCCTCATCAAGGCCGAGACCGACCTGGTGGAGGTGGCGCGGGCCAAGGGCGGGCTGGGCGCGTCCTCCGAGGCGTCGGCGGTGCAGTTCCGTTCGGGGCTGCTCGGTCTGGGCAGGAGGGTGCTGGCGGCGACGAAGTTCCATCGGATCATGCAGCCGATCGAGCTGTCACTGCTCGCGGTGGCGGCCGCGGTGATCGACCTGGCGACCGGCACGCTCGGGGCCTCCCGCGTGCTCATCGTGGCCTGCGCGATCGCCGCCGCGCTGCAGACCGTGCTCCATCTGATCAGCATTATGGCGTCGAGGCGGCTTGGGTGATCTCATGTCGGAACCGGAGGAGCTTCCCGTCCGTCGTATTGATCGGACGTCCGCCGTTCGGTGGGGGTTCACCATCGGTTCCGATACGCTTAGCTCCACCATTGTCAACAAGATGCAGACCAGCAGACTCGGTGATCATGAAAGAATGCTCCGCTCGTGTCCTCAACGCGTCAGGACGATGACCCGTTGAAGATCTCGTGCGTCATCCTCACCATGGGCAACCGGGTCGCGGAGCTGAACCGGGCCGTCGAGTCCGCGCTCCACCAGGTCGACGGCGACGTCGAAGTGGTGATCGTGGGCAACGGCGCCGACGTGCCCCAGGTGTCGGCCACGCCACCCGAGGGCTCGGCCGCGGTCGTGAAGACGATCCGGCTCGACCACAACACCGGCATTCCCGCCGGCCGTAACCGCGGCGTCGAGGAGTGCTCCGGCGACGTCGTGCTGTTCCTCGACGACGACGGCTGGTACGCCAACCAGAAGGTCGTCGCCCACGTGCGCGACCGGTTCGCCACCGAACCCGACCTCGCGGTGATCTCCTTCCGGGTGATGGACCCCGAGGGCGGCGTCGGCCAGCGGCGGCACGTGCCCCGGCTGCGCGCGGGCGACCCGCAGCGCTCCTCGCCGGTCACCACGTTCCTCGGCGGCGCCTCGGCCGTGCGGCGTTCGGCCTTCCTCCAGGTCGGCGGCCTGCCGGAGCGGTTCTTCTACGCGCACGAGGAGACCGACCTGGCCTGGCGCCTGCTGGGCGAGGGCTACCGGATCGAGTACGACGCCGAGACCGTCATGTACCACCCGCAGGTCCCGCCGACCCGCCACGCGCAGTTCTACCAGCTCAACGCCCGTAACCGGGTCTGGCTGGCGCGGCGCAACCTGCCGTGGCCGCTGGCGTTCCTCTACCTGACCAACTGGGTGGTGCTCACCTTGATCCGCGAGCGCCGTTCGGGGGTCGCGATCAAGGCGTGGTTCTCCGGCTTCTTCGAGGGGCTGCGCACGCCGGCGGGCGAGCGCCGTCCGATGGCCTGGCGCACCGCCTGGCGCATGGTCAAGCTCGGCCGCCCGCCGATCGTCTAGACCGCCTCCGCCTCGCCGAAGGTCATCGAGGCATGGGAGACGGTCGAGGCGAACAGCGCCCGCCTGGGCAGCCCCAGCTCGCTGAGCTCCTTGGCGATGGGGTGGTTGCCCAGGCGGATCAGCGCGCCGCCCGGCCGCACGCGCGTGCCCCCGGCCCGTACGGACCAGGGGATGCGCCGGGTGACGCCCTCCAGATGGGTGAAGGCGTCGAGCGGCGCCATGGCGGCCGGCGCCGGCACGCCGGGCCTGATCAGCAGGTCGAGCACGAGCCTGCCGTCCTTGCGCAGCACACACCGCTTGTACGGCGACCCGAGCCGCAGCTCGATGTCGGCCAGCTCCTTGGGGAAGCCCCAGATCGTCCGCCCCGCCTCCAGCGTGAACCGCTGGTCGACGGGCAGCCAGTGGACGAAGACGCCCGCGCCGCGCAGGTCACCGAGCCCGACCGAGCCGGCCGCCCCCGGCCGCCGGATCAGGAAGGCCATCCCGAACTCGTGGTAGGTGTCGAGGTCGCCCCTGCGGTAGTCGACGAACAGCAGCACGCACACGGCCTTGCCGGGGAACACCTCGGCCACGTCGAGGCCGGAATAGGCGATCACCGCCCGCGCCGCGTCGGCCCGCACCGCGTAGAAGGCGCTGCAGACCTCCGCGTCCTCCACTCGCACAGGCATGCCCACCGTCCGGCCCTGGATCAGATGCGATGCCATGGGTCCAGTACATCAACCCGGGAGCCCGCTGGCCATTCCTACACCGCCAGCGCGTGTTCGGGCAGGCCCGCCCACGACTCGGCCAGCCTGACGAAGTCCGCCGCCCGGTCGGGCCAGTGGTGGCGCAGCCGGGCCTCGGCGTGCCCGACCGCGCCCAGGTCGGCCCGCCGCACGGGGTCCTCCTTGAGGTCCAGGACGGCGTCCAGCAGCGCGTCCACGTCCCGGGGCACCACCAGGCCGCAGCCGACGGCCCGCACCAGCGAGGCGGCCTGCGGGGTGGCGATCACCGGCAGGCCGCGGCCCATGTAGTCGAGGATCTTCGTGGGCGGCTCGGTCACGGTGTCGGCGGCCAGGGACAGCCCGGCCAGCGCGCCCTCGGACATGCGCAGGGCGTGCCGGTTGGGCACGTACCCGAACCAGTCGAGCAGGCCGACGCGCTGGGCGTCGCGCAGCAGCGGGCGCACGTCGCGGTCGGCGGCGCCGATGAGGTCCATCCGGATGCCGTGCGGCGCCAGGCGTCCGGCCAGGGCGATCAGCTCGGCCACGCCGCGCTCGGCCGACAGGCGGCCGATGTGCACGACCCTGGTGTCGCCGGGAGGGGGCGGGCTGGGCGACACCAGGGTCGCTTCGGGCACCTCCGCGGAGGTGATCACGTGGTGCCGCCTTTCCGCGCGAGCCCGCCGCCTGGGCGAGACGTCCTCGCGGACGTCCCAGACGACCCGAGGGCGCCGGTGGGGCAGCGCGCGCAGCAGCCGGTGGTCGTGCACGATCAGCAGGTCGGCGTCCCGCACGCCGCGCCTGAGCGCCGCGCGGGCCTTCCCGTACGGGGCCTGCCGGGCGACGTCGACGGCGGTGAGCCCGACGGCCGGGGTGACGTTGTAATAGGTGAACGGCGCGACGTAGGTCACCTCGTGGCCCGCGTCGAGCAGCGCCCTGATCTGCCGGTGCATGATCCGGGCGTCCTCGGGATGATGGACGGTGGTGGCGACACATGCGCGCATGCGTCGATGCTCCGCGCCCACCAGGTCAAGGGCGTTAACTCAGGTGGAAGGGCCGCTTAACTTCCAGAGGGGCGGCGATAGAGCCAGGTCAGGCGGGGTTCGAGCACCCACTTGAAGACCGTGCGCGTCTCCGGCAGGCACAACACGATCGCCAGTGCGAACGAGCTGCACGCGATGGCGAGCACGCCGAGCGGCCCGTGCAGCCACGGCAACGCCAGCCAGCCCTGGTCTTTGGCGATCAGGACGGGGATGCCGTGGAGCAGGTAGCAGTAGAGCGTGCGGGTGCCGAGGTCGGAGTACCAGGTCTCGCCGCGCGGCACCAGCGCCAGCACCGCGAAGGACATCGCCAGGGCGCAGACCAGCAGCCCGGCCTTGAGCAGCAGGCCCATCCACCAGGACAGGTCCATGTCCTGGAAGCTGTTCTTGAAGTAGAACGGCGCGAGCGGCGCCTTGGGCGCGATGACGATGGCCACGGCCGCCGCGCAGAGCAGCGTGACCCCCGAGACGATCTTGATCCACAGCTTGTTGAGCATCTCGAAGTGCTCGGGCTGCATCACCAGGCCGATCACGAAGAACGGCAGCAGGCCGAAGAAGCGGTCCATGCTGAAGTCGCCCGCGATCTGCGAGAACCCGGCGAACATGTAGATCACGATGGCCACCGGGACCGGGTGCTTCATCCGCTTCCACACCGGTGTGGACAACCGCCAGAACAGCAGCGCCAGCAGGTACCAGTTGAGCCACGCCGGATCGATGATCGTGAGGCTCCACTTCTGGCCGAGCCCGTAGCGGACGGCGGCGTAGCCGATCTCCACGATCACGTACGGCACGACGAACGTGTCGACGAGCTTGTTCGTCTTCGCGTTGGAGTTCCAGAAGTTCCTGGACAGGTAGCCACTGATCAGCACGAACAGCGGCATGTGGAACATGTAGATGTAGATGTAGAGCGCTCTGGAGGAATGGGCCGAGAGCGTGGGCACCAGCGAGTGACCCAGCGGCACCAGCGCGATCAGGATGAACTTGACGTTGTCGAGGTAGGGGTCGCGCCGGCGCTTGGGCGGCTCGGGCTCCTCGGCGGGCTCCTGCCGCTCCTCGGGGCGCTCGGCCGTCGCGATGCCGTGAGGGTCGGTCTGGTTGCCCCAGGCGGACTCTTGGGGCAGGGGCCAGCGAGCTCCAGTGTTCGCCGGCCCGCCTTCCTCGACGGGGCCGTCAGGGCTCCGCGGGGTCGTGACCGGTGGGGAGAACTTTGTGTCAGACACTGGGGAGCTCAGCTTCGCTAGGGGCCGGGGTGCACGACGCAACTCTGACATTTCATGCTTACAACCGCCTTAACAGCGGCCGTGTCGCGCTGCGTCGCCGACCCGCAAACATTATCCCGATCTAGTGGTCCCTGTCTCACGAGAGGTCCGGTTCCACAGGGAACTTGGAGCCTCAGGTGCACACGTTCTTCTGGTCGGCGGCGGTGATGGTGCTGTTGTTCACGCTGTCAGGAAGCTTGGTCACCTTGACCGACTTGAAGTCGGCGCCGACGACGAGCTGGATCACCGGGGCGCCCTTGCCGCCCGCGCCGGCGGCCGTGCCGGTGGTGCCGGAGGTGTAGGGCTGCGGGTTGGTCGCGGTGACCTTGCCCGCCGTGGGAGCCGGCTTGGGCAGCACCGCGCCCGACAGCACGGCCGCGTAGTCGGCGCCGGTGGCGGCGCCCTTGGCGTAGTGGATCTCGCTGGAGGGCAGGCTGGCGCCGTCGGCGGCCTGGTAGTTGCCCACGCCGACCACGTTGAAGCCCTGCTTGGCCAGCTCGTCGGCCACCAGGCGGGCCTTGCCCGGCGTGGTGGTGCCGTTGAGCACCTGGACCTTCACCTGCTCGGGCTTCGGCGTGACCTTGGGCTTGGTGCTCGCGCTGGCGCTCGGCGAGGGGCTCGCGACCTCGGTGTCGCTGATGATCGAGGCCCACAGCGCGGAGGCGTCGGGCTCCTTCCAGATCACCCGGTTGGTGTTCTGGGGGTCGGGCAGCCACGGGATCGTGGTGAGCTGCACGCCGCCCGCGGTCAGCTCCTTGGCGCTGGTGGCGATGTCGATGAGCTGCTGGGTGTCGTTGGCCAGCTCGGGGTCCATGGTGACCGAGCCCGCCGCCGCCTTGATGAAGCCGGTCAGCTTGCCGATGTCGGTGAGCAGCTCGCTGCTCGTGGCCTTGGCGATGACCTTGCTCAGGAAGATCTGCTGGCGCTTGATGCGCTGGATGTCGCTGCCGTCGCCGTAGTGGCGCAGACGTACGTAGCCGAGCGCCTTCTCGCCGTTGAGCAGGCTCTTGCCCGGAGGCAGGACGAGATGGGACGCCTTGTCGTTGACGCCGGACTTGAGGCAGATCTCGATGCCGCCCAGGGCGTCGACGATGTTCTTGAAGCCGCTGAAGTCGACCTCGACGAAGTGGTTGATGCGGATCTGGGTGAGCGTCTCGATCGTGGAGATCGTGCACGCGATGCCGCCGGAGTTGTACGCCGAGTTGATCATGTCCCGGCGGGGCGGCATCTCGGCCTTGGTGGTCTCGTTCTTGCACTTCGGGATCTGCACCATCGAGTCGCGCGGGAAGCTGATCAGGCGCGCCTTGTCCCGGTTGGGGGAGATGTGCATGACGATGATCGTGTCGGTGCGCTTGCCGCCCGCGTCGGCCGTCCTGGCGAGCTGCTGGCCGTATTTGGAGTTGCCCTTGCCCGCGCGGGTGTCGGAGCCGACGAGCAGCACGTTGAGCGCGCCCGTGTCGCGCGGACGCGGGTTGATGATGTCCTCTTTGACGCTCTTCTGGGTGATGTTGCCGAAGGCGTCGCGGTAGACGGTGTAACCGGTCAGCGCGCCGGCCACCATGACCGTGGTGGCGGCGATGCTGACCCAGGCCAGCACCCGCATCTTGCCCTGACCGCCGCCGTCGCCGCGGTGGCCGCGCGTGGGCCGGTCGTCGGGCGGGGGAGGCGGGGCGCCCGCGGCCCTTCGCGCCATCCGGCTGCCCGGAGCGCTGGGGGCGACCCTGGCGTCCTGGACGGACGCGCTCCTGTAGTCACTCATACGCCCCCTAGCCTCGTTCCTTGCGCCAACGCGCCGGCTTGGTCGCTCCGCGCCACGAGATTAGGTCACGTACGGCGTGCCCGGTGCCATGACCGCCGGAAACGACCGTGACCCGGGCGTGATGTTTCCGCGGCACAGCATACTCAGAGCCGGACATTTCGTGGAATATCATTGCCAAAGTCTTTCCCGCCTTCTGACCGTCTCCGCAGGTCAGGCCGGATACTCAGGGCCCCCGCGAGGCAGGCCAGAGGCACGGCCGGGAGCACGTACCGGTAGTCGAACTCGGCCACGGCGGGCGGTGTGACGAGCAACACAACGGCTGCCGCCCAGGGCACCGGCCACGTCGGCGGACCGGCGTGCCGCAGGCCCCGCGCCCGTCGCACGGCGGCCGCGACGGGCGGCGCGAGCAGGAGCGCCAGCAGCACCGGGCCGGGCAGGCGCACCACGCTCTGGTAGCCCCGCAGCCATCCGGCGTAGGGCTCGACGATCTCCGTACCGATCGCACCCTGCTCGTAGAGCTTGGCATAGTCGGCGCCGACCTGCGCGGGATAGCGGCCAGGTGGTCCGGGCGGGGTCACCGGGAACTCGTAGTAGGCGTAGACCTCCGCGTCGGGGTAGACCGGCCGCCCCCACGCGAACGTGCGGGCCAGCTCGGCCAGCACCGAGCCCGCGTAGTCGAGCGGCTGGCTGGTGACGGCCAGGGTCGCAAACCTGGAGGCCAGGTCGTCGTTCGCCGTCGAGAACGTGATCCCCGGCAGCTTCACCAGCGGGGAGTCCTTGCTCCAGATGTACTCCTGCGACGGCGGGCGCAGCTCCGGCGGACGGGGGTCGCACAGCACCCGCAGGTCGGCCGGCGGGTTCATCCTGGCGCAGTCGGCGAAGGACATCGTGCGGGCGTAGAGGAAGACGCCGTTCGCGCCCACCAGGCCGACGCGGTGGTAGGTGGCGTAGAACCAGCCGCCGTAGGCGATGACCGGGACCAGCGCGGCGGCGAGCAGCACCCCGGCCAGGCCCACGCGCCTGCGCAGCACGAACCACGCGGCCAGGACGACGATGAGCGGCTGGCCGACGGTCCTGGTCAGGGTGGCGGCGGCCAGCAGCAGGCCGACGGCGGCGACGGTGGCGCGCTTCTCGGTCAGGCTCAGCGTCACGGCGGCCACGACCAGGAACAGGAACAGCGTGTCGGAGACCAGCAGGTGCTCCAGCTCGATCTGGTACGCGTCGAGCAGCACGGGGACGGCCGCGAGCGTGCGCGCCCAGCGCGGGGCCCGGCGTGCGGCCACGTAGACGAGAACGCCGGTGGCCAGGCCGAGCAGGTGTTGCGCAGCGGTGACCGCCCAGAAGCCGTGGAAGGGCTCCAGAAGCTTCATGAACATCGAGTAGCCCGCCGGGCGCACCAGGTCGGGGCGCGGCCGGAAGACGGTGACGACGTAGGTGTAGGAGTCGGGGAACCACAGGGCCGGGCGGTAGCCGAGCATGGCGAGCGCGCGCAGGGCCGCGCCGACCGCCAGGACCCCGGCGAACCAGCCGTGCCGCCGCCACCATCCGGGCTCCCGGACGCGCGCGGCGAGCCGCCACCAGGAGGACTGCCGGACACGGGAGGGAAGCCGCCGCCCGCCGGAAGGCGTGCCGTCGCGGGTGGGCGTCCCCGCGCGCGGCTCCGGATTCACCCGCTGGTCATCCCGCTCCTCCTGCACCTCGCGTACGCTACCCGCGTTTCCGCGGACGTCGTGACTGCGGTGTTGGATACGCTCGCTCACCGATGGAACGTGATCGATCGGGCCGCGTACTGGCCGCGTTGTCGGTGTCGCCCGCGCTCGCCCTGGCCGGCTGGCTGCTCGTGGGCCTGCCGCTGCTGCTGGCCGGCCGGTTCGCGCCGCTGCCCGCGCTGCTGCTCGGAGTGCCCGCGGCGGCGCTGTCGTGCTGGGCGGGCACGCGCGGCGTCCTGCGCGGGACGCGGGGCGCGGGCCAGGGCGTCCAGGCCACGCCCTGGCAGGTGGCGGGGGTCGTGGCGGTGGCCGCCGGGTCGGGCGTGTTCAACGTCGTCATGCATGCCGAGCAGCTGCTCGTCCGGCGCGACCCGGCGACCTACGCCCAGTACGCCGCCTGGATCGCCGGGCACGGCTCGCTGCCGATCCCGGACCAGGCGGCGGCGTTCGGCGGCCACCACTCCTCCCTGTACTTCGACAGCGTCGGCACGTACCCGGTGGACGGCGGGGTGGTGCCGCAGTTCATGCCGGGGCCGCCGCTGGTGTTCGCGATCGGCGACTGGCTGGGGGCGCCGTTCGCGGTCCCGGCCGTGCTGGGGGCGCTGGCCGTGCTGACGGTGGCCGGCGTGGCGGCGCGGCTGGCCGGTGGCCGGTGGGCGGTGCTCGCGGCGGCGGCGTTCGCGGTGAGCCTGCCGATCCTCTACACCTCGCGCACGACGTTCAGCGAGATCCCGTCGCTGATCCTGCTGTTCGGCGGGCTGGCGCTGGCCCAGGACGCGGTCGAGGCCGAGCGGCCCGGCTGGCGGCAGGGGCTGCCGGCCGGGCTGGTCCTGGGGCTGGCGGTGCTGGTCAGGGTCGACGGGCTGCGCGACGTGCTGCCGGTGCTGGCCTATGCGGGGCTGCTGGTCGCGATGCGGCGCTCCGGCCGGCCGCAGGGCGCGGTGGGGGTGCCGCTGCTGGCGGGGCTGGTGGCGGGGGCGGGGCTCGGGCTGCTTGCGGCGTACGTGCTGGCCCGGCCGTATCTGGAGTATCTGTCCGGGTCCGTGCGGCCGCTGCTGCTCATCTGCGCGGTCGTCCTCGTGCTCACGCCGGTCGGCGTGGCCGCCGCGCCCGCGCTGGCCAGGTTCCGGCCGCCGCGGTGGTTGCCGACGGCGGGGGCAGTGCTGGCCGTGCTGGTGATGGCCGGTCTGTACGCCCGCCCCTGGTTCCAGACCGTGACCAGGAAGGCCACGAACGTCGAGGACGCCCGCACGGCCGAGTTCATCGCCCAGATCCAGCAGGCGAACGGCCTGCCCGTCCAGGCGGACCGGCTCTACTTCGAGCTTTCGCTCCACTGGGTGACCTGGTACATCGGCATCCCGGCCGTCGTCCTGGCCACGGTCGCGGCGGCCGTGCTGCTGCGCAGGCTGCTGCGCGACGGCAGGCCGTTCGTCTGGCTGCTGCCGCTGGCGATGATCGGCTGGACGACGGTCACCACGCTGCTGCGGCCCGAGATCACCCCCGACCAGCCATGGGCCTCCCGGCGGCTGGTACCGGTCGTGATCCCGGGCCTGATCGTGCTGGCGGTGTGGGGGCTCGGCTGGCTGCGCGAGCGGTCGTGGCCGCGGGAGCCGGTCCGGCGGTGGGCGACGGTCGCGGGGGTGCTGCTGGTGCTCGCGCCGCCGGTGGTGACCTCGATCGGCACCGCGTTCACGCCGGTCGAGCGGGGGGAGGCGGCGGCGGTCCGGTCGATGTGCGCGGCGCTCCCGGCCGAGGCGTCGGTGCTGTTCGTCGAGCGGGTGACCGGCGACCGTTTCACCCAGCTCGTCCGCGGGATGTGCGGGCGTCCGGCGGCGCAGGTGGCGCGGCCCCCATCGCGTGACCTGGCGGCGGAACCGGAGGTCCGGGCCGCCGTCGAGAGGGTCAGGGCGGCCGGCCGGGTGCCGGTCGTGCTGGCCGCCGACCCCGGCCAGGTGGCGCCCTACGGAACGCCGCGCCAGATCATGGCCCTGGTGACGCGCCAGGACGAGCGCTCGCTCGTCGACCCGCCCAATGGCACCTGGTCGTTGCGGGTGAACGTATGGATGGCGGTGGGTTGACCCCGGTCCGGGAAGATCGCGATAGTTCTGGACATGTCTGACACCGACGAGCTGTCGTTCGGCGACGACCGGGAGCCCTGGTTACGGCCCTGGATCAGAGCCCACCAGAGGACGGCGGCGATGATCGTGGCGGCCGTCCTGCTGGTGGCGGCGCTCGGCGGGGGCGGCTGGTACCTGCACCTGCGCTCGCTCCTGCCCTCGCCTCCGCCCGAAGGAGCGCTGCCCGTCGTGGACGGCTTCACCGTCACGCTGTGCACCGAGGGCACCCAGGGCTGCCCGCGGGGCACCGCCGAGCGGGTGCTGGCACTGGTCCGGCGGATCCCCGAGGCGGTCGCGCCCACGCTGCTGCCCGCCGACGAGATCGAGCGGCGCTGGGCCCAGCAGGCGATCATCACCGAGGGGCTGACGGGGCTCCGCGCCGGGAGCTGGGTCCCCCAGATCGAGGGCGGGGTGCGCGGCCCGGCCGACTACGACGCCGTCCGGCGGGGGCTGGCCGAGGAGAAGGGCGTCCTGCTCCTGCCCCGGGTTCCCGACTTCTGGCGGGGCAAGGCGGACCTGAGCGTCGCGATGTGCAGGCAGTGGGGAGATGGGGCGACCTGCCGGATTCCGGCGACCGCGGCGCAGCGCGACGCCGTCGTGGCCCGGCTGCGCGAGCTGGACGGCGTGGCCGAGGTGTTCCTCCAGGACAAGCCGTTCGGGCTGCGGCTGGCCCGGCTCTACCAGAGCGGGGCACGGCACATGACGCTCGGCGACATCTCCGAGGTGCTGTACGTGCGCTTCGACGACCCTGCCAGGGCCAAGGCGGTGGGTCAGGAGATGCTCAGGATGCCCGGCGTAGGATGGTCACAGCTGATCAAGTGAGTGTAAAGCCCGTCGATGTGGACTCGGCTTCCAGCGGGGCAGAGTACCCTCGACCCCCGTGAGCACGCTTGAGACCCCCAAGAGTGGACCTGCCGTGGAAGAAGCGCCGTACGTCACGATCGTCCTGCCCTGCTACAACGAGCAGGACCACGTCATCGACGAGGTCGAGCGCATCACGCGGGCGATGGACTCCAGCGGCTACACCTACGAGCTGGTCGCCGTCGACGACTGCTCGACCGACCAGACCCTGGCCCGGCTCGAAGAGGCCGCGCCCGAATACCCCCACCTGCGCATCCGCGCCTTCCACCGCAACGGCGGCTCGGGCACCGTGCGCCGCATCGGCACGCAGGAGGCCAGGGGCGAGATCGTCGTCTGGACCGACGCCGACATGACCTACCCCAACGAGCGCATCCCCGAGCTGGTCCAGATCCTGGAGAAGGACCAGACGGTCGATCAGGTCGTCGGCGCGCGCACCAGCGAGGAGGGGTCGCACAAGATCCTGCGGGTGCCGGCCAAGTGGGTGATCCGCAAGGTGGCCGAGAAGCTCGCCGGGCAGAAGATCCCCGACCTCAACTCGGGGCTGCGCGCCTTCCGCAAGTCGGTGGCCCGCCCCTACCTGCGGCTGCTGCCGCCCGGGTTCTCCTGCGTCACGACGATCACGCTGTCGTTCCTGTCCAACCAGCACGACGTCTACTACCTGCCGATCGACTACGCCAAGCGGGCCGGCAAGTCGAAGTTCAGCTTCGTCTCCGACGCCTACCGCTACATCCTGCAGGTGCTGCGGATGATCATGTACTTCAACCCGCTCAAGGTCCTCATGCCGCCCGCGCTCTGGCTGGTGGCGATCGGGTTCGTGAAGGGCGTCTGGGACATGGTCCGGCAGCCGTTCTACTTCCCGGCCAACACGGTCATGATCTTCCTGTCGGGCCTGCTGATCGGCTCGGTGGCGCTGCTGGCCGACCTGATCGTGCGGTCGCGGGGGGAATAGCGCGTGCGGATCGCGATCGTCGGCCCGGCCCATCCGTACAAGGGGGGCGGGGCGCAGCACACCACCGAGCTGGCGCACCGGCTGGCGGCCCAGGGCCACGACGTGGTGATCGAGTCGTGGCGGGCCCAGTACCCGTCGTTCCTCTACCCCGGGCAGCAGACGATCTCCGAGCCCGAGGGCACGCCGTACCCGAGGACCGCGCGGCGGCTCGACTGGCGGCGGCCCGACGGGTGGTTCGCGGCGGGGCGCCGCTTGCGCACGGCCGATCTGGTGGTGCTGGCGGTGTTGAGCTCCGTCCAGGTTCCTCCGTATTTGGGGATCCTGTCCGGGATCGGGCGGAAGGCCCGGACGGTCGCGCTCTGCCACAACGTGCTGCCGCACGAGCGCAAGCCGTACGACCAGCCGCTGATGAGGGCGCTGCTGCGGCGGGTCGACGGCGTGCTGGCCCACTCCGAGCAGCAGGCCGAGCTGGCCAGGGGGCTCGCGCCGGGCAAGCCGGTCGGGGTGGCGGGGCTGCCGCCGCACCTGCCGTCCACGTCGGCCGAGAAGTCCGGCGGGGTGCGCCGGCGGTTGTTGTTCTTCGGGATGGTACGCCCGTACAAGGGGCTCGACCTGCTGCTGCGGGCGTTGCCCGAGGGGATCTCGCTGACCGTCGCGGGCGAGTTCTGGGGCGGGCTCGACGGGACGAAGGCGCTGATCGACGAGCTGGGCCTGGCCGGCCGGGTGGAGCTGCGGCCCGGGTACGTCCCCGCCGCCGACGTGCCGAAGCTGTTCGCCGCGGCCGACGCGCTGGTGCTGCCGTACCGGAGCGCCACCGCCAGCCAGAACGTGTGGCTCGGCCACGAGCACGGCGTGCCGGTGATCGCCACCCGGGTGGGCGCGCTGGCCGACCACGTGACCGACGGCGTCGACGGCCTGCTGGTCGAGCCGGGTGACGCCGGGGCGCTGCGCGCGGCGATCGAGCGCTTCTACGCCTCGGGCGAGCCGGAGAGGTTGCGGTCGGGGGTCAAGGCGGTCGATCCCGAGCCGTTCTGGGCGGCGTACGCCGGCACGCTGCTCGGCATCTGACGGGCGAGCACGAACGCCACCCCCGCGGCGACGGCGTCGGCCAGCGTGAACGCCAGCCGCGACACGATCGCCACCGCGATGGCCGGAGCGGTGCCGACGACCGGCCCGAGCACCAGCACGAGCGCGCCCTCCCGCACGCCCACCCCGGCGGGCACCACGAAGGCCAGGATGCCGGTGCACCAGGCGAACGCGTACGCGCCGGTCGCCACCAGGTAGAGGTCGGGGCGGCCGGACAGCAGCCAGGTGTGCAGGCCGTAGACGAACCAGCCGAGCGCGGTCCAGGCGACCGTGACGACGACCGTGCGGCCGGGCAGCACGCTCTCCAGCGGCTCCTTGCGGGCGATGCGCAGCGCCAGGTTGAGCCCCCAGGTGAGCACCTTGGGATGCAGGCACACGATGATCACCGGCACCAGCAGCACCACGTACCAGGCCCGGCGGATCGCCTCGTGCGAGCTCAGCGTGGCGGCGGCGATCGAGATGCCGACGCCCAGGTTGACCACCAGCCCGAGCGAGATCGTGGCGAACGTGCGCCGCGGCGGGCTGCCGTGGTCGCGCCCGAGGTCCATCATGGCCGCGTACGCCCACACCGCGCCCGGGATGTACTTGCCGAGCTGGCCCACGAACATGATCCGCCCGGCCACCCGCAGCGGCAGCCGGGTGCCGAGCCCCGCCATGATCTGCCGCCAGGCCACCAGCATGCAGACCTGCCCGGCCAGCACCGCCCCGAACGCCCCGAGCACCGCCCACGGCGACAGCCTGGCCAGGGCCTGCGTGGTGTCGTGCCAGTTCCGCGCCAGGCCGTAGCCGAGGAAGGCGAGGGCGACCAGCGCGAGCAGGACGCGCAGCAGGCGGCGCAACATCAGCCCAGGCTACGCGGGAGCCCGGGGGAGAGCCAGCATGTGGGCCAGGTCAGCCTGCCGAGGCCCGCGGCGCGGGTACTGTTGGGCGACGTGGGCAAGCAACGGGTCGCGCAGCTCGAGTACTCCGAATTCCAGTCGGCCATGCTCGACGAGGACAAACGCCGCCGCAAGGCCGCGAAGATCATCGCCGTGCTGGAGCACTTCCAGGGGCCGCTCGGCGGGCTGACGGTGGGCGACGTCGGCTGCTCGGCCGGGTTCATCGCCGACGAGCTGGCCCAGGCCGGGGCCAAGCACACGCTGGGCATCGACATCGACGTGCCGGGGCTGCGCAAGGCCGCCGACCGGTTCGGCGAGCGGGTGGCGTTCGTCTGCGGCGACGGCACGGCGCTGCCCTTCCCCGACGGGTCGATCGACGTGCTGGTGTTCAACCACATCTACGAGCACGTGGTCGACCCCGACGCCGTGGTGGCCGAGATGCACCGCGTGCTGTCCGACACCGGGGTGCTCTACCTCGGGCTCGGCAACCGGCTGGGGGTCGTCGAGCCCCACTACAAGCTGCCGTTCCTGTCGTACCTGCCGCCCGCGCTGGCCGACCGTTACGTGCGCGCGTCCGGCCGCGCCGACCACTACTACGAGCGGTTCAGGACCCGGCGGGGGCTGCGCCGGATGCTGCGCGCCTTCCACGTGTGGGACTACACGTTCCCGGTGCTGGCCACGCCGACCAGGTTCGCCGGGTCGGAGCTGTTCCCCGGCCTGCCGGGCCGGCTGGTCAAGGCGGTGCTGGCCCGCGCGCCGCGCGAGGTGCTGCGGCTGCTGCTGCCCGTCGTGCCGACGTACCTGTGGGTGGCCACCAAGACGCCGCGCAGGCCCGCCGGGCCGGCGCTGCCGCAGCCGCCCGAGCGGGTCCTGCCGCTGTGAGCCTCGTGGACGAGACCGGCGCGAGCGCGATCCCCAAGCGGTCGCTGCCGCGCCGGCTGCTGCGTCTCGGCTTCCTCGCCGTCGCGCTCGCCTTCGGCGCGTGGGCGGTGGCCAGGCAGTGGGACGCCGTGGTGGCCGGGTTCGCCCGGCTGTCGTGGCCGGCGCTGGCCGGGTCGCTCGTCGCCGTGGTCGCCGCGCTGCTCGGGGCCATGCTCACCTGGCGCACGCTGCTGGCCGACCTGGGCTCGCCGCTGCCGCTGCGGCCGGCCGCCAAGGTGTTCTTCGTCGGCCAGCTCGGCAAGTACATCCCCGGCGCGGTCTGGCCGGTGCTCGCCCAGATGGAGATGGGCCGCGACCTGGGCGTGCCGCGTCCCCGCAGCGCCGCGGCGTTCTTCCTGATGATGCCCGTCCAGATCGCCAGCGGTCTGCTCGTCACGCTGGTCACGCTCGGCTGGCAGCGGTTCGGCTGGGTGCTGCTGTTCATCCCGCTGCTGCTGGTGCTGCTGGAGCCCAAGGTCGTCAACGGCGTGATCGGCTTCGGCCTGCGCAAGCTCGGGCGCGAGCCCCTGGAACGCCCGCTCACCCGCCGCGGCATGCTCACCGCGCTCGGCTGGGCGCTGGCCGGCTGGACGGCCTACGGCGTGCACTTCTACTTCGTCGCGCCGCAGGGCGGCCTGCTGTTCGCCGTCGGCGCCTTCGCCCTGTCGTGGTGCCTGGGCATCGTGACCTTCGTCGTGCCGGCCGGGGCCGGGGTGCGCGAGCTGGCGATGGTGGCGGTGCTCGCCCCCGTGCTCGACAGCGGCGCGGCCATCGCGGTGGCCCTCTGCTCCCGCATCGTCATCATCATCGGCGACCTGATCTGCGCAGGTTTGGCGGGAATGGCCGCACGTCGCGACTCGGTGTGATTTGGCCCACGATTTGGGGGAGGGTGGTCATAAGCTGAATCAAAGAGGGGGGACTTGCCAGGTCCCACGTCGATCTTGAGGGGAGAAGATCCACGTAATGCCTCGAGTGCTCGTCGATGCCGCCGCGGTCCCCGCCGACCGTGGCGCGTTGATCCGGTACGTGGACGGGCTCGTGGCCGCGCTCCACCAGGCAGGGACCGATCTGGTCGTGGTCTGCCAGCGTGCGGAAGCGGAAAGGTACCAGTGGCTGGCGCCTTCGGCCCGTGTCGTCCCCGGCCCCGTCGCCATCACCAACAGGGCCGCCCGGCTCGCCTGGGAGCAGACCGGCGTGCCGCTGCTCGCCCGCCAGACGGGGGCCGAGGTCATCCACGCCCCCTACTACTCCATGCCGCTGCGCTCCGGCGTGCCGACCGTCGTGACGGTGCACGACGTGACCTGGTTCACCGAGCCCGAGCAGCACAGCCCGGCCAGGGCCGCGTTCTTCCGCTCGGCCACGCGCACCGCCGTCCGGCACGCCCGGCGCGTCATCGTGCCGTCCAAGGCGACCAGGGACGAGCTGGTCCGCGTGTTGTCGGCCGACCCCACCCGCATCGACGTCGCCTACCACGGCGTCGACGTCGCCCAGTTCCACCCGCCGAGCGAGGACGAGGTCCGCCGGGCGGCCATCAGGTGCGGCCTGCACGGCCAGCCGTACGTGGCCTTCCTCGGCAACCTCGACCCCCGCAAGAACGTGCCCAACCTGATCCGCGGCTTCGCCGCCGCCGTCAAGCGGCTGGAGACGCCGCCCGCGCTGGTGCTCGGCGGCGGCGTGCACGAGGACGACGTCGACGCCGCCTGCCGTGAGGTCGAGGCCACCGTCCGGGTGATCAGGCCCGGATACCTGCGCGCGCCCGATCTGCCGGGGTTCCTGGGCGGGGCGCTCGTCGTGGCGTTCCCCTCGCGGGGCGAGGGCTTCGGCATGCCGGTGCTGGAGGCCATGGCCTGCGGCGCGGCCGTCCTCACCAGCCACCGCACCTCGCTGCCCGAGGTGGGCGGCGACGCCGTCGCCTACACTGAGCCGGACGCGGACAGCATCGCCGACGCCCTGGGCGAGCTGCTCGCCTCCTCCGATCGGAGGAGGCAGTTGCAGGAGGCCGGGCGGGCGCGGGCTCGCGAATTCACCTGGGAGGCCTCGGCGGAGGCGCATCTCAACTCTTATCAACGCGCAATCGAATAGTTCGCTACTCTCACGGAGTGATGGAGAGCTCTTTGCCAGACCTCGAGGCGATCCTCCTGGTCGGGGGGCAGGGCACACGCCTGCGTCCGCTGACACTGGGCACGCCCAAGCCGCTGCTGCCGACCGCCGGAGTGCCGTTCCTGGCCCACCAACTCGCCCGTGCCCGGTCCTTCGGCGTACGCCGGATCGTGTTCGCGACCTCGTACAAGGCGGCGATGTTCGAGCCCGCCTTCGGTGACGGGTCGGCATTCGGGCTCTCCCTCGAATACATGACCGAGGAGACGCCGCTCGGCACCGGCGGGGCCATCCGCAACGCCGCCGAGGCGCTCACCTGCGGGCCCTCCGACCCGGTGCTCATCCTCAACGGCGACATCCTGTCCGGCCACGACATCGGCGACCAGGTGCGCACCCACTGCGAGCGCGGCGCCGCCGTGACGCTCCACCTGACGGAGGTGGACGACCCGACGCGGTTCGGCTGCGTGCCGACCGACGAGTCCGGACGGGTGACCGCGTTCCTGGAGAAGACCCCCAACCCGGTCACCAACCGCATCAACGCCGGCTGCTACGTCTTCACCCGCTCGGTGATCGACTCGATCCCGCGCGGCGAGGTCGTCTCCGTGGAGCGCGAGACGTTCCCCGGGCTGATCGACTCCGGTGAGCTGGTGCTGGGCTACGCCGACCGCACGTACTGGCTCGACGTGGGCACTCCGGCCGCGTTCGTGAAGGGCTCGCGCGACCTGGTGCTCGGGCGGCTCGACTCGCCGGCGCTGCCCGGCCCGCAGGGCGAGCACCTCGCCCTCGACGGGGCGAGGATCTCGGCCGAGGCCAAGGTCCAGGGCGGCACCGCCGTCGGCGCGCGGGCCGTCGTCGAGGCGGGCGCGTCCGTGGTGGGCTCGGTGTTGTGCGACGACTGCGTCATCGAGGCCGGCGCCACGGTGAGCGACTCGGTCGTGGGCAAGGGCGCCCGGATCTGCGCCGGCACGGTCGTGCGCGACGCGGTGATCGGTGACCGCGCGGTGGTCGGGCCGGGCAACGAGTTGCAGGGCGGGGTGCGCGTCTGGCCGGGCATCGAGCTGCCCGAGCGTGCGGTCCGCTACTCCAGCGACGTGTGACCCGCCCGCCGGGGCCGCGCGGGTGAGCGACCACCCGCCGCCGCGCGGCAGACTGGACGGGTGATGGAACGCAGGTGGGAGCCCGACGGGCCGCTCGACGTGGAGCTGGCCCTCGGCCCCCACCGGCGCGGCACCGGCGATCCCGCCTGGCGCCGCACCCCCGACGGCTCGATCTGGCGGGCCTGCCGCACCCCCGACGGCCCGAGCACGCTGCGGGTGACCGTGACGGCCGCAGCCGTGCGGGCCCAGGCGTGGGGGCCGGGTGCCGGATGGTCGCTGGAGACCCTGCCCGCCCTGCTCGGCGCGCTCGACGACGTCTCCGGCTTCCGCGTCCGGCACGACGTGCTGGCGGACGTGGCGCGCAAGCACGCGGGGCTGCGCATCGGGCGTACCGGGCGGGTCATGGAGGCGCTGGTGCCCGCCGTGCTGGAGCAGAAGGTCGTCGGCCGGGAGGCGTGGCGGGCCTGGCGCTACCTGCTGCGCCACTACGGCGAGCCCGCCCCCGGCCCCGCCCCCGACGGCATGCGGGTGCCACCCGAGCCGGTCGTGTGGCGGCAGATCCCGAGCTGGCACTGGCACCGGGCGGGCGCGGAGGCCGTCCGGGCCCGGACGATCGCCAACGCCGCCTGGCACGCCGCCAAGCTGGAGGCCGCGGCCACCACGGAGGAGCTCGACCGGCTGCTGCGGGCCCTGCCCGGCATCGGCGTGTGGACGTCGGCCGAGGTGCGCCAGCGGGTCTTCGGCGACGCCGACGCGGTGAGCGTGGGGGACTTCCACCTGGCCAAGCTGGTCGGCTACGCGCTGACCGGGGAGAAGACCGACGACCAGGGGATGATGCGGCTGCTGGAGCCGTACCGGGGGCATCGGCACCGGGCGGCGGTGCTCGTCTGGCTCAGCGGTCTGCGCCCGCCCGCGCGGGGGCCGCGGATGGCCGCGCGCGACTACCGGTCCTTCTGACATCCCGCCCTGAGTGCGCGTCACGAACTCAGGGGTGCGTACTGTGCCTCTATGAGTCTTGTCAGTGATTCCGCGCTTCGCCGTGCCCTCGCCCGTGCCCGTGACGGCAAGGCGCTCGACCTCACCGAGGCCGTCGTGCTGCTGCACGCGCGCGGCGAGCAACTCGACGCGCTGCTCGACCACGCCTCCCGCGTGCGCGACGCCGGGCTGAAGGCCGCCGGCAGGGAAGGGGTGATCACCTACAGCAGGAAGGTGTTCATCCCGCTGACCAGGTTGTGCCGGGACCGTTGCGGCTACTGCACGTTCGCGACCGCGCCGCACAAGCTGGAGTCGCCCTTCCTGAGCCCGGACGAGGTGCTGGAGATCGCCCGGCAGGGCGCGGCGATGGGCTGCAAGGAGGCGCTGTTCACGCTGGGGGACCGGCCGGAGGAGCGCTGGCACCAGGCCCGCGAGTGGCTGGACGCGCACGGCTATGACGACACGTTGTCCTACGTGCGAGCCATGGCGATCCTGGTGTTGGAGGAGACCGGGCTGTTGCCGCACCTCAACCCCGGTGTGCTGAGCTGGCGTGACCTGCAGCGGCTCAAGCCGGTCGCGCCGTCGATGGGCATGATGCTGGAGACCACCTCGCGGCGGCTGTTCGAGGAGAAGGGGCAGCCGCACTACGGCTCCCCCGACAAGGACCCGGCGGTACGGCTGCGCGTGCTGGAGGACGCCGGCCGCAGCAACGTGCCGTTCACGACCGGGATCCTCATCGGCATCGGCGAGACCGTCGAGGACCGGGCCGAGTCGATCTTCGCCGTCCGGAAGGTCGCCCGCGAGTACGGCGGCATCCAGGAGGTCATCGTCCAGAACTTCCGCGCCAAGCCGGACACCGCCATGCGCGGCCTGCCGGACGCCGACCTGCACGAGCTGGCGGCCACGATCGCCGTCGCGCGGCTGGTCCTCGGCCCCCGCGTACGCCTCCAGGCCCCGCCCAACCTGGTCGACTCCGAGTACGCCCTCATGATCCGGGCCGGCATCGACGACTGGGGCGGCGTCTCGCCGCTGACCCCCGACCACGTCAACCCGGAACGCCCCTGGCCGCAGATCGACGACCTGGCGGCGCGTACCGCCGAATCCGGCTTCGACCTGCGGGAACGCCTGACGATCTACCCCGAGTACGTGCGGGCCGGCGAGCCCTGGCTGGACCCGCGGCTGTTCGCGCACGTCGAGGCCCTGGCCGACCCCGGCACCGGGCTCGCCCGCGAGGACGCCGTGCCGCAGGGCCGTCCCTGGCAGGAGCCCGACGGCGGGTTCGCCGCTACCGGCCGGGTGGACCTGCACGTCGAGGTGGACACCACCGGCCGGGTGAACGACCGGCGCGACGACTTCGACCACGTGTACGGCGACTGGACGGCCCTGCGCGAACGCCTCGGCCCGATCGCCGCCTCGACGCCGAGCGACGTGCGGCAGGCGCTCAGGCGGGCCGAGGCCGACCCCGCCGGGCTGACCGACGCCGAGGCCGTCGCGCTGCTGGGCGCGGAGGGCGGGGCGCTGGACGAGCTGGCGGCCATCGCCGACGCGCTGCGCGCGCAGGCCGTCGGCGACGAGGTCACCTACGTCGTCAACCGGAACATCAACTTCACCAACGTCTGCTACACCGGCTGCCGCTTCTGCGCCTTCGCCCAGCGCAGGACCGACGCCGACGCGTACACGCTGAGCCTGGACCAGGTGGCCGACCGGGCCGAGGAGGCGTGGGCGGCGGGCGCGACCGAGGTGTGCATGCAGGGCGGCATCCATCCCGACCTGCCGGGGACCGCGTACTTCGACATCGCCAGGGCGGTCAAGGCCAGGACGCCCGGCATGCACGTGCACGCGTTCTCCCCGATGGAGGTCATCAACGGAGCCTCCCGGACGAACCTGTCCATACGCGACTGGCTGGAGGCCGCCAAGGAGGCCGGGGTGGACTCGCTGCCCGGCACGGCGGCCGAGATCCTCGACGACGACGTGCGCTGGGTGCTGACCAAGGGCAAGCTGCCGGCCAAGGAGTGGATCGAGGTCATCACCACGGCCCACGAGGTCGGCATCCCGACGACGTCCACGATGATGTACGGCCACGTGGACCACCACCTGCACTGGGTCAGGCACATCAAGCTGATCAGGCGGCTGCAGGAGCAGACCGGCGGGTTCTCGGAGTTCGTGCTGCTGCCGTTCGTGCACACCAGCGCCCCGATCTACCTGGCCGGCATCGCCCGGCCCGGCCCCACCGCCCAGGAGAACCGCGCGGTGCACGCCCTGGCCAGGATCCTGCTGCACGGCGCGATCCCCAACATCCAGTGCTCGTGGGTCAAGCTCCAGGACGACCTGTGCCGCCAGGTGCTCGGGGGCGGCGTGAACGACCTCGGCGGCACCCTCATGGAGGAGACGATCAGCCGGATGGCGGGCTCGGAGAACGGCTCGTACAAGACGATCAGCGAGCTGCGCGAGATGGTCGAGGTCACCGGCAGGCCGGTACGCCAGCGCACCACCGAGTACGGCAGCCCCACGGCCGAACGGCTGGCCGCCGCGCAGGCGAGCGACGGGGTGTGCCAGAGCGTGAGAAGGGTCTTGCCGATGGCGTAGTTATAACAAGTTCTAACAAGGGTTGCGCCCGGTATGGGAGGCACTGGAAGAATCATCACTCCACTGGAGAGAGGTTCATCGTGCGGTTGGGTCGACACCGTGCCGCGCTGCCTCCCGTGCAGCGACGCAGGAAGGCGCTCCAACGTGGCATGCTGGCCGGCCTGGCCGCCGTGGCCGTCGCCGCCGGCAGCCTGTACGTGGTGCTCGGCGGCGGTCCCGCCCTGTGCGTGTCACGAGAGCCTGTTCTGGTCAGCGTGGCCGCCGCCGTGGACGTGGCGCCGGCGGTCATGGAGGCCGCCGGGCGCTTCAACGAGACCAAGGCGTCGGTCGGCGGGCGGTGCGTGCTGGTCCAGGTGACCGAGCAGCCGTCGGCCACCGTGCTGCGCACGCTGATCGGCGACCGGGCCGGCGTGCTGCGCGAACGCCCCGACGGCTGGATCGCCGACTCCTCGGCCTGGATCAGGCTGGCTCGCAGCCAGGGCGCGAGCTCGCTGCCCGCGGGGGAGACCGTGGTGGCCACCTCGCCGCTGGTGTTCGCCACACGGTCGTCGCTGGCCCGGCGCTTCTCGGTCGGCGGGACCGAGATGAACTGGCGGATGGTCTTCCCGCCGACCGTGCGCGGGCGGCTGACGCCCAACTCGGGCGAGCCCGACGTCGTACGGGTGCCCGACCCGTCGCTGGTGGGCGCGGGGATCGCGACCGTGGCCGCGGCCAGGGACGTCGTGGGCACCGGGCCGGCCGCCGACAAGGCGCTGACCGCGTTCGTCCGGTGGGCGCAGGCCGGGTCGGCGCCCGACTACCGCAGCATGCTCGACGCCGTGGACGACCGCGGGTTCTGGCAGCGGCCGGTGGTCATCGTCCCTGAGCAGTCGGTGTGGAACCACAACCGGGTGCCCTCGCCCGACCCGGTCGTGGCGCTGCACCCGCGCGAGGGCACCATCGACCTCGACTATCCCTACGTCGTCACGGCGGCCGATCCCGACGTCGCGGAGGCGTCCACCGCCTTCGCCGACTGGCTGAAGGGCGGCCAGGCCCAGGAGATCGTCCGGCGGGCCGGGTTCAGGTCGGGCGACGGCCGGCTGGGGCCGCTCTCGCCGGGGCCGCAGCTCCCGTCGGAGGCGCCGAAGACCAGGCCGTCGGTGTCCCAGCAGGACATCGACGAGGCGCTGCGCGCCTGGAGCAGGCTGGCGCCGCCGACCAACATCCTCGTGCTGGCCGACACCTCGAAGCACATGGCCGAGCCGCTGAACGGCAGCACCAAGGTGCGCATCGCGCTGGCCGCGGCCAAGATCGGGTTGCAGCTGTTCCCGAACTCCACGCACATGGGCATGTGGGAGTTCGCCGACAAGGTGGGGAACGTCAGGAGCTACCGGCAGCGGGTCGGCCTCGGCCCGATCAGCGAGCCGGAGTCGGGCCAGGTGCTGCGGCGCAGCGTCCTCGACGAGCTGACCAGCACCATCGCCCCCCACCCCGACCTGGACAGCTCGCTCTACGACGCGATACTGGCCGGGTTCCGCAGGATGAGCGGCGACTACCGCGACGACATGAACAACACGCTGCTGGTGATCAGCGCCGGCAAGGACGACGGCAAGGGCGTCAAACTCCCGCGGCTTCTCGACGCCCTGCGGAACGAGTGGGACCCGGACAAGCCCGTCCAGATCGTCATCATCGCGTTCGGCAAGGACGTGGACCGCGGCAGCCTGTCGCAGATCGCGGCGGCCACGAACGGCTCGCTGCACGTGGCGCAGGAGCCGGGGGAGATCATCGACGTCTTCCTCGGCGCGCTGGCCCGCAGGCTCTGCCATCCCACCTGCAAGCCGGCCGCCTGAGGGGATGCCGGTCGCCCGGCACCCCCTCCGGCCTACATCTGGTGCACGGTGGCGTTCTCGCCGCGGTGGTGGAGGCGGGACACGAGCTTGTCCAGCGACCACGCGCCGCTGCCGAGCAGCGCCAGCATCAGGAACGACCACGAGAACATGGCCGCGGTCTCGCCCCCGTTCTGCAACGGGAACAGGCCCTTGGGCAGGTGGACGGTGAAGTAGGCGTAGGCCATCGTGCCCGAGCAGAGCAGAGCGGCGACGCGGGTGGCGAGCCCGATGAGGACGAGGCCGCCCGCGCCGAGCTCGATCACCCCCGCCCACCAGTCGGGCCATTGGCCTACGGACGGGGTCGTTCCGCCGTACGGGCCGCCGAGTACGCCGAACAGAGTGGCGGCCCCGTGGCAGGCGAACAGCAGGCCCACCACGATGCGGAACAGCGACAGCGCGGCGTCACGAAGCTTGGTCATCGGCCGGTCCAGACCGTCAGACCCGCTGCCAGAGCGCCGGGACGTTCGGCGGCTCCCAGCCCGCGATGGCCGTGTGGGGCTGCAGGCACCGGTAGGAGACGCCGTTGTAGGTGACCGTGCTGCCCGTGGTGTAGGCCGTGCCGGCCTTCCAGGTGCCCGAGGCCGTCGTGGTCGGCGTCGGGGTCGGGGTGGGCGTGGGGGTCACGGTCGGGGTGGGGGTGGGGGTGGGGGTGGGGGTCGGCTGGCCGCCGCCGCCGATCTGCAGGTCGATGCAGGAGTAGAAGGCGTTGGAGGTGTCGGAGATGTTCCAGATCGCCAGGACCTTCTGGCGGCCGGAGTAGCCGGAGAGGTTGACGGTGTGGGAGATCGTCGACGGCGGCTGCTGGCCGTTGCCGTTGAAGACCGCGACCCGGTTTCCGCCGATGTAGTACTCGTAGTTGAGCGTGGCGTGCCTGGCGGTGAACGTCCAGGTGAAGGTCACCGAGCTGCCCACCGAGGTGGCCGGCCACGGCTTGCTCTCGTCGCTGAGCTGAGCGAACTGTCCAAGGTTGGCGTTGCAGCTCCGCAGGCCCTTCGGGCCCTCCACACTCTGTGGCTCGTAGATGATCTGGCCGCAGTCGGGCACCTTGCCCTGGGCGCAGAACGCCTGCCTGCTGGGCGGCGAGTTCACATAACCGTGGGCGAACGCGGGAGAGGTGTTGAACACCGCCGTGGCGATGGTGATCACCGCCACGGCGACTAACGTGAGAGTCCTTCGCATTGAAGTGGCTCCTTTACATGGGGGGATAGTCCAAATGTAAAGGAAAGTTTCCTAACGGTAAACGGTTGGCTTACCAGATTTCCAGACTCTCGTCAGAGGCTCAGCGCGTCACGATGAAATCGCGCGGGTCACGGGGGGCGCGGTCGCGCGGCGGCGCGGCGGCGTGCCCGATCGCCACGCAGCCCATCGGGTCCCATGACTCCGGCAGGTCGAGCACCTGCCTGACCACCGGCCGGCAGAACATCGTGGAGGACACCCAAGCCGAGCCCAGCCCCTCGACCGCGAGCTGGATCAGGAAGTTCTCCACGCCGGCGCCCGTCGCCACGACGAACATCTCCCGCTCGGAGGTGTTGCGCCGGTCGTCGCGGTAGGTGTGCGAGCCCTCCATCACCAGGCACGGCACGACCAGGTAGGGGGCGTTGCGCAGGACGTCGCCGCGTTTGATCCGCTTGGCGATCGACTGTTCGGTGAACCCGTCGCCGCGCAGGTCCTCGATCCACGCCTCGCGCATGGCGTCGAGCAGCTCGGTGCGGGTCTGCGCCGACTCGACCAGCACGAACCGCCACGGGGTCGTGTGGTGCGGAGCCGGCGCCGCGATGCCCGCGGCCACCGCCCTGCGCACCGCCTCGCCGTTGACCGGCCGGTCGGAGAACTCCCTGATCGTACGGCGGGCGAACACGACGTCGCGGGAGCCGAAGCGGAACATGTCCTCGTCGGCCGGGCGGACGAGCGGCCTGACCCCCGGCCCGTCGTCGTCGGTCACCAGATGGGCCAGACCGCGCACGATCGCCGCGGGAACGCCGCCGAGCTTGCCCTTGACCAGCTCGGCCGCGCTCGCGATCTCGTCGGCCAGCGCGGTGACGGTGGCGCCGAGCGCGTTGCCGTAGGAGTCGGAGGAGCCGCGGAAGTCGTCGAGCGGACGCACCCCGGCGGCGCCGATCGCCACGTCGGTCAGCCCGTTGCGCCACGGACGCCCGAACGTGTCGGAGACGATCACCCCCACCCGCGCGCCCAGCCCGGCCCTGATCCGCGCCGCGGAGGCGTCGGAATCCTCGGGCAGCAGCAGGACGGTGCCCGGCTCGGTGTTGGAGGCGTCGACCCCGGCCGCGGCCATGACGAAGCCGTGGCGGGTCTGGACGATCACCGTGTCGCCGCGCCTGGCGACGACCCGCTCGGTCTCCTCCTCGATCGCGCTCGCGCGGTCGGGCGCCTGACGGACGCGGCCCTCGGCCTTGCTGACGATCTTGGAGGTGACCACCACGATGTCGCCGTCGCGCAGGTCGGCGTCCTTGAGCAGGGCGGCCAGGTCGTCGCCCGGCCGGACCTCGCCGATGCCGGTGACGGCGATGACCTCGACCCGTCGCGTGCTCATCGGGCCAGCTCCAGCGCCAGGTCGAGCGCCGTGCGGGCGATGTCGGCCGTCGTCTCGGCGTCGTGCATGAGGATCGGACGGGACACCACGCGCACGCCGTCGAGCGCCACCCCGGAGTCCTCCTCGGCCACCAGCCAGCCGTCGACCAGGTCGGAGCCGTAGAGGTCGAGCACGGCCTGGGCCGTGGTCTCCACCCCGATGGCCGTCAGGCAGGCGTCGGCCATGCCGCGCACGGGCGCGCCGCCGATGATGGGGGAGACGCCGACCACGGTCTTGGCCGCGACCGCCTCGCGGATGCCGGGAACCTGCAGGATCGTGCCGATGCTCACCACCGGGTTGGACGGCGGCAGGATGACCACGTCGGCCTGCTCGATCGCCTCCAGGACGCCCGGCGCGGGCTTGGCGGTCTCGACCCCCACCAGCGCGAACGACTCGGCCGGGACCGAGGCGCGCAGGCGCACCCACCACTCCTGGAAGTGCACGGCCCGCTTGCCGCGCTCGTCGGAGATCACCACGTGCGTCTCGCAGCGGTCGTCGGTCATCGGCAGCAGCCGCACGCCCGGCTGCCAGCGCACGCACAGGGCCTCGGTGATCTGCGAGAGCGGATAGCCCGCCTCCAGCATCTGCGAGCGGACGATGTGGGTGGCGAAGTCGCGGTCGCCGAGCCCGAACCACTGCGGCTCGACCCCGTAGGCGGCCAGCTCCTCCTTGACGACGTGGGACTCCTCGGCCCGGCCCCAGCCCTGCTCCTCGTCGATGCCACCGCCCAGGGTGTACATGACGGTGTCGAGGTCGGGACAGACGCGCAGGCCGAACAGGGTGATGTCGTCGCCCGTGTTGCCGATGACGGTGATCGAGGCGTCGGGTGCGGTGGCGCGCAGGCCGCGCAGGAAACGGGCGCCGCCGATGCCGCCGGCGAGTGACACGATGTGCATGCGTCCCAGTCTTCCATCGGTGTCCGACATCCCCGTGGGGGGAGTGGTTCTGCCCCACTTCGGAGCGAGAAGTTCCAGGTATAGGGGTAAATGGGATGGAAGAGGTTCTTGGGACATCCGCCGCGAAAGTCGGCAATGTGGCAAACTCCCTTCGGGCCAAAGGGTCCGATGGGGGTTACTCATGAGCAAAGTAAATGCCGCCCGACTACGGGAGCCGGCTGCCTGGATCATGCTCGTCACCGGGCTGGTGGACGTCGTCCTGACGATCGGCCACATCCTGATCGGCTCGGGCAGCCCGCTCGGCGGCGGGTTCGCCACCCGTGCCGCCGCGAACCTGCCGGGCCTGACCAGCCCGGTCGTGACCGCGCTGCTCGTGGGCGCCGTGCTGCTCGTCACCAGGACGGGCGAGCGTTCGTCCAAGGCCCGGCTCATCGCCTACGGCTCGGCCGCCGGCCTGCTGCTCGCCGCCGTGTTCGGCGCGCTGGCGCTGGTCGTCGGGCTGTTCGCCGGAGGCGGCTTCCGCGGCGTGGTGGAGTACGTGCTCACGGGCGTCCCCATGCTCGCGCTGACCGCCGTCGGGCTGGTCTACCTGCTCCCCGAGGTCATGCCCGGCCGTTCCCCCATCCCCACCCTCGACGGGTACGGCCGCCCGACCACCCACTACGGCCAGCCCCAGCAGTTCGGCCAGCAGGACCAGCCCCAGTACGGCCGCCCCCAGCAGTTCGGCCAGCAGGACCAGCCCGCCTACGGCCAGTCCGACCAGCCGCCGCACGGCCGGCCCGAGCCCTCGCCCCAGCCCGCGTACGCGCAGCCGCACGCCGCGCCGACCCCCTACGGCCAGCAGCCCGCGCTCGCCCAGCTCCCCCCGGGCCAGGACGCCCAGTCCGCGGCTCCCGACCCCCAGCCCGCCTCCTCCGGCTACGCCCCGCAACCGCCGTCGGGCCAGTTCCCCGCGGGCTCGGGCTACGCGGCCCAGCCCCCCTCGGGCCAGCAGTCCCCGGCCTACGCGCCCCAGCCGCCGTCCTCCGGCTACGAGCCCCAGCCGCCCTCTTCCGGCTACGAGCCTCAGCCCGCCTCAGCCGGGTACGCCCCCCAGCCCCCGTCCGGCCAGCACGCCACCGTCACCTTCGGCCAGCAGGACCCGCAGGCTCCGTACGGCCAGCAGGACCCGCAGAATCCGTACGGCCAGCAGGACCCGCAGAATCCGTACGGCCAGCAGGACTCCCAGGCTTCCTACGGGCAGCAGGACCAGCAGGCCGCCTTCGGGCAGCAGCCGGGTTACGGCGGCGGACAGGCGCCGAGCCCCGGCGCGCAGCCCGGCCCCGGCTACGGCCAGCAGCCCCCGAGCCACAGCGGCCACCCCGACCCCGCCACCCCTGGCTACGGTCAGCCCGAGCCGTCCACTCCCGGCTACGGCCAGCCCGCCCCCGCGTTCGGTCAGCCCGACCCCGCCGGCTACGGCCGGCCCGCGCCCTCCGCGCCCGGCTTCGGCCAGTCCGACGCCCCTGGCTACGGCCACCAGCAGGACACCCCCGTCCCGCACGCGGCCGAGGCGCAGTCCCCCTACGCCCCCCAGACCCCCGACGCCCAGCCCGCCTACGGCCAGGCCCAGGTCCAGGGCCAGCCGCCCGCCTACGGCCAGTCCGAGCAGCCCCCGTTCGGTCAGCCTTCGCACGGTCAGTCCGAGCAGCCCCCGTTCGGCCAGCCCTCGCACGGCCAGCCTGACCAGGCTCCCTTCGGGCAGCCCTCGCACGGTCAGCCCGACCAGGCTCCGTTCGGCCAGCAGCCCTCGCACGGCCAGCAGCCCTCGCACGGCCAGCAGCCCTCGCCCGAGCAGTACCAGCAGCAGCCCTACCAGTCGGCCAGGGCCGCGCTTCCCGCCGCGTCCGCCGACCAGCCCCCGAGCCGGCCCGAGTCGCCGTTCCCCCCGGCCCCCGAGCGCCCGTACGCCCAGACCGACCAGTCCTTCGGCCACGCCCAGGGACCGGCCGGTCAGCCGTTCGCGCAGCCGGACCCGGGCTTCCCGCCGCAGGGCTTCGGCCAGGACCAGGGGTACGCCCCGCCCGCGTACACCCCGTCCGAGACGCTCCCCGACTCCGGCTACCAGCCGCCGGCCGGCGAGTACACCCCCGCGCCGTACGTCCCGGCCGACAGCCAGCCCAGCGCGTACGGCCAGTCCGGCTACCCCACCCCCGAGAACCCGTACGCCCCGAGCAACAGCTCCCCGAACGCCTTCGCCGACCAGGCGTACCCGAGCGGCGAGACCAGCCCGAGCGTCCCCTACCCGCAGGCGGAGCAGCAGCAGCCGTACCAGGACCGCCAGAACGCCTTCGACCAGCAGGGCGGCCAGCCGTTCACCGGCTACTCCGGCCACGAGTACGCCACCCCCGCCTTCCAGGAGCCGGACCCGCCCGTGGACCCGCGTTCCCAGCAGCTCCTGGACGCCTACCAGCAGGCCGAGACCTACCAGAGCTCGACGGCCGCCTCCGGCACCCAGCCCGACCTGCGGGTGCCCGACTACGCCGGCCAGCCGGCCCGGCCGTACGACGACCCGTTCGGCCACCCGCAGCAGGCCCAGCCGTACCAGCAGCAGAACGCGTACGAACCCCAGCAGGGCCAGTACGAGCAGCCCCAGACCTACCGCCCCACCCACCAGGCACCGGCCGGCTGGAGTGAGGCGCAGGGCGAGTCGACGATGCGGCTCGACCCCTCGCAGTTCGGGGACGCCCTGGGCGCCCAGAACCGCCCGGGTGACGACCCAATCGACCCAACGGCCATATACACGCCCAACGAGCCACGCAGGTAACGGACCGGCAAACGACGGCTAGAGAGAAGGTGGCCCAAAGGGCGGGCGTCTACCCCGCCCTGGTACGGTTCCGACCGCTGACAGCGTTGAACGAACCGGGTCGAAGCCTTGCTGTGCAGGGGGCCTCGGCCTGGTGCGAACACCACATGCCGAGCACACCGGGGCGAGAGTCGGTCTTTCCCCGGATACCGTCATGCCGCTTGACGTCACGTACGGCACGCGCGTGTAATTACAACCATGTTGTTACGCCTTCCCTTGGGTGGGTAGGAGGAAGGCGTCCATGGGGGGCTCCATTGCGGGCGGGCGGCAGGGAGGTGTGCAGTGACCGATCCGGTCATCGCACAGGATCAGCTTGACGCTGAAGAACTCGGATGGCAGGAGCGTGCGTTGTGCGCGCAGACCGATCCGGAGGCGTTCTTCCCGGAAAAAGGCGGCTCCACCCGAGAAGCCAAGAAGGTTTGTCGATCGTGCGAGGTCCGTGCCGAGTGCTTGGAGTACGCGCTCGAACACGATGAGCGCTTCGGCATCTGGGGTGGGTTGTCGGAGCGGGAGCGCAGACGGATCAAGCGCCAGGCCGTTTAGGGGATATGAGCGAAAGGGTCACGCGGTAGCCCGCGTGGCCCTTTTTCGCGTGTGACGTCACCTGTAGGGTGGGCGCGCCTGATCAACGCTGGAGTCGCCCGCCCATGTCACGCCCCCTCGTCACCGCGATCGTCGTCGCCCATGACGGCGGGCGCTGGCTGGGGGACACGTTGCGCGCGCTGGCCGGTCAGAGCCGCAGGCCGGAGCGCGTCGCCGGCGTCGACAACGGCAGCAGGGACGGCTCGGCCGACCTGCTCGCGCAGGCGCTCGGCGCGTCCAACGTGCTCGCGCTGCCGCGCTCGGCCTCCTTCGGCGACGCGGTGGCGGAGGTGCTGGACCGGCTGCCGCCGTGCGGCCAGGACGAGTGGCTCTGGCTGCTGCACGACGACTGCGCCCCCGACCGGCGGGCGCTGGAGGCCCTGCTCATGGCGGCCGAGCAGGATCCCAAGGCGGCGGTGCTCGGCCCGAAGCTGCGCGACTGGCTCGACCGCAGGCGTCTGCTCGAACTCGGCGTGACCGTCGGCCTCACCGGGCGCAGGGACACCGGGCTGGAGCCGCGCGAGTTCGACCAGGGGCAGCACGACGGCACCCGGGAGGTGCTCTCGGTCTCCACGGCGGGCATGCTGGTCCGCCGCGACGTCTGGGAGCGGCTCGGCGGCCTCGACCCGCTGTTCCCGCTCTTCCGCGACGACCTCGACCTGTGCTGGCGGGTGCGCAACGCCGGCCACAAGGTGCTGGCCGTCACCTCGGCGGTGGCCTGGCACGCCGAGGCGGCGGCACGCAGACGGCGGCGGATCACGGTCAGCGGCGACCATCCGCGCAGGCTCGACCGGCGCAACGCGATGTTTGTCATCATGGCGAACCTGCCGTTCCGCGTGCTGCTGTGGGCGCTGCTGCGGAACCTGGCCGGGTCGGCCCTGCGCACGCTGCTGTTCCTGGTGGGCAAGCAGCCGGCGAACGCGCTGGACGAGATGGTGGCGCTGGGGTCGATCCTGGCGCACCCGGTCCGGCTGTTGAAGGCGCGCAAGGCCCGCCGCGAAGGCCGCAAAAAGGGATTTTTCCGTATAAAGCGGTTGCTGACGCCGCCGGGGGCGGCCTACCGGCGGCTGACCGACATGGTGCAGAGCTTCCTCGCCGGAGCGGGCCCCGTCGACTCCGCCGGCCGCCACCACCACTCCACCCCCGAGGACGACGAGGAGCGCGCGCCCGCCGACACCGGCGCGGTCAAGGGCTTCCTCCAGCGGCCCGGCGTCGTCCTCATGATCGCCCTGGCGGTGATCTCGCTGGCCGCCGAACGGTCGCTGCTCGGCGGCGACCGGCTGGGCGGCGGCGCGCTGGTCCCGGTCACGGGCGGCGCGGGCGACCTGTGGCGGTTCTACACCGAGGGCTTCCACGACATCGGGCTCGGCTCCACCGACTGGGCGCCGCCGTACGTGGCGCTGCTGGCGCTGGCCTCGACGCTGGCGCTCGGCAAGACGTGGCTGGCGGTGTCCGTGCTGCTGCTCGGCTCGGTGCCGCTGGCGGGGGCGTCGGCGTACCTGGCGACCCGGCACGTCATCCCGGCGGTGCCCGCGCGGGCGTGGGCGGCCGGCACGTACGCGCTGCTGCCCGTCGCGACCGGCGCGATCGCGTCCGGACGGCTCGGCACGGCGGTGGTGTTCGTGCTGGTCCCGGTGTACGCCGCGCTCGGCACCACGCTGCTGTCCGGGGAGCGGCGTCGCGCGCGGCGCGCGGCCTGGGCGCTCGGGTTGTCGCTGGCCGTGGGGACGGCGTTCGTCCCGCTGGTGTACCCGCTCTTCGCGGTGCTCGGCGTGCTGGCCGCCGTCGCGTACGGCGGGGTGCGGCGCGGCGTGGTGACCTCCATGGTGATCGCGCTCGCGGTGCCCGTCGCGTTGCTGCTCCCGTGGCTGGCCGGGCTGGTCACCGACCCGGGCCGGATCCTCCTGGAGGCGGGCCTGCACGATCCCGCCCTGGTGTCGGCCGGGCTCGCGCCGGAGTCGCTGCTCGCGCTCAGCCCGGGAGGGCCGGGGCTGCCGCCGTTCTGGGTGACGGCCGGGCTGGTGGTGACCGCGCTGGCCGCGCTGCTCATGCGCCGCCAGCGGCTGATCGTCGCGATCGGCTGGGGCGTCACGCTGTACGGCGTGCTGGCGGCCGTCCTGGTCAGCCGGATCAGCGTCGAAGGCGGGCGGGCCTGGCCCGGCGTGCCGCTGGCGTTCGCGGGGACCGGGCTGCTGGTGCTCGTGGGCCTGACCGCGCACCGGCTGGCCGAACTGCGGGCCGACGGCGGGCTGCGCAGGATCGGCGCGTCCCTGGTGGTGGCCGCGGCCGTGAGCACGCCGATCCTGGCCGCCGGTTACTGGGTGGCGTACGGGGTGCGCGGCCCGCTGACCGGCCACGCCCCCGACGTGCTGCCCGCGCTGGCCGCCTGGAGCACCCGGCACGGCGAGCGCACGCTGGTCATCAAGGGGGACGCCTTCACCGTGCTGCACGGCCGTACCCCGTTGATCGGCGAGGCCGAGCTGCCGGTCGCGTCCGAGGGACGGGCGAAGGTGGCGGACGCGGCGCGCGGCCTGGTCGGCGGCCGTGGCGGGACCGACGCCGCGACGCTGGCCCAGCACGGGATCGTCATGCTGGCCGTGGCCGCGCCGGTGCCGCCGCCGCTCGCCAGGTCGCTGGACTCCCAGCCGTCGCTGGAACGCATGAGCCTGTCGGAGGCGGGCGGCCTGTGGCGGCTGGCCGAGCCGTTCACCCGGGTGCCCGCCCAGCCGGCGGACGTCCTGCACGCGCCCTGGTTGTGGACCCAGGGCGTCCTGGCCCTGGTCGTGCTGGTCCTGGCCACGCCGGGACGCCGGGGGAGCGGCGCGGTCGAGGGCGTCGAGGCGGCCGTCCCCGTGCCCGCGGGGGTGCGATGAAGGCGTTCGTGGAGAACAGGTTCGGCCTGCTGGTGCTGGTCGTGGTGGCCCTGTCCGCCCTGTACGGCGTCGCCCTCGTCACCCGCCCGGCCGCCGTCCCGCCCAGGGCCGAGAGGTCGCAGAAGGTCGCCGTCGAGTCGGTGACCGCCGTCTGCCCCGGCGCCAAGGGGGCGCGGATGAACGTCTACCTGCCCGGACGCCTGTCCCACGAGAACATGAAGAACGCCGAGCCGTACGTGACGAACGGCCCGGGAGCCCTCGAAGCCGGATACACCACCCGGGTGACCTCGGGCGCGGCACGCGGGCTGTCCGGGGTGCGCTGCACCGAGCCGGCGCAGTCGGCCTGGCTGGCCGGCCCCGGCCCCGCGGCGGCCGACGTGATCCTGCACCTCACCAACGCCGACAAGGCCCCGGCCCAGGCCGACGTCGAGGTGTACGCGGCCGAGGGCCTGGTCTCCGGCGACATGGGCCGCGGCCTGGAGATCGCGCCCGGCGAGCACAAGGAGATCGACCTCAGGACGCTCGCACCCTCGGCCGACGTCATGGCCGTCGGCGTGACCACCGTCTTCGGCCGGGTCGCGGTCGCGGCCAGGGCGTCGATGCGCGGCGGCGGCGTGGACTGGCTGCCGCTCGCCGCGCCTCCGGCCACCCGCGTGGTGGTGCCCGGCATCCCCGGCGGCGGCGGGCGGCGCGAGCTGCTGGTCGCCGCCCCCGGCGAGAACGACGTGTCCGTGCAGGTCAAGGCGGTCAGCGAGGACGCCGAGTACGCGATGAGAGGCCGCGAGACCGTCGACGTGCCCGCGGGCAGCGTGGTCGCAGTGGACGTGACCACCGGGATCGGCGGCGAGCCGGCCGCGCTCGTGCTCACCGCGCCCGCGCCGATCGTGGCCGGGCTGGTCGCCACCGGCACCGGGCAGCGGCTGGACGTGGCGTTCACGGCGGGCACGCCCGCGCTCGACCTGGGCAGCGCGGTCGCCGGCAACGGGCCGGGCACGCGGCTGCTGTTCACCGCGCCGGACGGGCCGGGCGAGGTCAGGGTGCAGGAGGTGCCGGCGAAGGGCGCGGCGGGCAGGCCGTACGACGTGGCGGTGCCCGCCGGGCGGACCAGGGAGGTGCGGCTGCGCGGCAAGGGCGAGTTCGCCGTGGTCGTCACGCCCGTGTCGGGCCAGGTCTACGGCGGCCGGGTCATCCAGGAGCGCGAGAAGGACGGCCTGCTCGTCACCGCCCAGCCGCTCGCGCCCGCACGCGTGTGGACCGTGCTGCCGGCGCTGACCGACAGCGCCCGCGTGGTGCTGCCCGGCTGAGCCGCGGGTCAGCGGCGCTCGTCGTAACCCGGGTCGACGGTCTCGGGAGCGAGGCCGAGCAGGGTGGCGACCTGCTCGACCACAGTGTCGTGCACCATCGCGCCCAGGGTGTCGCGGTCGCGGGCGCGGGCCTCCAGCGGGCGGCGGTAGATCACCACGGCGGCCGGTGACTGGCCGCTGGCCGCGTCGGCCCGGCCGAACGGGATGGGCTCGGTGCCCATGCTCGGGCCGTCGCCCAGCTCGTCGACCGGCGGCACCTCCTCGACCGCGAACTCCACGGCGGACAGCTGTTTGTCCCACCGGGGCCGCAGCCGGTCGACGGCGTCGAGGACGAGGTCGTCGAAGCGCTCGCTGCGGGAACGGGCCATGGGGACGTGGGAGGGGGCGAGGGGGCCGCGCAGGCCACGACCGTGGCGATCGCGCCGTCTGGGACCGCGCTTTGGAGTCACCGCCCAAGTGTAAGGGCACCTGCCCGCGAACCCCCGGAACCCCCGCCCGCGTCGCCGCCGTCAGGGAGCGAGGGAGGGGAGGAGCGCCGCCAGCCGGTCGAACTGCTCAAGGATGCCCTTGGTCATCCCCGTTCCGAGCGCGAAGTCCAGGATGTCCGCCGACGGGAACCTGGCCTCCCAACGCAGCCGGGTGCGCCCGCCGAGGTCCTCGAAGGTGAGCGTCTCGACGGCCGCCGGGCCGGGCGGGCCGACGTCCGGCCGGGACGTGCGGACCAGCCGCTCCGGCGGCACGACCTCCAGGAACTCCCCGGTGAAGGCCATCCCGCCGGGACCCTGCGGAGCGATGCGCCACCGGCCGCCCGGCCGCAGGTCCATCTCCTCCACGACGGCCGTGTTCCCGTGGGGGCCGTACCAGTGGGGGATGTGCTCGGCCTCGGTCATCGCCGTCCAGAGCAGCTCGCGGGGAGCGTCGAAGACCCGCTCCATGAGCAGCACGTCGTCCTGCGCGGTCACGGTCGTGGACTCGTCGCCCAGGTCCTGTCGCGTCACTGTCGCTCACCTTCCTGTAGGCCCCGCACGTACGCGTCGAGGCGGTCGAGGCTCTGCCCGAGGAACTCGCGGTACTGCTCCATCCACGTCAGCACGTCACGCAGCGGCTCGGGCCGCAGCCGGCACGGGCGCCACTGCGCCTGCCGGCCCTGCTCCACGAGCCCCGCGAGGGCCAGCACCTTCACGTGCTTCGAGACGGCCGGCAGCGTGAGGTCGAACGGCTCGGCCAGCTCGCCGACGGTCGCCTCGCCCTCGGCCAGCCGGGCGAGGATCGCCCGCCGCGTCGGGTCGGCGAGGGCGGCGAAGGTGGCGCTCAGCTGATCGTTCCGGCTCATCACTTTCCTTGGTGGTTAATTAACTGATCTGGAAAGTACTACGCGGCCGGTGTGGCGTCAACGGCGAGGGGGCAAGGTTGTCCCTCAGGCGCGCGCATCGGCGCATGTGGGTGGAAAGCCTGCGACAGGTGTCCGAATTGTGGCGACACGCTCGTTAAGAGCGCTCAGATAGTGGCGCCTCGCACTCTTACCAGATACGGTCCCTCCGTGAGCCCCGTCCGCCGCTGTTCCCGCACCGCTTGCAGCCAGCCTGCCGTCTTCACGCTCACGTACGTATACGCCGACTCGACCGCAGTTCTCGGCCCTCTGGCGACGTACGCCGAGCCACACTGTTACGACCTGTGCGCCGAACACGCCGAGCGGCTGACCGCTCCCCGCGGTTGGGAGGTCGTCCGGCTCCCCACCGACGGCAACTCCCCCAGCTCAGACGACCTGGAGGCGCTGGCCAACGCGGTCAGGGAAGCCGCCAGGCCCACTCCGTCCGGCAGCGGCGAGCCGGTCGGCCAAGGCGTCGAGGTCGGGCGCAGGGGCCACCTGCGCGTTCTTCGGTCGGCCCAGCAGCACCGCGACCGGTAGGCTCGTTTCACACGACAAACGACCTAGGGGCGGAGCTGGAGAGTGGGCGACCTCGCCAAGATCTTCAAAGCGTACGACGTTCGCGGGGTGGTTCCCGACGAGCTCGACGAGCCGATCGCCGAGGCCGTGGGTGCGGCGTTCGTCGAGGTGACCGGAGCCGCGTCCGTCGTGGTCGCCCATGACATGCGAGAGTCCTCCGTGCCGCTGGCCGAGGCGTTCATCAGGGGCGCCCGCTCGCGCGGCGCCGACGTCGTGTTCGCCGGGCTCGGCTCCACCGACCTGCTCTACTACGCCAGCGGCAGCCTGGGCCTGCCCGGCGTGATGTTCACCGCCAGCCACAACCCGGCCCGCTACAACGGGATGAAGATGTGCCGCGGCGGCGCGGTGCCGATCGGCGGCGAGACCGGGCTGGCCGAGATCCGCGACCGCGCGGCCGAGCTGCTGGGCGCCCCCGCCACCCCGAGCGGGTCGCTGATCGAGAAGGACCTGCTGTCCGGCTACGCCGCCCACCTGCGCGGGCTGGTCGACCTGTCGGCGATCCGGCCGCTCAAGGTCGTCGCCGACGCCGGCAACGGCATGGCCGGCCACACGGTCCCGGCCGTGTTCGAGGGCCTGCCGCTGGAGCTGGTCCCGCTCTACTTCGAGCTCGACGGCAGCTTCCCCAACCACGAGGCCAACCCGCTGGAGCCGCAGAACCTCCTCGACGTGCAGCGAGCCGTCGTCGAGAGCGGCGCCGACCTGGGCCTCGCCTTCGACGGCGACGCCGACCGCTGCTGGGTGGTCGACGAGCGCGGCGCGTCCGTCTCGCCGTCGGCCGTCACCGCCCTGGTCGCCACCCGCGAGCTGGCCAAAGACCCCGACGGCACGATCATCCACAACGTGATCACCTCGCTCGGCGTGCCGGAGATCGTCCGCGAGCACGGCGGCACGCCCGTGCGCACGCGCGTCGGCCACTCCTTCATCAAGGCGGAGATGGCCCGCACCGGCGCGATCTTCGGCGGCGAGCACTCCGCCCACTACTACTTCCGCGACTTCTGGTTCGCCGACTCGGGCCTGCTCGCCGCGATGCACGTGCTGGCCGCGCTCGGCGAGCAGGAGCGCCCGTTGTCCCAGGTGGTGGCGGCCTACTCGCGCTACCACGCCTCCGGCGAGCTCAACAGCGCGGTCGCCGACCAGGGTGAGGCGCTGGCGCTCGTCCGCGCGGCCTTCGCGGGCCGCGGCGAGGTCGACGAGCTCGACGGCCTGACGATCACCGGCCCCGACTGGTGGTTCAACCTGCGCGCGTCCAACACCGAGCCGCTCCTCAGGCTGAACGCCGAGGCGGCCGACGAGAGCAAGATGAAGGCGATCAAGGACGAGGTCCTCGCCATCGTGGGAAGGGTGTCACTGTGAAGATCGACGACTGGCTGCTGGAGATCCTGGCCTGCCCGGCCTGCAAGGCGCCCCTGCGCGCCGAGGCCGAGTCCGAGGAACTGGTCTGCACGGGCTGCGGTCTGATCTACCCCGTGCGCGACGACATCCCCGTCCTGCTGGTCGATGAGGCAAGGAAGCCGTGACCTGGGAGCCCGGGCGGCTCGATGACCAGCAACACCTCACCGCGGCCGATCCGGGCGGCATGCTGCTCGCGGTCGCGGCCTCGGCCGCCCAGGTGCGCACGGGTCGCCGTGCCGCGGTCGAGGCCGGCGTCGACCGGCTGTCCGCCCAGGGCCGCCCGCGGGCCGTCGTGGTCGCGGGCATGGGCACGGCGGGCCTGACCGGTGACATCCTCGCGGCGGTGTGCGGCAACGGCGTGCCGCTGCCGATCGTGACGCTGCGGTCCTACCAGCTGCCGGGCTGGGTCGGCGCGACCGACCTGGTCATCGCCGTGTCCGCCACCGGCGACGACGACGAGACGGTCTCCGTCGCCGTCCAGGCCGTCCGGCGGGGGTGCGGGCTGCTGGCCGTCTGCCCGCCGGGCTCGCCGCTGGAGGCCGTGGCCGTGCAGGCGTCGGCGATCCACGTCCCGGTGCGGGTCGAGGGGCAGCCGAGGTCCGGGCTGTGGCTGCTGACGGTTCCGGTGATCATGGCCGCGTCCGCGCTCGGGCTGGTCACGGCCGGGCCCGAGGTGTTCGAGCGGGTGGCCGCGATCCTCGAGGACATCGCCAACCGCTGCCGTCCCTCCAGCGAGTCCTTCGTCAATCCGGGTAAGTCCCTCGCCATGGACCTGGCCGGAAGCATCCCGATGATCTGGGGTTCCTCGCCGGTGGCCTGCGCGGCGGCGTACCGGCTGGCCTGCCAGCTCAACGAGACCGGCAAGTACCCCGCGGTCTTCGGCCAGCTGCCCGAGGCCGGCCACAACCAGGTGGCGGCCCTGGAGGGGCCGCTGGCCGAGCGGGACATCTTCGCCGACGAGGCCGGGCAGACGCTCAGGCTCGTCATGCTGCGTGACGTCGAGGAGCATCCCCAGGTCACGCGGCAGCGCGAGGCGTCGTTGCGGCTCGCGCACGACCGCGACGTGCCGGTCACCGAGCTGACCGCGGAGGGCGTACATCCGCTCGAACGGCTGGCCACGCTCGTCGGCCTGGCCGACTACGCCGCGACCTACCTTGCCCTCGGCCACGCCGTCGATCCGACGCCTGTGGCCACGATCACTGAGCTTAAGGCCAGGATTTCGCAATAGGATCCCATGTCAGGCCTTTGTAGGTGATCTTTATGAGCGGAGACGTCCGGTGAGCGCGAGTGGTGGCACCAAGGCAATCATTGCGGCGCTGAGCGCCAACCTGGCGATCGCGGTGGCGAAGTTCGTGGCGGCGTTCTTCACCGGGTCGTCCTCGATGCTGGCCGAGGGCATCCACTCGGTCGCCGACTCGGGCAACCAGCTCCTGCTGCTGCTCGGCGGGAAACGGGCCCAGCGGGCCAGCGACAAGACCCACCCCTTCGGCTACGGGCGCGAGCGTTACTTCTACGCGTTCGTGGTCGCCGTCGTGCTGTTCACGATCGGCGCGGTCTTCTCGCTCTACGAGGGCTGGCACAAGATCTCCGAACCGGCCGACGTCGAGTCGCCGATCTGGGCGTTCGCGGTGCTGATCTTCGCGATCATCGCCGAGGGCTTCTCCTTCCGCACGGCGGTCAAGGAGTCCAACCCGCTGCGCGGCAAGCAGTCGTGGTTCGCCTTCATCCGCCGTTCGAAGTCGCCCGAGCTGCCCGTCATCCTGCTGGAGGACCTGGGCGCGCTGCTCGGTCTGATCTTCGCGCTGTTCGGCGTGACGATGGCCGTCATCACCGGCGACGGCGTCTGGGACGGCATCGGCACCCTCATGATCGGCGTGCTGCTGGCGATCATCGCGGTCGTGCTGGCCGTCGAGACCAAGTCGCTGCTGCTCGGCGAGGGCGCCTCGCCCGAGGTCGAGGAGCAGATCCGGGCCGCGCTGGAGGGGGCGCCCGAGGTGGCCAGGATCATCCACATGCGCACGCTGCACCTCGGCCCCGAGGAGCTGCTGGTGGCCGCCAAGATCGCGGTCGAGCACGACGACACGGCCGGCGAGGTGGCCCGCGGCATCGACGAGGCCGAGCGCCGCATCCGGGACGCCGTGCCGATCGCGCGGGTGATCTACCTGGAGCCCGACCTCGACCGGCTGCGCACGACGGCCGGCTGACGCTCGTCCCGGAGGCCGGCCGCACGACGGCCGGCTGACGCTCCTCCTGTAAGCCGGCCGCGCACGACGGCCGGCCGGCACTCGGCCCTGAGGCCGACACGCACCACGGCCGGCTGAGGCTCAGCCCCGGGGGCGCAGGAGCCTCAGGGCCTTCTCCTTCTCGAAGTCCAGGGCCCTGCGCGGCACCTGGATGCGGCCGATGCGCACGCCCAGATCGCGCACGGCCGCGGCCACCTGCGGCTCGCTCAGCACGCGCAACGCGAAGGCCAGCTCGGCGGGCGAGACGTCGAACTGTTTCTCCAGCTCCACCCCCTGCGCCACGGCGGCCAGCTCCTCGGGCCCGAATCTGCGGTGCGCGCCCCGCTCACGGACCGGCGGCAGCAGGCCCAGCGCCTCCCGGTATCGGAGCATTCGTGGGGACATGCCGAGCCGCTTGGCTGCTTCCGTGATGCGCATCCTTACATTCTTACGTCAGTTTCGCTGTCTCGGAGATGCGAGGGCGCCCGAGAGCCGCCTAAACTCGTCCGCGACAGCAATCGTGACGCGAGGGGAATCCCGATGGACTTCAAGGTCGCCGACCTTTCACTTGCCGACTTCGGCCGTAAGGAGATCCGGCTCGCCGAGCACGAGATGCCCGGCCTCATGGCGATGCGCAAGGAATACGCGGCCTCCCAGCCCCTCCGCGGCGCGAAGATCATGGGCTCCCTGCACATGACGATCCAGACGGCCGTGCTCATCGAGACGCTGGTCGCGCTCGGCGCCGAGGTCCGCTGGGTCAGCTGCAACATCTTCTCCACCCAGGACCACGCCGCCGCCGCGGTCGTCGTCGGCCCCGAGGGCACCGTCGACGACCCGAAGGGCGTCCCCGTGTTCGCCTGGAAGGGCGAGACGCTGGAGGAGTACTGGTGGTGCACCGAGCAGGCCCTCACCTGGCCCGGCGGTGACGCCCCCAACATGATCCTCGACGACGGCGGCGACGCCACGCTCCTCGTCCACAAGGGCGCCGAGTACGAGAAGGCCGGGGCCGTGCCCCCCGCCGGCGCCGACGACCCGGAGGAGTGGCACGTCATCATCGACCTGCTCACCCGCACGGTCGGCGCGGACAAGCGCTGGACCCGCATCGCCGAGAGCATCAAGGGCGTGACCGAGGAGACCACCACCGGCGTGCACCGTCTCTACGAGATGCACAAGAACGGCCAGCTGCTCTTCCCGGCGATCAACGTCAACGACTCGGTCACCAAGTCCAAGTTCGACAACAAGTACGGCTGCCGCCACTCCGTCATCGACGGCCTCAACCGCGCCACCGACGTGCTCATCGGCGGCAAGGTGGCCGTGGTCTGCGGCTACGGCGACGTCGGCAAGGGCTGCGCCGACGCGCTGCGCGGCCAGGGCGCCCGGGTCATCGTCACCGAGATCGACCCGATCTGCGCCCTCCAGGCGGCCATGGACGGCTTCCAGGTCACCACGCTGGAGGAGGTCGTCGGCATCGCCGACATCTTCGTGACCACCACCGGCAACTTCAACATCATCACCGCCGCGCACATGGCGCAGATGAAGCACCAGGCGATCGTGTCCAACATCGGCCACTTCGACAACGAGATCGACATGGCCGGCCTGGCCAAGCTGCCCGGCATCGTGAAGAACAACATCAAGCCGCAGGTCGACGAGTGGGTCTTCGCCGACGGCCACTCGATCATCGTGCTGGCCGAGGGCCGCCTGATGAACCTGGGCTGCGCCACCGGCCACCCCAGCTTCGTCATGTCCAACTCCTTCACCAACCAGGTGATCGCGCAGATCGAGCTGTTCACCAAGACGGCCGAGTACCCGATCGGCGTCTACACGCTGCCCAAGCACCTCGACGAGAAGGTCGCCCGCCTCCACCTCGACGCGCTCGGCGTCAAGCTCACCGAGCTGACCAAGGAGCAGGCGTCCTACATCGGCGTGCACGTCGAGGGCCCGTACAAGTCCGACCACTACCGCTACTGATCGGCTGGGCGGCTCCGGGAGGGTGGTCCCTCCCGGAGCCGTCCTTTTTCGCGAGGGGCTGGGCATGGATCTCTGGGAAAGCGGCGAGCGGCAGATCTCCTGGGCCGCGCGCTCGATGCCGGTGCTGACCGCCATCGGCGAGCGGTTCGCGCTCGAACGCCCGCTCGACGGGCTCAAGATCGCGGCCTGCCTGCACGTCACCGCGGAGACGGCCGTGCTCATGGGCGCCTTGAAGGCGGGGGGCGCCGAGATCGCGCTGGCCGCCTCCAACCCGCTGTCCACCCAGGACGACGTGGCCGAGGCCCTGCGGGCGTACGGGATCGCCGTGCACGCCCGGGCGGGGGTCGACCGCGCCACCTACTACCTGCACATCCACCAGGCCCTCGACCTCGGGCCCGACCTCGTGCTCGACGACGGCTGCGACCTGGTGAACATCCTGCACACCGAGCGCACCGACCTGCTCGAAGGCGTGAGCGGAGGGTGCGAGGAGACCACGACCGGCATCATCCGGCTCCGGCAGATGGCGGCCGAGCAGGCGTTGCGCTTCCCGGTCGTGGCCGTCAACGACACCCGTACGAAGCGCATGTTCGACAACCGGTACGGCACCGGGCAGTCCACCCTCGACGGGATCATGCGGGCCACCAACACCATGCTCGCCGGCCGTACGGTCGTGGTGGCCGGGTTCGGGTTCTGCGGGCGCGGCGTGGCCGAGCGGGCCAAGGGGCTCGGCGCCCGGGTCGTCGTCACCGAGATCGACGCCGTCAAGGCCCTCGATGCCACCCTGCAGGGCTACGAGGTGCGTCCCATGGCCCAGGCGGCGATGATCGGCGACCTGTTCATCACCGTGACGGGCAACCGGGACGTCATCAGGGCCGAGCACCTGTCCGTGATGAAGGACGGCGCGATCCTGGCCAACGCCGGCCACTTCGACGTCGAGATCGACGTGCGGGCCCTCGACGAGATGGCCCGCGAGGTGCACCGGGGGGTGCGCCCGAACACCGACGAGTACGTCATGCCCGACGGCAGCCGCCTGCTGCTGCTGGCCGAGGGCCGCCTGGTCAACCTGACCGCCGCCGAGGGCCATCCGGCGGCCGTCATGGACATGTCGTTCTCCGCGCAGGCGCTGGCCGTGGCCTGGCTGGCGGGGCAGCGGGCGGGCCTCGTGCCCGGCGTGTACGACGTGCCCGAGGAGATCGACCACGAGGTGGCCAAGCTCAAGCTGGCCGCCGCCGGCATCGGCATCGACACGCTGACCCCGGAGCAGGAGGACTACCTCCACTCCTGGCGGGTCGGCTCCTAGGGGAGGCTAGAGCGCCGCCTGCATCTCCTGCATGCGGCGGATCTCGGCCGTCTGGGTGACGCTGACGTCCGTGGCCAGCTCCTCGATCTTGATGTGCGAGCCCGTGGTCAGCACCCGGTCGGACATCTCGAGGGCGCCCAGATGGTGTTTGATCATCAGCTCCAGGAACCGCCGGTCGAAGTCCTTGCCCGTGGCCGCCTTCAGCGCCGCCATCTGCTCGGGCGTGGCCATGCCGGGCATGTCGCCGTGCGCCGCGTGGTGGTCGGGCACCTTCTGGTCCTGCTCCTTGAGCCAGGTGGTCATGAACTGGATCTCCGGGCCCTGGGCCGTCTTGATCCGGTCGGCCAGGCCCTTGAGCTTGACCGAGTCCGCCCTGGTGGGAGCCAGGATCGCCATGTCGAGGGCCTGCCGATGATGGACGATCATGTCCTGGACGTACGTGATGTCGGCGGCGTTGGCCGTGGGCCCGGGGACGGCGGTGGCCGCCTCGCCCGGGGCCAGCGTGCGGGCCTGCTCGCCCGGACGGCCCGGGGCGAGCACCGGCGCCGTGGAGTCGGCCCGCGGTGCGGAGGACGCGCCGTAGGAGCAGCCGGACAGGGCAATCAGCGTGCCCGCGATGACGATGAGCGCGCCGCGCACTCGGCCTCCTGACTGGCTCGGGACGAGAATGCGGACTCTAGGCCATGTATCGCCCGAACGAAAGAGGTTGAAACGGAACAAGATTTGACACATTGGACACTGGCCAGGTCCTGGGGCCGTGAGCGACGATGACGGAGATTTATGCCCCCTTTATAGGAGGACCACGGAGTGTTCACCCCCCGCAGGGCCCTCATCCTGGTCGCCGCCCTCGTGGCGGCAACGGCCGCCACACTGCCCGCCCAGGCTGCGGACATCCCGGCTCCCGGCGAGATCGTCATGAGCTCCAACATCACGCACGTCACGAACGTGCCCAAGCCGCAGGCGCTGTCCGACATCCACACCGACATGGCCTTCCAGGGCGACTACGCCTTCGTCGGCAACTACTACGGCTTCTCGATCTACAACATCAAGCAGCCGAAGAAGACGTCGCTCGTGAGCTCGGTCGTGTGCCCCGGCGGCCAGATGGACATGTCCGTCTACGGCAACCTGCTGTTCGGGTCCGTCGACTCCTCGCGTAACGACGACTCGTGCAGCAGCACCTCCCAGAGCGCCTCCGTCAAGGAGTCGTGGGAGGGCATGCGCATCTTCGACGTGAGCGACAAGTCCAACCCCAGGTACGTCAAGTCGGTCGAGACCAACTGCGGCTCGCACACGAACACGCTGGTGCCCGACCGCGCCGGCAAGAACGTCTACATCTACGTCTCCTCCTACGGCCCCAACGCGAACTACCCGGACTGCAAGCCCCCGCACGACCTGATCTCGATCATCAAGGTCCCGCTGGACAACCCGGCCGCCGCGGCCGTCATCGCGACGCCGAACCTGTTCCCCGACGGCGGCAACCCCGGCCTGCCGCTGCCGTACCCGAACGGCAAGTCGGCCACCACCGGCTGCCACGACATCACCGCCTACCCCGAGAAGGGCATCGCCGCGGGCGCCTGCATGGGCGAGGGCGTCCTGCTCGACATCTCCGACCCCGAGCAGCCCAAGGTCACGGCGAAGGTGCGCGATGACGTGAACTTCGCGTTCTGGCACTCGGCCACGTTCAACAACGAGGGCACGAAGGTCGTCTTCACCGACGAGCTGGGCGGCGGCAGCCGGGCCACCTGCAACGCGGCCATCGGCCCGAACAAGGGCGCCAACGCCTACTACGACATCGTCGGCGGGCAGCTCGTGTTCAAGGGCTACTTCAAGATCGCCCGTCACCAGGCCGACACCGAGAACTGCGTCGCGCACAACGGCTCGCTGATCCCGGTCAAGGGCCGCGACGTCATGGTGCAGGCGTGGTACCAGGGCGGCATCTCGGTGGTGGACTTCACCGACTCCGCCCACCCGCAGGAGATCGCCTACTTCGAGCGCGGGCCGGACGAGACCGCTCCGCCGCTCGACGGCGGCTTCTGGTCGGCGTACTACTACAACGGCTACATCTACGGCTCGGACTTCAACCTGGGCCTGGACGTGCTCAAGCTCAACGACCCGCGGACGAACCAGGCCAACAGCGTCAAGATGGGCCAGCTGAACGCGCAGACGCAGGGCTCGTACCCCGAGCACGGGCGCGGCGTCCCCGGCGGCAACTGACCCGCCGGCTGACCGCGCCGCCGGCTCACTGCGGCGGCGCGAACCCGCCCGGAGTCGCCCTCGGCGGCTCCGGCGCGGGCCCCGGCTGAGGCCGGTGCGGAGCTCCCAGCGGATGTGCCTGCGGATGCGGCGCCTGTGGATGCGCCTGCGGGTACGGCCCCTGCTGCGGGTACGGCCCCTGCGGCGCATACGGCCCCGGCTGTGGGTACGGCGCGTACGGCGTGGGCCGCGGCGCGCCGCCGGCTGTCAGGGCCGCGGCCTGGCGCGCGAATCGGGCCTCCTCCCGCCGCCGGCGCTCGGCCAGCACCGCGCTCAGGTACGCGTGCGGCGGCACCCCCGCGGGCGCGGCCGGCGACACGAAGGCCGCCGTCTGCGTCGCGATGCGCACCCCCATGTCGTGCTGGACCTGCGGCGTCAGGTCGTGCCAGCGCATCAGGTACTGGCGGGCGGCCTGCGCCACCTCCTCGGGAAGCTGGGAGAGCTCCAGGGTGGCGGCCCACGCGGCCAGCGGCGGCGGCATGAGGATGGCCTGCCCGCTCTCGCGCGGCCCCCGGTCGGAGATCACGATGGTCCCGGCGAAGATGTCGCCGAGCCGCTTGCCCCGCTGGGAGACCAGCGAGGAGATCAGCGCGGGCGCGCCGGAGAACATCCAGAACTCCACCAGCCCGGCCAGCCCGCGGAACAGCGCCTGCCGGAAGCGTTCTGGGCTGCCGTCGTCGGCGACCACCCGCAGGCCGAGCGCCAGCTTGCCGAGGCTGCGCCCCCTGCTGAGCGTCTCGAAGAGCACCGGGTAGCCGATCATGACCAGCACCAGCAGTACGATCATGGCCGCGCCGAGCATGGCGCCGTCCGTGACGACCGCGAACGCGCCCAGGAGCATGTACGCGCCGATCAGCACGACGAGCTGCACCGTCATGTCGATGACGAACGCCATCGCGCGCGAGGGCATCTGGGCCACCCGCACCTCGACGACGACGGCGTCCCCGGTCACAACCTCTGACATATGTGGAGCCTAACGGCAATGCCGCACTGATCGAGCGGCCACAATGGTCGGGTGGACATCGATGCGTTCGTCACGGCACACCGCCCCGTCTGGGACCGGCTCGACCACCTGGTCAAGAACCGCTCCTCGCTGACCGGCGCGGAAGTGGACGAACTGGTCGACCTCTATCAGCGGGTGTCCACGCACCTGTCCATCGTGCGCTCCTCCTCCCGTGACGCGGTGCTGGCCGGACGGCTGTCGGCGCTGGTCGCCAGGGCCAGGTCGGCGGTGACCGGCGCGCACACGCCCGCCTGGCGGGAGCTGGCCCGTTTCTTCACGGTCTCCTTCCCCGTGGTGGCCTACCGGGCGCGGTGGTGGTGGCTGGCCACGGCGCTGGCCAGCATCGCGGTCGCGTGGGTGCTGGGGGCGTGGGTGGCCGCCAACCCCGACGTGCAGGCGGCGATCGCCTCGCCGGACGAGATCGCCCAGCTCGTCGACCACGACTTCGCCGACTACTACTCCGAGCACCCCGCCGCCTCCTTCGCCAGCCACGTGTGGGTCAACAACGCCTGGGTGTCGGCCCAGGTCATCATCTACGCCATCCTGCTCGGCATCCCCATCCCGTACATCCTCTACAGCAACGCCGAGAACGTCGGCGTCTCGGCCGGGCTGATGGCCTCCAGGGGCAAGCTGGACATCTTCTTCGGCCTGATCACGCCGCACGGCCTGCTGGAGCTTACCGGCGTCTTCCTGGCCGCGGCCGTCGGCCTGCGCCTGGGCTGGACGGTGATCGACCCCGGGCCGCGCAGGCGGCTGGAGGCGCTGGCCGAGCAGGGCCGGGCGGTGATGAGCGTGGCGCTCGGGCTGGTCGTGGTGCTGTTCGTGTCGGGCCTGATCGAGGGGTTCGTGACGCCGTCCGGGCTGCCCACGGCCGTGCGGGTGGGCATCGGCGTGCTCGCCGAGGCGGCCTTCCTGGCGTACGTGATCGTCTTCGGCCGCCGAGCCCTGCGCGAGAACGAGACCGGCGACGTCGAACGCGCCCCCGACGTCGCCCCCACGGCCTAGAGCCGGCCCGCGGCCTTCAGCGCCAGGTAGGCGTCCGCCAGCGCGGGCGCGATGTCCTCGGGCGGCGCGTCCACGACCTCGACGCCGTGCCGGCGCAGCCTGGCCGTGATGCGCCGGCGCGCGAGCTGGGCCTGCTCGGCCGCCGCCGCGTCGTAGACCTCCTCGGTGCTGCCGCGCCTGGCCGCCATGGCCGCCACCCGCGGGTCGGACACGCCCGCGACCAGCACCAGGTGCCGCGAGGACAGCTGCGACAACACCGGCATCAGGCCCTCGTCGAGCGCCGCCGCGTTGAGGTCGGTGAGCAGCACGACCAGGCAACGCCGCTTGGCCCGGGACAGGACGGCGGCCACCATGCCCTGCCCGTCGGCCTCGACCAGCTCGGCCTCGATCGGCGCCATCACGTTGACCAGCGACGACAGCAGCTCGGTACGGGACGCGCCGCTCACCCACGCGCGCACCGCACGGTCGTAGGCCAGGAAGTCGACCTGGTCACCGGCCCTGGCGGCGAGCGCGGCCAGCAGCAGCGCCGCGTCCATCGACCAGTCGAGCCGCGGCCAGCCGGGGGCGGGCCGCGGGCCGGGACGTACCAGCAGCCCCGGGCCCTGCGCGGCGGCCCCGGCCAGGGGCACCGGCGCGTCGCCCACCCGGCCCGCCGACGTGCGGCCGGTGTCGAGCACGATCAGCACGCGCCGGTCGCGCTCCGGCCGCCACGTGCGCACGACCACGTCGTTGCGGCGCGCGGTGGCCCGCCAGTCGATGGACCGCACGTCGTCGCCCACCACGTACTCGCGCAGCGAGTCGAACTCGGTGCCCTGCCCGCGCACCAGCGCCGGATGCCGGCCGTCGAGCTCGCGCAGCCGCGCCAGCCTGGACGGCAGGTGCTTGCGCGACAGGAACGGCGGCAGCACCCGCACCGACCAGGGCGAACGGTGGCTGCCCTGGCGGGCGGCCAGGCCGAGCGGCCCGACCGAGCGCACGGTCACCGCCACCGACGACCGGTCCCCGCGCCTGGTCGGGTTGAGCGTGACCACGATCCTGCGCCGCTCGCCGCCCGGCACGTCGAGCTCGGCGACCCGGGGGGCGGCCCCCGCCGAGGGCGGCCAGGCGTCCCTGATCCGGCCGCGCACCCGCCGCCGGCCCGGGTTCTCCACGATCAGCTCCACCGTGGCCGTCTGCCCCAGCCGTACGAGCGTGTCGCCCGAACGGTGGAGCCGCAGCGGCCGCACGGCGCCCGCGAACACCAGGTCCACGATGACCGCGGCGGCCAGCAGCAGGCAGACCCCGGCCAGCGCGGCGCCGGGCTGCGGCGCGAGCAGCACGACCACGATCCCGGCCGCGGCGAGCAGCCCGGCGCGTCCCGTCAGAGCCATCGACGCCTCCCGGCCCTCTCGCGTGCGTCGGAGCGGGCCATCAGCGCGGGACCGGGACCGAGGCCAGGATGCCGTCGAGCAGGCCGTCGGCGGTCGCGCCCTCCAGCTCGGCCTCGGGCCGGAGCTGGACGCGGTGCCGCAGCGCGGGCCTGGCCAGCGCCTTCACGTCGTCGGGCGTCACGTAAGGGCGCCCGGACAGCCACGCCCACGCCCTGGAGGCCGCCAGCAGCGCCGTCGCCCCTCGCGGCGAGACGCCGAGCTGCAGCGACGCCGAGCTCCTGGTCGCGCGGGCCACGTCGACGATGTAGCCGAGCACCTCGGGGGCCACGTGCACCTGGGAGACCGCCTCGCGGCCGGCCGCCAGGTCCTCGGCCGTGGCCACGGGCTTGACGTCGGACAGGTCGCGCGGGTCGAAGCCGCGGGCGTGCCGTTCGAGCACCGAGATCTCGTGGTCGCGCGGCGGCAGCGGCACGGTCAGCTTGAGCAGGAACCGGTCGAGCTGGGCCTCGGGGAGCTGGTAGGTGCCCTCGTACTCGACCGGGTTCTGGGTCGCGCAGACCACGAACGGGTCGGGCAGCGGCCGGGCCGTGCCCTCCACGCTCACCTGCCGCTCCTCCATGGCCTCCAGCAGCGCCGCCTGCGTCTTGGGCGGGGTGCGGTTGATCTCGTCGGCGAGCAGCAGGTTCGTGAAGACCGGCCCCTCCCTGAACTCGAACTCGCTGGTCTTCGCGTCGTAGATCAGCGAGCCGGTCACGTCGCCCGGCATCAGGTCGGGCGTGAACTGCACGCGCTTGAAGTCGAGCGACAGGGCCGCTGAGAGAGTGCGCACCATCAACGTCTTGGCCACGCCCGGCACGCCTTCGAGCAGCACGTGCCCCCGGCACAGCAGGGCGATGACGAGCCCGGTGACCACGGCGTCCTGGCCGACCACGGCCTTGGACACCTCGGCCCGCAGCGCGCCGAGCGCCTCCCTGGCCGCCTCGCCCGAGGGGGCCACGCGGAAAGTCTCCTCAGAGTTCACTGACCTGCCTTTCGATGGAGTCCAAGTACCCGGCCAGCGCGACGAGCGCGGCGTCGTCGGCCGGCGGGGGGCCGTACAGTGCGGCGCCGACCACCTGCGGGTCGTCGGCGATCCGCGCCGCGAGGGCCGCGACCAGCTCGTGCGGCCCGGCGCCCTGGGCCAAACCCAGGCGGGGCGTGAGCCGGTCGACCGTGCCGGCGCGCAGCGAGTCGGCGGCCCGCTGCCTGGCCCTCCTGGCGCGGTAGAGCCTGCCGCGGCCCTCGACCGTCTCGGCGGCCCGCACGACGACGGGCAGCTTCTCGGTCACCACCGGCCCGAGGCGGCGCCCCCGCCAGAACGCGACGAGCGCCACGGTCAGGCAGGTCATCAGGATCGCCCACGGCACGCTCGGGGGCATCAGCTCGTACATCGACCTGCCCTCGGAGCCGGGCAGGTCGAGCGGGGGCGGATTCTCCGGGCGTACCAGCCAGGTGACGGGCCTGCCGGTGCCGACGAGGTTGAGGGCGAGGGCCGCGTTGCCGTCCTCGGGCAGGCGCAGGTTGGTCATGAACGCGCCGTCGCCGACGACCGTGGTGGTGGCGCCGTCGGGGGTGCGGTAGCTGACCAGGGAGTGACCCTCGCCCGCCGGGTAGCAGGCGGCGGCACCCGGCGGGCCGTTCAGCACCAGGCCGCCGACGTACGCGCTGCCGGCCCGCGCGGCGGCGGGCAGCGCGCACCCGGGGTCGCGGGAGCGCACGCGCGACGGCTCGCGCTCGGTGCTCGTCCCCGGGGCCAGCACGTCGAGACCCGGCAGGTCGCCGACGATCAGCCGGTCGCCGGGGATCTCGGCGAGCCGGTGCTCGTCGAGGTAGGTCAGGTCGGTGACCAGCAGCAACCGCCCGCCGCCCGCGGCCTTGGCGGCGGCCGCCTCGACCGAGTCGACCCGGTCGACCTGGACGCCCCGCGCCCGCAGCAGCTCCGCCAGCGCCTTCGACCCGGCGAGCGAGGTGTCGGCGGGGTCGAGGAAACGCGAGGGGCCACGCTGCGGGCCGAACAGCACCGCGGCCACCGCGACCAGGACGACGACCAGGCCGAGCAGGACGATCATGCGGCTCGCCCGCCAGGTGGAGCGGGCGGTGAGGGAGGTGGACGCGGAGGGCCCGGCGGCCCCCGGCGCGGAGGTGGTGACGCTCACGACGGCCCGCCTCCCACGGCGAGCGGGACGGGCCGCGCCTGGCGCAGCCGCTCGTCCAGATCGCTCATCGCCTGGTACGCGGCCTGCGTGCCGGGCACGCCGCCGTAGCTGACGTCGTCGAACGAGCGCGCGGCGGCGGCCAGCTCGGCGGCGAAGCCGGGCAGCGCCCTGCCCGCCTCGGCGGCCAGCTCGTCGGCCGTGCGGCCCGGCATGCCGTCCACCAGCGCGCGTTCCTCCAGGTCACGGGCGATGGCGCGGAGGCGTTCGCGGATGGCCTGCGTCCAGTCGCCCTCGGCGGCCAGGCGTTCGGCGGCCCTGCGGTGCTCGGCGGCGTTGAGCACGCGCTCGCCGTAGAGGCCGCCGGGGGCCATGGCGTTCCTGCGGGCGGTCCTGCGCAGCCGCCAGGCGACCAGCAGGATCACGCCCAGGAGGATCAGCGTGATCACGACGGCGGCGATGATCCCGCCGACCGGACCGCCGCCCGTCACGGCGTCGGTCAGGTCGCCGATGAACTGGACGAAAAGCCGGTAGAGCCGGTCGAACAGGGATTCCGTCTCGTATCCGGGCTTGAGGAGCTCCTCGGCCGCTCTGCGCGCCGCCTCCTCCCGGCCGGCCGGGCTCACGACCTGGCTGAGTTGGACGGGTGCCAGAGGTCGTCGGCCGAGGCGTGCACCCATCCCTGGCGCTGCTGCTCGATCGCCGCCGTCTGCAGCACGAGGTCGAACGCCTCGCCGCGCATGCGCCGGTCGGCGTAGAGCAGGCCGGAGACGCCGGCCTGGAAGGGGTAGGAGAACATCGCGCTCAGCGTCGCGCCGACGGCGATGAACACCGCCGCGACCACGGCCGAGCCCGGCGAGCCGGCGCCGAGCATGCCGATCAGCGTCCCGCCGAACGAGAACGGCACCGACAGCACCCCCGACACCAGGCCGACCAGCAGCGACGTCAGCAGCAGGATGCCGAGCACCCGCCAGAAGTCACCGGTCACCAGGTGCCACGAGCGCCGCATCGCGTCGATCGGCCCCCTGCCCTCCAGCACCACGGCGGGCGCGGCGAACGCGAAGCGCGTGGTGATGAACAGGTAGTACGGGATGAACAGCAGGACGAACAGCCCCATCACGCCGAGGGTCAGCCCGACGCCCTCGGAGGAGGAGACGTTCATCGCCAGCGCCACCACGACCAGCGTGAGGACGATCAGGGGCACGACCATCATGACGGCCATCAGCCCGACGACCCCGAACAGCGCCGGGAGCCGGCCCTTGCTGAGGCGCCAGGCCTCGGCGGCGGTGATGTTGCCGCCGAAGACGGCCCGGCCGAGGATGCGCGTCAGCACGCCGGTCAGCACCGTGACCACGACGAACTGGATCGCGTACGAGACCAGCATGCCGCCGTACTGGGCGACGATGCCGTAGAAGCTGTCGAGACCGGCGGAGGCGGCCTGCGGGTCGTCGAGGATGTCGCCCATCGAGCCGAACATGACCGCCTGCCCCACGGCCAGCGGCACCGCGCCGAGCAGGGCGGCGACGGCGGACAGGCCGAGCACGGCCTTGGGGTTGGACCTGATCAGCTTGATCGTGCCGTCGAGGATGTCGCCGAGCCCCAGCGGCCGCAGCGGGATGATGCCGGGCCGCAGCGCGGGCGGCGGCATGTAGCCGTAGCCGGGCTGCTGGTAACCGGGCTGGGGATGGCCGGGCTGCGGATGACCGGACTGCGGGTGGCCCGGCTGGGGGTAGGGTGGCTGAGGCCCCGGCGGGCCGTAGGGCGGCGGCTGGGGGGCTTCGCCCTGCGGCTCGTACGGTTGGCCGTACGGCGTCTGCGTGGGCGATCCCGGCGCGGTCCACGGTGAAGCCTGCGGGGCGCTGTAGGGCGGGGGCTGTTCAGCAGACCAGCCTGGGGGCGTCTCGGGCGTGCGTCCGTGACCGTCTGACATATCCCAATCCTGGCACGCTGGGCGGGTGGCTGGTGTCACCGAGGTGATTCGCCGGCTCATCTTGCCCTCATTTATCGGCGAAACGGGGCAAGGAAGGCAGCCGGGGATGGCCGAAAGTCGCTCCGTTACCGCAGACTGGGTTTGTGGTTGCGGGGGGAACCTAAAATTCGCCTTTCGTAGGCCTCATGTCCCACACATGGGCCGACCAAGGGTAACCTTCAGCGATCGTGCGGGTATGTCCCACAATGCGTAGAACGAATGAGGGGCCATGAAAGGTCGCGTGCTGGTCGTCGACGACGACGCCGCTCTCGCCGAGATGCTCGGCATCGTGTTGCGCGGAGAAGGCTTCGAGCCGTCCTTCGTCTCCGACGGCGACAAGGCCCTCGACGCGTTCCGGGATACACGCCCGGACCTTGTCCTGCTCGACCTGATGCTGCCGGGCGCCGACGGTATCGACGTGGCGCGCAGGATCAGGGCGGAGTCGGGGGTGCCGATCGTGATGCTCACCGCCAAGAGCGACACGATCGACGTGGTGCTCGGGCTGGAGTCCGGCGCCGACGACTACATCGTCAAGCCGTTCAAGCCCAAGGAGCTCGTGGCGCGGGTGCGGGCGCGGCTGCGCCGCACCGACGAGCCGACGCCCGAGATCCTGCAGATCGGCGACATCACCATCGACGTGGCCGGCCACTCGGTCAAGCGCGGCGAGGAGACGATCAACCTCACGCCGCTGGAGTTCGACCTGCTCGTCGCCCTGGCCCGCAAGCCGCGCCAGGTCTTCACCCGAGAGGTCCTCCTGGAGCAGGTCTGGGGCTACCGGCACGCCGCCGACACCCGGCTGGTGAACGTGCACGTGCAGCGACTCCGCGCCAAGATCGAGAAGGACCCCGAGCACCCCGAGATCGTCGTGACGGTCCGCGGCGTGGGCTACAAAGCCGGCCCCGCCTAGCCTTCGCCCCGCCCCGCCATGCCCCCGACCAAGAAGCCTCGCCGCCGGACGATCCGCCAGATTCTCGGCGGCGTCCGCCGGAGGGTGCGCCGTGCGGCGGGCCGGGTGCGCAGCGTGTGGCGGCGCTCGCTCCAGCTCCAGGTGGTCACCAGCACGCTGGTGATCTCCGTGACCGTCGTGGTCGTCCTCGGCACGTTCCTGTCCGACGAGATCAACAGGTCCGTGGTCGAGAGCAGCCAGCAGTCGTCGCTCAACGAGGCGTACGCCGACCGGCTGCAGATCGCCGACGCGCTGATCCCGCCCTCCGACGACGGCGCCAAGGCCCCCGACACCGACCAGAAGGTCAACCCGCTCGACGAGGTCATGGACACCGTCACCGGGTCGGGCGAGGACGGCTCCAAGAAGCGCTACGACGTGCTCATACTCAACGAGGCCACGCCCGGCATGTCGCGGGCCTCGGGCCGGGTGGTGCAGGCCGACGTGCCCGCCTCGCTCCGGCAGCGCCTGCAGAAGTACATGAACCGGGCCGAGTACGGCAAGACCGAGGCCCAGATCGAGTCGATCAGGTTCGCCGGGCAGGGCCAGGCCACGCTGACGTACGTGGTCGGCGGCGTCGTGCACGAGCCCATGACCGGCGAGGACTACCAGGTCTACCACTTCTTCCCGTTCAGTGAGGAAGAGGAGCTGCTGTCCAACGTCCGGCTGGCCATCGTCGTGGTGGGGCTCGGGCTCGTCCTGCTGCTGGCCGCCATCGCGTACCTGGTCGCCCGGCAGGTCGTCACGCCCGTGCGGCTGGCCCGCCAGGCCGCCGAGCGCCTGGCCGCCGGCAAGCTGGACGAACGCCTCAAGGTGCGCGGCGAGGACGACCTCGCCCGGCTGGCGAACTCGTTCAACGAGATGGCCGCCAACCTGGCGCTCAAGATCCACCAGCTTGAGGAGCTGTCGCAGGTCCAGCGCCAGTTCGTCTCCGACGTCTCCCACGAGCTGCGCACGCCGCTGACCACCGTCCGTATGGCCGCCGACCTGCTGTACGACGCCCGCGAGGACTTCGACCCCATGGCCGCCCGCTCGGCCGAGCTGATGCAGGCCCAGCTCGAACGGTTCGAGTCGATGCTGGCCGACCTGCTGGAGATCAGCCGCTACGACGCCGGCGCCGCCACGCTCGACATCGACTCCGTGGACATGCGCGACGTCGTCCACCGGGCCATCGCCGACTCCGAGGCGCTGGCCGAGCGCCACTCCACCCGCTTCGACATCCGCCTGCCGCACGAGCCGTGCATGGTCGAGGTCGACAACCGCCGCGTCGAGCGCATCCTGCGCAACCTGCTGTTCAACGCCATCGAGCACGGCGAGGGCAGGGAGATCGTGGTGACCGTGGGGGCCGACCGGGACGCCGTCGCCGTCGCCGTGCGCGACCACGGGATCGGGCTCAAGCCGGGCGAGGAGACGATGGTGTTCGACCGGTTCTGGCGGGCCGACCCGTCCAGGGCCAGGACCATCGGCGGCACCGGGCTCGGCCTGGCCATCTCCCGCGAGGACGCAACGCTCCACGGCGGCTGGCTGCAGGCGTGGGGGCAGCCGGGCGAGGGCTCGCAGTTCCGCCTCACGCTGCCCAGGCTGGGCGGGGCCGACCTGAAGGGCTCGCCGCTGTCGCTGGTGCCGCCCGAGATCGAGATGCGGCGCACGTGGCGCAGCCACATGACGCCGGTGCTGCTCCCGGCCTCGGGGGACGGAGGCGGCCATGAGGAGGACTAGACGGGTCGGGGCCGCGGTCGCCCTGGCCGCGGCCGTGGCCTGCGCGGGCTCGGGGTGCACCGTGATCCCGGTGAGCGGGCCGTACACGGTGAGCGACACCGGGGGCGGCGATCCGCTGAACAAGCCGTTCCAGCGCATGATCGCCATCCCGCCGCGCGACGACTGGGACCCCGAGCTGCTCATCAAGGGGCTCCAGGCGGCCATGGCGGCCTACCCCGACGACCCCGCCGTGCTGGCCAGGTACCTGACGCCCAAGGCCCAGGCCAAGTGGAAGGCGTCCGGGCCGGTGACGGTGATCGAGGACGCGTACCAGGTGGAGTACCCGGGGGAGGGCGACGAGGCGGAGACGTACGGGCTCAAGGGCAAGCAGGTCGCCCGCATCGACCCCGACGACGCGTACGTGCCGCTGTCGGGGAACGCGCCCGAGCGGCTGTTCGTGCTGAAGAAGGACGCCCGGGGCGTCTACCGGGTCGACGACCTGCCGGACGGGCTGCTGCTCACCAAGTCCGACGTGGCGCGGGCGTACCGGCTGACCAACCTGTACTACCTCAACAGCGCCCGCGAGCGCCTGGTCGTCGACCGGGTGTGCCTGCGGCTCAAGCCGACCGAGACCTTCGCCCAGACCATCGTCAAGCGGCTGCTCAAGGGGCCGAGCAGCGCGCTGCGCGGCGCCGTGGGCACCGTGTTCCCCGAGGGCACGCGGGTCGAGTCGGTCGGCACCGGCGAAGACCGCGTCCTGGTCAACTTCTCGGGCCCACTCCTGCCGCTCGACCTGGGCGAGAAGGCCGCCCTGGTGGCGCAGCTCAAGTACAGCCTGACCAACAACAAGGTCGCCAACAGCCGCACCATCGAGGTGCAGGTCGACGGCGAGCAGTACTGGACCGAGCCGCCCAACCTGGAGGCCCACTGGCTGGACAACGGCGGTGGCACGCCGTACTACACCAGCAAGGGGTCCGTGCACGTCATGAGCAACGAGGGGCCGGGCGTCGCCGTGTCCGGGCCGGCGGGGGAGGGGAACACCGACTTCAAGGCGTTCGCGCTGTCCACGCAGCAGACCGGCGCGATCGTCGCGGCGCGCACCTCCACCGGCATCTCCGTCGCCGGGCTCACCCCCGAGGGCCGCTGGCAGCAGGTCATCGAGGGCGCCGACCTCACCGACCCCACCTGGCGCCGCGACGGCTCCCTGTGGACCTTCGACCAGCACAACAAGGTGGTCCTGCGGTACGACCCCAACGGCGGGCGCGGCCCCGAGCGCGTCTCGGCCCCCGGGCTCGACGGCCTCGACGTCACCGCGTTCCGGATCGCCAGGGACGGCGTGCGGGTGGCCCTGCGCACCGGCAAGAACACCGTGCAGCTCGGGGCGCTGAGCGAGGGGCTCAACGGGCCCATGCTCGGCAACCTCCAGACGCTGACCTCGACGGAGGTCGAGTACGAGATCGAGGACATCGCCTGGGAGGACGACGAGCACCTGCTGGTCCTCATCAAGAGCAAGGCCGGGCAGATCCTGAACGAGATCGACGTCGGTGACGGCGAGACCATCGGGATCCCGCTGAAGGACCGGCTGGCGGGGGTGACGGCGCTGAGCGGGCGGGTGCTCGCGGAGGCGAGCACCGACAAGGGCCCCAAGATCATCGAGCTCAACCAGGACCGGCAGGGCTGGACCAGCAAGATCGAACCCAACGCCAAGAACCCGTTCTTCCCCCTGGGCTGAGAACACCTCCTCCCTTCCGCTGAGCCGGGGCGCGTTCCGTAAGCCGCGGAACTGTCGGTGGCGGGGGGCATGCTGGGCGGCGTGTTGGCGGGGGTGCTTGATGTGTTCCTGCCGCAGTCCTGTGTGGGCTGCGGCGGTGTCGGGGCGCGGTGCTGCGCCGGGTGCGCGGCCTGGATGGCGGCCGCCCCCGCCAGGCGCGGGCCTGAACCGAGGCCGCCCGGCCTGCCCGAGTGCTGGTCGGCCGCTCCGTACGAGGGCGCGGCCCGCGCGGCGGTCCTGGCGTACAAGGAGCGGGGTGCGGTGGGGCTGGCCGGGGTGCTGGCGCAGGTGCTGGCGTTCACCGTGCTCACGGCGCTGGGCGCGGCGGCGGGGGCCGGGGCCGGGTGGGCGCGGGGGCCGTTCGCCGTCGTGCCGGTGCCGAGCGCGAGGAGGGCGCTGCGGGTCCGGGGGCACGATCCCATGGGCCGGTTGGCGGTGCTCGTCGCCCGTCACCTGGTCGCGTCGGGCGTGCGGGCCGAGCCGTGGGCGGTGCTGCGGCAGACTCGGCGGGTGTCCGACCAGGCGGGCCTGAGCTCCACGCAGCGCGCCGCGAACCTCGCCGGGTCCCTCTGTGTGGCCGGGCGCGCGAAAGGCCCTCCAGCGCCGTCTGCGCTGCTGCTGGACGACGTCCTGACCACCGGCGCCTCGCTCACCGAAGCCGCGCGAGCACTGCGCGCCGCCGGCCTGCGGGTGCCGATGGCGGCCACCGTCGCCGCGACACGCCGAAGATCTTGAAATGCTCGGCATCACTGTCGGTAAAGAAAGATCCAATTCTTGGGGACGTCTTGAAGGGGGGATGTCTCTTCCCGGGAAGAAGAGGCGGCACAGCTCAGGCGGCCGGAAGTCGCGTGGCCACAGGGGTCGGCGTGCGGTGGCACCGGGGTCATTCGGGCGTCCGGAACCCCGGGAAAATCACGGAAAGTGATCCTTTGGCAGAGCCTCCGGCTGACATTCGCCCAGGATGCGGATAGCGTTCTGACATGGCACCCGTCCGGGTCCGTGGTTGCGCAGAGTCGGTGTCCCCGGCTCTGCTAGCCGAGGCCAGCCGCAGGCAAAACGGTCCACGTAAGGCGACTCTTTGTCGACCGATCACGGTGCGGCTTAGGGGTAAGTCCTGCCTTCCCGAGGGTCCAGATGTCCCTCGCCAGAAGAGAAGGGCAGTAGTGGCAACAGAGCTGCGAAATCCTCAGCAGGCGAATGTGGGGTCGAAGACCAGGTCGGCCGGACGGGTGCCACCCGAGAACCCGGTGACGTCGTGGCGGAAGAGGGTAGCGGTGACAGAGAGGCGGACAGGAAACCCCGTCCGGTACGCACATCGTCGGGCGCTCTTGCTCAGTCGTTAGACGAAGGGGGGCTGTTGCATGGACATCATCGTCAAGGGTCGGCACACAGGAGTGAGTGACCGGTTCCGAGACCAGGTGACGACCAAGCTGGCCAGGATCGAACGTCTGGACAACAAACTCATCCGAGTCGATGTGGAGGTGTCCAAAGAACGCAACCCTCGCCTCGCCGACCAGCGCGAGCGCGTCGAACTCACCATCCATTCGAAAGGCCCGGCCATCCGCGCCGAAGCCTCGGCCGACGACCGGTTCGTAGCCCTCGACCTAGCCCTCGACAAGCTGGAAGGCCGTCTGCGCAGGCTGGCCGACCGGCGCAAGGTCCATCACGGCAACCACTGCCCGCCCTCGGTGGCGGAGCTCACCGCGACGCTCCCTGACGTCGCCGGCCCGCCGCGCCGGGGAACCAAGTCCGTCCCCGAGCCGGCCGAGTCCTACGAGGACCTGCCGGTGCAGGAGGAGAAGCTCGACGACGACATCGTCCCGATCGAGATGGACGGCGACGGTCCGCTCGTCGTGCGGGAGAAGTTCCACAGAGCGGAACCCATGACCATCGACCAGGCCATGCTCGAGATGGAACTGGTCGGGCACGACTTCTACCTGTTCCGTGACAAGGAGAGCGGCCTGCCGAGCGTGGTCTACAACCGGCGCGGGTACAACTACGGCGTGTTGCGGCTCGTAGAGCCCTGATCGCACACCGGAAGATCTTCTCGACCACCCGAGGACCGTGCCATACGTGCCATCATGGCGGTCCGACGGCTCTGGCCCCCCGACGAGGAGGAGACGTGAGCGAGCTCAGTCAGGTTCAGATGAGCGAGCGAAGCGAGGGTACTGACGGGACAACCGCCATGCGGACCGCCGCTACGGCCCCGACCGGGCGTGACAGCGGAGCGGCCGTCCGATGAGCAGGTTCCCCGTGAGCAAGGCAGGCGCAAGCCGGACCGAGGAGGGCTCGTGACCGAGTCCGGCGAGGTCCGCACGGCAGACAGCGAGCCGATCCGCGTGCTGATCGTTGACGATCACGAGCTGATCCGGCGAAGCCTGGCGTTGACGCTGGCCGCGGAGCCCGACATCGAGGTGGTCGGTGAGGCGAGCGACGGGCAGGAGGCGGTCGAACTGGCCGATCGCCTCATGCCCGACGTCGCGCTGATGGATGTGCGCATGCCCCGGCAGGACGGGATCGAGGCGACCAAGAGCATCAGGGCGTCCGTCCCGAGCACCCGCATCATCATGCTGACGGTGAGCGACGAGGAGGAGGACCTCTTCGAGGCCATCAAGGCCGGCGCCACCGGTTACCTGCTGAAGGACGTGCAGATCAACGACGTGCCCGCCGCGGTGCGCGGCGTGCACGAGGGCCAGTCCTTAATCAACCCGGCGATGGCCGCCAAGCTCATCAGCGAGTTCGCGAACATGAGCCGCAAGGAGGCCGAACGCCCGCCGCAGCTGCCCGTGCCCCGGCTGACCGACCGCGAGATGGAGGTCCTGCGCCTGGTCGCCAAGGGCATGAACAACCGTGAGATCGCCAAGCAGCTGTTCATCTCCGAGAACACGGTGAAGAACCACGTCCGCAACATCCTCGACAAGCTCCAGCTGCACTCGCGGATGGAAGCGGTGGTCTACGCGGTACGCGAACGCATGCTGGAGATCACCTGACCCTGGCCCGAGCCCGTGCGGAGGCCGCCGACCGCGCCTCCGATCACGTGGTGCGCTCCCGTGCGGAGGCTGCTGACCGCGCGATCACCTGACTGTGGCGCGGGCTCGTGCGGAGGCCGCGCGATCACTCGGCCGTGGTGCAGGCTCGTGCGGAGGCCGCCGGTCGCGTGATCACGTGACTGTGGTGCGGGTCCGCGCGGAGCATGCCGGCCGCGCCGCCGAAGCCGTTCTTCGGGGACGGTGACCCGGCGCGATCGTAGTCCCGCGTCCCCTGTTCCCCTTCTCCGGCCGTGGCGGGCGCGGCCGCAGGCGCCGGCCCGCCGCCCACCCCGCTGATCGTCTACGGCCGGGGCGCGGCCAGGAGATGGGCGAGCTCCGGAGGGTCGGTGCGTTCGACGCGTACGGCGTCGCAGCCCACCCACTCGGCGGCCGACCACAGGGCGTCGCGCAGGGCGTCGGCCCACTTGGCGGGGGACAGGCCGGGCTCCAGGTGGACCTGGCGGGCGACCAGGGTGGTGCCCTCACGAGCCGGGTCGACCCGGCCGATCAGGCGGCCCCCGGCCAGCACGGGCATCGTGAAGTAGCCGTGGACGCGCTTCTCCTTGGGCACGTAGAGCTCAAGCTGGTACTTGAAGCCGAAGACGCGCTCGGTGCGGCCGCGGTGCCAGATCAGGGAGTCGAACGGCGACAGCAGCGTCGTGCGATGGCGGCCGCGCGGCTCGGACTCCAGCGCCTGCGGGTCGGCCCACGCGTCGGCGTGGCCCCTCTTGGCCGGCCAGCCCGCCACCTTGACCGGCACCAGCCCGGCGGCGCCGCTGAGCAGCGCCTGGTCGAGCATCGCCGCGTACTTGCCCTTGAGCCGCAGGAAGTCGAGCAGGTCGGTACGGTTGGCCACCCCGAGCGACCGGCCCGCGATGGCGGCCAGCAGGACGACGCACTCCTCGTCGGACAGGTCGTCGGCCAGCAGGTCGGCGGGCACGACGCGCTCGGTCAGGTCGTAGACGCGGCGCCAGCCGACCCGGCGCACGCAGGTGATCTCACCGATGTCGAGCAGCCACTCCAGCCCGATCTTGGAGTCGGACCAGTCCCACCACGGGCCGCCGTTCTTGGCGCCGCCGACGTCGGACGTCGTGAGCGGGCCCGAGTCGCGCACCTGCTGCAGCAGCTTGTCGACGCTGTCGGGCACCTCGTGCCAGCGGTAGCGCCGGTCGCGGTAGGCGCGGCGCCGGAAGGCGTAGAGCGGCCAGTGCTCGATGGGCAGGATGCAGGCGGCGTGACACCAGTACTCGAAGCTCTGGGCGGGATCGTGCCAGTAGGCGCGCTCGACCGCGGGCCTGCCCACCGCGCCGAGGCGCGCGTAGGCGACCAGCTCGTGGGAGCGGGCCAGGACGGAGATCGTGTCGAGCTGTACGGCGCCGAGCCGGCGAAGCATGCCGCGTACCCCGGCCTTGCGCGCGTCGGCGCCGATGAGCCCTTGGGCACGCAGGATGACCCGGCGCGCCTCGTCGGCGGTCAGGTCGGTCACGTTCGTCATGCGGCGAACCCCGGACGGCTTTGGGGGACGGTAGGGCTATCCATGGGAGGAATTTAGCGGCGCCCACCGACAAAATCGGCCCGCCCCCGGTACACCCCGGACGCGGAGCGGGCCGCGAGCAACGCGCTGAGCGCGGCGGCAGGCGGGGGGCAGGGACAGGCGGGGGCCGGAGCGAGGGGCAGGCATCGGGAAGAAGGCGAGTGCGGCGCGAGGGGCAGGGGAAAGGGCAGGCCGAGCCGAGCGAGGGGCAGGGGGCAAGCCGGGCCGAGAGGGGGCACGGGCAGGCGGGTGCGGCGCGAGGGGCAGGGGGCAGGAGCGGGCCCGCCGAGCAAGGCGCAGGCCGGACCGAGCGAGGGGCAGGCGTAGGGGCAGGCAGGCCGGGGCCGAGAGGGGCAGGGGCAGGCGGGGGCGACACGCCGATGTACCGGGTTTGGGGAATTGGATGCCGAGAACAAAGAGTCAGGAGCGGGCCGGGCATGGGAACGGCGGGCGCCCGGTTCGTCGGGGCCCGCCGTGTGCCGGGTGGGTCAGCGGTGGTCTTCGGCGCGCATGCCGACGCGGGGCGCGTCGATCACCACGTCCGTGAAGATGTCGAAGACGAGGGCGAGGATGCCGCCGACGACGAACACGCCGGCACCGACCCAGACCAGCGTCCAGTTGTCGGCCGTCAGCCCGAAGCCGGCCACGATGGTGCCCACCACCATGACAGTCACGGCCAGCCACGAGGAGGCGCGCCCGCCGTGGTTGCCGAGATTCTCGGTGTGCTCGGACTTCTTCCCCTCAACCATGACTAAATCCTTCCTTTGCCGGATATCCCGCTATTGGTGCGAACCGGCGCTCAACCGGCATACCCTCTGCCTTGGCCCCATTCTCCCAGACGTGTCCGGCGCCCTCGTCGTCACGGTGGCTGTGTCTGGTTGCGGAACCGCCTACGATGGCAACCGGGGAAGTTTGTCTCGGCCTCTCCTCCTGGCGGCGCCGCCGGGGTAGACCTGCGAGGAGCTTTACATAAAGTGGCAGCCATTCTCGACAAGATCCTACGTGCCGGCGAAGGCAAGACTCTGCGCAAGCTCAAGCGGATCGCCGATCAGGTCAACTCCATCGAGGACGACTTCACGAGCCTGTCCGACGCGGAGTTGCGCGCGCTGACCGACGAGTTCAAGCAGCGTTACGCCGACGGCGAGAGCCTCGACGATCTGCTTCCCGAGGCGTTCGCGACCGTGCGCGAGGCGGCCCGCCGCGTGCTCGGCCAGCGGCACTTCGACGTGCAGATCATGGGCGGGGCCAACCTGCACATGGGCAACATCTCCGAAATGAAGACGGGTGAGGGCAAGACCCTGACCTGTACGCTGCCGGCTTACCTCAACGCGCTGGCGGGCAACGGCGTCCACGTCATCACCGTCAACGACTACCTGGTCAAGGTCGGCGCCGAGAACATGGGCCGCGTCTACCGGTTCCTGGGCATGGAAGTCGGCATGATCCTCTCCGGCCAGGCGCCGGACGAGCGGCGCAAGCAGTACGAAGCGGACATCACGTACGGCACCAACAACGAGTTCGGCTTCGACTACCTCCGCGACAACATGGCGTGGTCGCTGGAGGAGTGCGTCCAGCGTGGCCACCACTACGCCATCGTCGACGAGGTCGACTCGATCCTCATCGACGAGGCCCGCACGCCGCTGATCATCTCCGGCCCCGGCGAGCAGTCGGGCAAGTGGTACAGCGAGTTCGCCAAGATCGTTCCCAGGCTGCGCAAGGGCGTCGAGGCGAAGAACCCGGGCGAGGAGAGCACCGGCGACTACATCGTCGACGAGAAGAAGCGCACGGTCGGCGTCCTGGAGGCCGGCGTCGAGAAGGTCGAGGACTGGCTCGGCATCGACAACCTCTACAAGCCCGAGCACACCCACCTGGTCGGCTTCCTCAACAACGCGCTCAAGGCGAAAGAGCTGTTCAAGAAGGACAAGGACTACATCGTCGCCGACGGCGAGGTGCTCATCGTCGACGAGTTCACCGGCCGCGTGCTGCACGGCCGGCGCTACAACGAGGGCATGCACCAGGCCATCGAGGCCAAGGAAGGTGTGAAGATCAAGGACGAGAACCAGACTCTCGCCACGGTCACCCTCCAGAACTACTTCCGCCTCTACGCCAAGCTGTCCGGCATGACCGGTACGGCGGTCACCGAGGCCAACGAGTTCCACCAGACGTACAAGCTCGGCGTGGTGCCGATCCCGACCAACCGGCCGATGGTCCGCAAGGACCAGCCCGACGTGGTCTACAAGACCGAGGACGCCAAGTTCAACGCGGTGGTCGAGGACATCAAGGAGCGCCACGACGCCGGGCAGCCGGTCCTCGTCGGCACGACCTCGGTGGAGAAGTCCGAGCGGCTGTCCAAGGCGCTCAAGCGCCGCGGCGTGGTGCACGAGGTGCTCAACGCGAAGAACCACGCGCGTGAGGCCGCGATCGTCGCCGAGGCGGGCCGCAAGGGCGCCGTCACCGTCGCCACGAACATGGCCGGTCGAGGCACCGACATCATGCTCGGCGGCAACTCCGAGTTCCGCGCCGACCTCGAGCTGCGCCAGCGCGGCCTCGACCCGGTCGAGACGCCGGAGGAGTACGAGAAGGCCTACCCCGAGGCGCTGGAGAAGGCCAGGGCGGCCGTCAAGGCCGAGCACGACGAGGTCACCCAGCTCGGCGGCCTCTACGTGCTGGGCACCGAGCGCCACGAGTCGCGACGCATCGACAACCAGCTCCGCGGCCGTTCCGGCCGTCAGGGCGACCCCGGTGAGTCGCGCTTCTACCTCTCGCTCGGCGACGACCTGATGCGCCTGTTCAACGCGGCCAGGGTCGAGATGATCATGAACAGGCTGAGCATCCCCGACGACCAGCCGATCGAGTCGGGCATCGTCTCCAAGGCCATCGCCTCCGCCCAGCACCAGGTCGAGCAGCAGAACTTCGAGATCCGCAAGGAAGTTCTGAAGTACGACGAGGTCATGAACCGGCAGCGCAAGGTGATCTACTCCGAGCGCCGCCGCGTGCTGGAGGGCGCCGACCTGCACGAGCAGGTGCGCGGCTTCGTCGGCGACGTGATCGACGGCTACGTCGCGGGCGCCACCTCCGAGGGCTTCGCCGAGGAGTGGGACCTCGACAGGTTGTGGAAGGCGTTCGGCGATCTCTACCCCGTCACGGTCACGATCGACAACCTCGTCGAGGAGGCCGGCAGCCGCGAGGAGCTGACCGCCGAGTTCATCTCCGAGAAGATCAAGGCAGACGCCCTGGAGGCGTACGCCAGGCGCGAGGAGCAGCTCGGGGCCGAGGCCACGCGTAACTTCGAGCGCCAGGTCATCCTGTCGGTGCTCGACCGCAAGTGGCGCGAGCACCTCTACGAGATGGACTACCTGCGCGAGGGCATCGGCATGCGGGCCTACGCGCAGAAGGACCCGCAGATCGAGTACCAGCGCGAGGGCTTCGAGATGTTCTCGGCGATGCTGGAGGGCATCAAGGAGGACTCCGTCGGCTTCCTGTTCAACCTCGAGGTCGAGGTGCAGGAGAACCCGATCGTCGAGGAGGAGGACGCCGCGGTCACCGAGACGCGGTCGATCATCTCCACCGCCCTGCGCGCGCCGCAGCGCCCGACCGAGCTCGAATACTCCGCCCCCGGCGAGCAGGGCGACGTCGAGCACACGCGGGTAGCCACCACGTCGGCCGAGCGGGCCGCGTACGGGAACGTCGAGCGCAACGCGCCCTGCCCCTGCGGGTCGGGCAAGAAGTACAAGCGCTGCCACGGCGACCCGAAGAACGCCGTCTGACACGCTGAGGCGAGCCTGAGCGGGCCCCCGCCCCCTGCGCGAGCAGGGGGACGGGGGCTTCGTCGTTCGCGCGGGGGCGACTAGGGAGCCGGCGGGGCGGGGGGTTCGTGACCGGGGGTGGGGATGTTCAGTCGGCGGATCAGGAACGCGAAGATCAGATAATAGAGAACGAAATACAGCAGCCCGAAGCCGATGATCAGCCCGAGCCGGTGGGTGTTCGATTTGCTGGCGTTCAGCAGCATGTCTATGGCCCCGCCGGAGAAGGTGAAGCCGAGCCGCGCGCCCAATTCCGCCATCAGGGCCATCGACAGCCCGGTCAGCAGGGCGTGCACCACGAAAAGCACCGGCGCCACGAAAATGAAGGCGAATTCCAGCGGCTCGGTTATGCCGGTGATGAATGCCGTCAGCCCCGCCGACAACATGATGCCGCCCACGGACTTGCGGCGTTCCGGCGGAGCCGCCCGCCACATGGCGATGGCGGCCCCGAGCAGCCCGAACATCATGACGGGGAAGAAGCCGGTCATGAAGATGCCGGCGCCCTGCTCGCCGGCGAAGTAGCAGTTCAGGTCGCCGGCGGCGTTCCGGGTGGCGCCGTTCACGCCGGCGTGGCACTCGGGCAGGGTGAACCAGACGATGGTGTTGAGGAAGTGGTGCAGGCCGACGGGGATCAGCAGGCGGTTGGCCACGCCGTAGATGCCGGTGCCCGCGGTCCCGTGGGCCGAGAGCCAGTCGCCCACGCCGGACAGCCAGTCGCCCACCGGACGCCAGACCAGCCCGAACACGACGCCGAGCACCAGTGCGGCGACGGCGGTGATGATCGGGACCGAGCGGCGTCCGCCGAAGAAGGCCAGCCACGGGGGCGGTTTCAGCCGGTAGAAGCGCTGCCAGAGCAGCGCCGCGGTGATGCCGATGACGATGCCGCCGAGCACGCCGGTGGGGTTCTGGGCGCCGAGGTTGAGCATCGGGCCCTGAGGGGTGGTGACGATGACCTTGTCGTAGACCGCGCCGTGGCCCGCGTCGTAGAAGAGCGTGCGGCTGACGCGGTCGAACACCAGGTAGCCGACCAGGGCGGCGAGGGCGGTGGAGCCGTCGGACTTGCGCGCGAACCCGATCGCGACGCCGATCGCGAACAGGACGGGCAGGTTGTCGAACAGGGCGCCGCCGGCCGCGGCCAGGACGTTGGCGACGGGCAGCATCCAGGGCAGGAGGCCGCCGAGGCCGTCCTTGCCGAGCAGGTCGTCCTGGCCGAAGCGGAAGAGCAGGCCGGCGGCGGGCAGTACGGCGATGGGCATCATGAGCGAGCGGCCGATGCGCTGCAGCACCGCGAACGTCGCCGACCAGGGCGACGCGCCCATGGTCCTCACCCCCGCTCGGTGGTCCGTCAGCGGGGGAATGCCAGGTTCCTACCACGGCGGGCGTGGCGGAAAACGGGCGCTAGGTCTCGCCGGAGTCGAGGTCGGGCTCGGGTTCCCGGCCCGGTGTCATGATGTCGAACCTGCGGATGAGGAAGGTGAACACGACGTAGTACACGACGCCGTAGATCAGGCCGAGCAGCAGGATGCCGGGCAGGTTCTGGGTGTTGGACTTGCTGACGTTCAGCAGCATGTCGAGCAGGCCCGCGGAGAAGCCGAAGCCGAGCTGCCCGCCGATGAGCGTGGTGAGCGCCATCGCCAGGCCGGTCAGGACGGCGTGCGCGACCAGCAGTGCGGGCGCGACGAAGATGAACGCGAACTCGATCGGCTCGGTGATGCCGGTGACGAACGAGGCCAGCCCGGCCGAGAGCATGATGCCGCCCACCGTGGCCCGGCGGTGCGGGGGCGCGGCCCGCCACATGGCCAGGGCGGCGGCGGGCAGGGCGAACATCATGACGGGGAAGAAGCCGGCCATGAACTGGCCGGAGTGCGGGGCGCCGCCGAAGTAGCAGTTCCAGTCGCCGCCCAGCACGTGACCGCCCACCTCGCACTGCGGCACGACGTACCAGACGACCGAGTTCACGAAGTGGTGCAGGCCGAGCGGGATGAGCAGGCGGTTGATCAGGCCGTAGATGCCGGTGCCGATCGGGCCGATGGCGGCCAGGGCCTCGCCGGCGTGCCGGATCCACTCGCCGAGGACCGGCCAGAGCCAGCCGAACAGCACGCCGAGGAGCAGCGCGACGATGGAGGTGATGATCGGCACGAACCGGCGTCCGCCGAAGAAGGCCAGCCACGGCGGCAGCTTGATGCGGTGGAAGCGCTGCCACAGGAGCGCGGTGACCAGGCCCATCACGATGCCGCCGAGCACCTTGGTGGGGTTCTGCATGCCGTAGTTGATGACCTCTTTGATGCCCTGGTCCTGCACCTGGCGGATGGCCACGGTGTCGCGGATGTCGGAGCCGAAGAACATCACCTTGGTCACCCGGTCGAACACCAGGTAGCCGACGACGGCGGCGAGCGCCGTGGTGCCGTCGGCCTTGCGGGCGAAGCCGATGGCCACGCCCACCGCGAACAGCAGCGGCAGGTTCTGGAACAGCGCGTCCCCGGCCGCGGCCAGCACCTCGGCGACCTGGCTCATCCAGGCGAACCCGGGCACGTCGGCCAGGCCGCCGGGGGCGGGGCCGTTGGAGCCCAGCATGTCGGGCTGCCCGAACCGGAAGAGCAGCGCGGCCGCGGGCAGGGCCGCGATGGGCAGCATCAGCGAGCGGCCCAGCCGCTGGAGCACGTTCATCACGCGTGCGAACGGCGAAGGCCGGGCGGCGGCGGTGGTCTCGTTCACCGGGCGTTCCTCCGGGGGGTGGGAGTCAGGCGTCCGCCGGGCAGGCCGTCCGGGCCCGGCGGAGTGGCCTTAGCCCCGTCTAACGGGCATTTCGAGGATGGTCCGCAGCTGATAGCGGTCAGCGCGGTAGGTGGACACGCCGAGCTCCGCGCAGACGCCGCCGGAGAAGGACCTGCGCTGGAGCAGCAGCACGGCGCCGCCGCGCGGCAGCTTCAGCAGGTCGGCGTCACTCGGGTCGGCGATGCCGCCGTCGATGGTGAGCTCGCCGGCGTCCATGACCAGCCCGTAGCGGCTCTCCAGCAGCTCGTACAGCGATTTGTCCGACAGGTCGTCATCGGCCAGGTCGGGGGCGAGCTTGACCGGGATGTGTGCCCGTTCGATGGACAGCGGCTCGCCGTCGGCCGTGCGCAGGCGTTCGATGAAGTGCACTTCCTCACCCGGCTGGATCCCCAGCTCCTTGGCCAGGTGAGCGCTGGCCCGCACGATGCGGCGGTCGAGGTCGCGCGAGCCCGGGATCATCCCGCGCGCCCTCATGTCGTCGGTGAAGGACGTGAGCTGCAGCGCCAGCTCGATCTTGGGCCTGGCCACGAACGTGCCCTTGCCCGGCACGCGGTGCAGGCGGCCCTCGGAGACCAGGTGGTCGACGGCCTGCCGTACGGTCATCCTGGACAGGCCGAACCGCTGGCAGAGCTCCCGCTCGGACGGGATTGCCGCGCCGATGCTGAGCTCGTTGCTGTCAATGAGGTCCAGCAGGATCTCGCGAAGCTGGAAGTACTTGGGCACCGGGCTATCCGGATCGATGTGCGCCACGGATCCTCCCCTCGATCGGCAAAGAAGAAATCTGGATCTGGTGGTGCGGCAGTCTATGGGCAGATTTCTTGTTTGGTGGTCATGGGCTATGGTTCGTACTGGTCTAGTCCGGACTAGACCACATGTCGCGAAAGACGGTCAAGTCCGACGCCGGATGAATCGAGGGATGAGCTCAGGATGACCACCAAGATGCGCAGTGAGATCGCCGAGCAGCCGCAAGCGCTGCGGGCCACGCTCGACGCCCTGCTCCCCAGGGTGGGCGAGGTGAAGGCGGTGGGCGAGCAGACTCGCCAGCTGCTGTTCATCGCGCGTGGAACCTCCGACAACGCCGCAGTCTACGGCCGCTACCTGGTCGAGTCCCACGCGGGCCGGATGGGCGCGCTGGCCGCGCCGTCCATCGCGACCACCTACCGGCGCAAGCTCGACCTCGACGGCGTGCTGGCCGTCGCGATCTCCCAGTCGGGCCGTACGGAGGAGATCGTCGAGACCCTGGCCTGGGCCAAGGACTGCGGCGCGAAGACGGTCGGCATCACCAACGGCGGCGAGGACAGCCCGCTGGCCCAGGCGGCCGACGTTGCGCTGTGCACGCTGGCCGGCGAGGAGAAGGCCGTCCCGGCGACCAAGACCTACACCACGCAGCTCGCCGCGCTGGCCGTGCTCGCGCTGGGCCTCGGCGCCGACGTGAACGCCGAGGACCTGCGGCGGGTGCCCGACGCGGTCGAGAAGCTGATCGCCGAGCCGGGCGACCTGGACGCGGTCGTCGAGGGGCTGCTGGACAAGCCGGGCGTGGTCGTGTCCGGACGCGGGCTCGCCTTCTCCACGGCCCTGGAGACCGCGCTCAAGCTCAAGGAGGCCTGCTACCTGCACGCCATGGGCCTGTCCTACGCCGACCTGCTGCACGGCCCGATCGCCGTGGTCGACGCCGACACCCCGGCGCTGCTGGTGGCCGCCGAGAACAGCCCCACGCTGTCCGGCACGGTGGCCCTGGCCGAGCGGGTCGTGGCGGCGGGCGCGGCGGCGTACACGATCGGCGGCGGCGACGCGCTCGCGCAGGCCGGCACGGCCGCGCTGAACGGCCCCGACCTGCCCGAATGGGTGGCGCCGATGGGCCTGATCATCCCCGGCCAGCTCCTCACCGAAGCGCTGGCCCGGCGTCTCGGCATCGACCCCGACTCGCCGCGCGGCCTCAACAAGGTCACGCAGACGGACTGAGCGGGGCACCTCGTTTAGCCTGGTCACGGAGTTGGAACGAGGGAGGACCGGATGGCGGCGGATGTGAATGCGATCATCGCCGGTCTCGGCGGTGCCGACAACATCATCGAGATCGAGCCCTGCATCACCCGGTTGCGCACCGAAGTGCACGACGCGTCCAAGGTCGACCAGGCCGCCCTCAAGGCGGCGGGGGCGCACGGCGTGATGGCCGCGGGGAACGTGGTCCAGGTCGTCGTGGGGCCCGAGGCGGACACGATCGCCAGCGACATCGAGGACATCATCGGCTAAGGGCGAGACCATGACGACTGTTCTCGCCCCGGTCGAGGGGGCGGCTGTGGGGTTGGCCGCCGTGCCCGATCCGGTTTTCTCCGCGGGCATGGTGGGACCGGGAACGGCGATCGACCCGCTGCGGGGGCCCGGCAAGGCCGTAGCCCCCATAGCGGGAAAGATTATGAAACTGCATCCGCATGCCTACGTCATCGTGGGGGACGACGGCAGGGGCGTGCTGGTGCACCTGGGCATCGACACGGTCCAGCTGAAGGGGAAGGGGTTCCAGCTGCTGGCGGCCGAGGGCGACAGGGTCAGAGCGGGGCAGCCCGTCGTGGCGTGGGACCCGTCCGTCGTCGAGGCCGGCGGACGATCCCCGGTCTGCCCCGTCGTGGCCCTGGACGCCCTCTCGGAGTCGGTGACCGGCATCGTGCAGGGGGCGGTGCACGTGGGGGACGAGCTGTTCACATGGATGTAGACACCGTCGGCGCGGTCCCCGAGATCGGCGTACGGCGCCTCATCGGCACGGTCGTACCGGCAGAAGACGCCACAATAGGCGTGCCCCAGCCATGCCGGCGCCCGGCCCGACCCCGAGCGGCCGGCCGCCATACACGCAAAAGTCCAGCTGGTCTGGACCGGGTACAGAAGGAGAGGCTCATGGGTGAGCGCAAGGTCACGGTCGCGGCGGAGGTGGGTCTGCACGCCCGTCCCGCGGCGACGTTCGTGAAACGGGCCCAGCTGGCCCCGATGGACATCAGCGTCGCCAAGGCCAGCGGCGGCGGGGCCCCGGTCAACGGCAAGAGCATCCTCGCCATCATGGCGCTCGACGTCCGGCAGGGCGAGACCGTCGTGATCCGGGCGGAGGGCGACGGCTCCGAGGAGATCCTGGACGAACTGGCCACGATCGCCGGAGCGCCATGAACCTGCGGGGGGTTGGGGTCAGCCCGGGAATCGGGCACGGCCCCGCGTACGTTCTGACCGCCTCTGTGCCCGAACCCCCCGAGGGCAGCACCTACACCGGTGAGGCGGAACAGGAGAAGGAGCGGGCCGCGGCCGCGCTCTCCCAGGTCGCGGGCGAGCTCGAGGCCCGCGGCAACCAGGCGGGCGGCGAGGCCGAGGAGATCCTCAAGGCCCAGGCGCTGATGGCCGAGGACCCCGGTCTGGTGGTGAAGGTCAGGACCTTCATCGACCGGGGTCTCGCCGCTCCCCGGGCGGTCTTCGAGGCGTTCACGAAGTACCGGGACGTGCTCACCGGGGCCGGCGGCTACCTGGGCGAGCGGGCCGCCGACCTCGACGACATCAGGGACCGGGTGATCGCCCTGCTGACCGGGCACCCGATGCCGGGTCTGCCGGTCGCCCCCGAGGTGCCGTACGTGCTGGTCGCGGCCGACCTGGCGCCCGCCGACACGGCGCTGCTGTCCAGGCGGGACGTGGCCGGGTTCGTCACCGAGCAGGGCGGCCCCACGAGCCACACCGCGATCATGGCACGGGCGATGGGCGTGCCCGCCGTGGTCGCCTGCCCGGGGGCGACCGGCATCCCCGCCGGCGTCCCGGTCCTGGTGGACGGCACGACGGGCGAGGTGAGCCTGGAGCCGTCCGACGATCATGTGGCCGGGGCGCGGGACGCGGCGGCGGCGAAGCGGGCGGCGATCGGCGCGGCCAAGGGGCCGGGCCGGACCGCCGACGGGCACGCGGTGCCGCTGCTGGCCAACGTCGCCGGCCCCGCCGAGTTGGAGGAGGCGCTGGCCGCCGGGGCGGAGGGCGTCGGGCTCTACCGGACCGAGTTCCTCTTCCTCGACAGGGCCGAGGCCCCGGCCGTCGAGGAGCAGCAGCGGGCCTACCGGGCGGCGCTGGAGGCCGTGCCGGGCGCCACCGTGGTCGTGCGCACGCTCGACGCCGGCGCCGACAAGCCGCTGCGGTTCCTGCCCGCCCCCGCCGAGCCGAACCCGGCGCTGGGGGAGCGCGGGCTGCGCCTGTTCAGGCGCTTCCCCGAGGTGATGGACGCCCAGTTGCGCGCGCTGGCGGCGGCGGCCGAGGACGCGCCGGCCGAGCTGCTGGTGATGGCGCCCATGGTGGCCACGGCCGAGGAGGCCAGATGGTTCGCCGACGCCTGCCGGGCGCGCGGGTTGTCCAAGGTGGGCGTCATGATCGAGATCCCGTCGGCGGCGCTGCGGGCCGGGCAGCTGGCCGGGGTGGTGGACTTCGTCTCGCTCGGCACCAACGACCTGGCCCAGTACGCCTTCGCCGCCGACCGCCAGCTCGGCACGGTGAGCGGGCTCCAGGACCCGTGGCAGCCGGCGCTGCTCGACCTGATCGCCATGTCCTGCGGCCACGGCAAGCCGGTGGGCATCTGCGGTGAGGCGGCCGCCGACCCGGCTCTGGCGTGCGTGCTGGTCGGGCTGGGGGCGACCACGCTGTCGATGGGGGCGGGGGCGCTGGCGGGCGTACGGGCGGCGCTGGCCGCGCACACGCTGGAGCAGTGCCGGCTGGCGGCGCGCAACGCGCGGGCCCAGGTCACGGCGGCGAACGCGCGCGCGGTCGCGCGCACCCACCTGCCGGGGCTCGCGGCGCTGGGGGTGTGAACGGGCCGTTTTCGGGTCGCCGGGCTCGTACGGGCCGCGGCATGGATACCTTGGAAGGCATGTTCAGACGGATCGGCCCCGCAGGGCTCCTGGTGTTGGCGCTGACCGCGTGCGGCGGCGGCGGTGGCGCCCCGGCGAGCGCGGCCCCGGCGGGCGACGGGGCCACCCCCGCCACCCCCGCGGGCAGCACGACACCACAGAGCCCGCCCCAGGCCGCGTCCGACCCGGTGCTGCGGGCCCTGCGGCGGATGACGCTGGAGGAGAAGGTCGGCCAGCTCTTCATGCCCGTCCTGTACGGCACCGCCGCCGACACCGTCTCCGGCGAGAACCAGGCCCGTTACGGCGCCCAGACCCCGGCCAAGGTGATCGCCCGCTACCACCTGGGCGGCGTGATCCTCTTCCCGGCGAACGTCAGGTCCACGGCCCAGGTCGTCCAGCTCACCAACGGCCTGCAGGAGGCGTCCAAGAAGGTCCCGCTGCTGGTCGGGACCGACCAGGAGAACGGCCTGGTCTCCCGCATGTCCGCGCTGATGACCGACTTCCCGGGCGCGGCCGAGATCGGCGCCACGAAGGACCCGGCGATGTCCAGGGCCGTGGCCAGGGCGACCGGCGAGGAGCTGCGGGCGCTCGGGGTCAACCTCGACTTCGCGCCCGTCGCCGACGTCAACGTCAACCCGCGGAACCCGGTCATCGGCCGGCGGGCCTACGGCAACGACCCGTCCGCGGTGGCGAAGATGGTCGCGGCGGCGGTCAAGGGCTTCGGCGACGCCAAGGTGGCGGCCACGGCCAAACACTTCCCGGGCCACGGCGACACCTCCGTCGACAGCCACACCGGCCTGCCGGTGATCAAGCACACCATGGCCCAGTGGGAGAGGATCGACGCGCCGCCGTTCAGGGCCGCCGTCGGCGCCGGGGTCGACGCCGTGATGAGCGCCCACATCGTCTTCCCCAAGCTCGACCCGTCGGGCGACCCGGCGACGTTGTCCAAGCCCATCCTGACCGGCCTGCTGCGGCAGAGGCTCGGCTTCAAGGGCGTGATCTCCACCGACGCGCTCAACATGGAGGGCGTGCGCAAGAAGTACGGCGACGGCGAGGTGGCGGTGCGCGCGGTGCTGGCCGGGGCCGATCTGCTGCTCATGCCGTACGACCTGGGCAAGGCGTACCAGGCGGTGCTGGCGGCGGTGAGGTCGGGGCGCATCTCCGAGGACCGCCTCGACCAGTCGGTCGTCCGGCTGCTCAGGCTCAAGCAGAAGAGGGGCCTGCTGTCCGCGGCGCCCGTCGCGTCGGCGCAGGAGGCGGCCGGCGTGCTGCGCTCGCCCGAGCACCGCAGGCTGGCCGCCAAGGTGCGGGCCGCGGGTTAGGACGGGCCATGGCCGAATCGCGCCGGCCGTTCAAGGGGATTTATCCGTAAATAAAGAGCTGGGCCGGGCAAAAGCCGATTCCGTGGGGTTCTATCCTAGAACCGGATTCGAGCGAGGAGGCGGTCGTGGTCGCAGGGGTGCTCATCGACTGGGGTGGCGTGCTCACGACCAGCCTGACCGACTCCATCGCCCGGTGGCTCGCGGCCGACCGGATCGACGCCGAGCACTACCGCTCGGTGATGCGCGAGCTGGTCGACCACGCCTACCGGGGCGGCGAGGGGCAGAACGTCGTGCACGCGCTCGAACGCGGCGAGCTCGACGGCCCGGCCTTCGAGCGCGACCTGGCCGCGCGGCTGCTCACCGTGGACGGCGTGCCGCCGGTGGCCGAGGGGCTGCTGGAGCGCATGTTCGCGGGCTTCGAGCGGGTTGACGCCATGTACGACATGCTCCGCGACGTACGGAAGAATGGTGTTAAGACGTGTTTGTTGTCTAACTCCTGGTCGAACACCTACCCCCGCCACGAATGGGACGGTCTCTTCGACGCCGTCGTGATCTCCGGCGAGGTCGGCATGCGCAAGCCCGAGGAACGCATCTTCCGCCACGCCCTCGACCAGGTCGGACTGCCCGGCGAGCAGTGCGTGTTCATCGACGACATCGAGGCCAACATCCTGGCCGCCCGCGCACTCGGCATCACCGGCATCCACCACCGCGACGCCGACACGACCCTCACAGAGTTGGAGACCGTACTCCGGCTCACGCTGCGACGGGCATGATGGTGCCCTTGCGATTTCGGAAAGGTTCGTGATGCGCGTCTATCTGCCGTGCACCCTCCCCGCCCTCGCCCGCGCGGTCGAGGCGGGGGAGCTGGGTCCGGCCCCCCTGACCGGTTACGCGGTGACCCCCGCGCTGACCGAGTGGTACGCCTCGGGCGACACCGAGGAACTGGAGTACGTCGCGCTGACCGAGGCGGCCCGCGCCTCGCTGCGCATGCTGGCCGCCGACCGCGCCGACGGCGTGGCCGCCGCGCACCGGCGGGTGGTGGTCGCCGCCGAGGTGCCCGACGGCTCGGTCTCGGCCGGCGTCGACCTGGAGGAGCGGGCCCGCGTGCGCCTGGCCGCGGCCGTCCCGATGGCGAAGGTGGCCGCGGTGCACGTCGACGACCACGACGCCGTCGGCGACATCGAGGCCGCCGTCGAGGCGCTGCCCGCCGCCGACGACGGCGACGACGACGCCCGCTTCACGGTCGACGGCGCCGAGGCCCACGAGCTCATGTGGTACGCCACCCAGGAGATCCCGGACCTGCTGGGTTCATAGGATCGTCATACCTGTCGAATAAGCTTGCTGGGACATGACAAAACACATCATCTGGGATTGGAACGGGACGCTCTTCCACGACGTCGAGGCCGTCGTCGGTGCCACCAACGCCCTGTTCAAGCCGTACGCGCTGCCTGAGCTGACCGCCGACGGGTTCCGTGCGGTCTACACCCGTCCCATCTGGGTCGCCTACGAGCGGCTGCTCGGCAGGCCACTGGCCGAGGGGGAGTGGGAGCTGCTGGACGACGGGTTCCACGAGCACTACTTCAGGCTCAGCGCCGCCTGCGGGCTGGCCCCCGACGCCGAGGTGGTGCTCGGCGGCTGGGCCGGCACCCAGTCGCTGTGCTCGATGGCCCCCCACGCCCACCTCGTGCCGGTCGTCGAGTCGTTCGGCATCACCCGGCACTTCTCCCGGATCGACGGGCTGGTCGGGAGCACCGGCGGCGAGAAGGCCGTGCACATGACCGCGCACATCCAGGCCCTCGACCTCGACCCCGGCGAGATCCTGGTGATCGGCGACAGCGTCGACGACGGGCTCGCCGCGCGGCACGTGGGGGCGCGGGCGGTGCTCTACACCGGCGGCATGACCACGCGGGCCGAGCTGGAGGGCACCGGCCTGCCTGTGGTGGACACGCTCGCCCAGGCGCTCCAGTACGCCTGAGGGGACATACCGGATCCGCCGGGGGGCAGCCTCCGGCCGGGCCGGGGCCGTACCCTTGCCGGGAACCCCTCAGGAGGCCGCCATCAACCGCCTTGTGCTCTGGAACGTCGATCTCACCCTGGTCGACGTCGCCATCGTGACCCGGGACGCCTACGCCGAGGCGTTCCGCGCCGTGACCGGCCGGCCGCTGGTCAAGCTCGTGCCGCCGCTCGGCCGTCCCGACTCCGAGATCGTCTTCGAGACGCTGGCCGTCAACGGCATCCCGGCGCAGGACGACCACCTGCCCAGGTTCCTGGCCGCCCTCGCCCTCGCCTTCGCCGACCGGCGCGGCCGGCTGGCCAAGGAGGGCCGGACGATGCCGGGGGCCAAGGACGCGCTGAAGTCGGTGGCCCGGCTCGACGGCGTCGTGCAGTCGGTGCTGACCGGCACGATCAAGGGCAACGCCGTGCACAAGCTCAAGGCGTTCGGGCTGGACAGGTACGTCGACTTCGAGCTGGGCGGCTACGGCGAGGAGGTCTATCCCAAGGCGACGCTGTTGCAGGTCGCGCAGGGGAGGGCCAAGCAGCGGCTGGGCACGCCGTTCACGGCGGCCAACACGGTGGTGATCGGCGACTCCACGCGCGACGTGCAGGCCGCCAGGATCGGCGGGGCCGCCGTGATCGGGGTCGCCTCCGGGCGGTCGACGGCCGCCGAGCTGCGCGAGGCGGGCGCCGACCTGGTGCTGCCCGACCTGTCGGACGCCTCGGAGGTGGTGGCCGCGGTGGCCGGCCTGACCTCCCCGCTGGACCGCAAGGCCGGCTGACACCCCTCGGTCCCGCCCGGCTGACGCGCACCTCCGGGCGGCGCATCAGGGCAGGGCGGCGAGGAAGCGGGCGGCGATGGGGGCCGCCACGGCCGAGCCGGCGCCGCCGCCCTCCACGATCACCGCGAACGCCACGTCCCCCTTGTAGCCGATGAACCACGAGTGCGCGGGCGGCTCCTTGCCCGAGCCGTACTCGGCCGTTCCGGTCTTGCCCGCGGTGCCCGCCGGGAAGTGCGCGCCCTTGGCGGTGCCGTCCGTGACGACGGCGGGCATGAGCTTGCGCAGGGCCGACACCACGCCCCGCTCCAGCGGGCGCGGGCGGTCGTCGGGGACCATCTCCCTGGACACGATCCGCGGCGGGATCCAGGCGCCCGAGGCGATGGCGGCGGCGACGGAGGCCATGTTGAGCGGGCTGGCCAGCACCCGGCCCTGGCCGATGGAGGCCGAGGCCAGGTCGGTGTCGTCCTTGGGGTCGGGGAACTCGGCCCGCACGGCGGGCACGCCCGGCTTGATCGGGGTGCCGAAGCCGAAGCTCCTGGCCACCTCGGCCAGCCTGCCGCCGTTCAGCTCGGCCACGCTCATCTCGCCGAACGTCGTGTTGCACGAGTGCGCGAAGGCGTCCTGGAAGGAGAGCGTGCCGTAGTCCTTGAAGCCGGCGTTGTGGAAGGGGAAGCCGCCGATGTTCTTCTCGGCCGGGCAGGTGACCGTCCTGCCGGGTTCGACCCCGTCCGCGACCAGCGCCGAGGCCGTCACGACCTTGAACGTCGAGCCGGGCGGGTACTTGCCGAGCAGCGCCCGGTTGAAGCCGCCGGGCTTGTTGACCACGGCCAGGATCTCGGCGGTCGAGGCGCGCAGCGCCACCAGCGAGGCCGGCTTGGTGACGCCGTCCAGCGCCGCGGCCCCCGCCGCGTGCACCTTCAGGTCGATCGTGGTGCTGAACGGCTTGGTGCCGCCCGGCTTGGCCAGCGTCTCGACCAGCTCGTCACCCTCGTAGAGGCCGATGATCGAGTCGCCGCCCGGGTTGAAGCGGTCGGGGTAGGTCTGCTTGATGCCCTCGACCAGTTGCTGCACCGAGCCGGGGGCGTCCGCGCCGCCGATCTCGGTGCCGTCGGCGGCCAGGACGCTGGTGGGCTCGCGCTTCAGGGTGACCAGGCGCAGCGAGAGGTCCTTCCTGAGCTTGGGGTGGATGGCGGCCGGGGTCCAGGCGACCTTCCACGCGCCGTCCCGCTCGACGAGCTTGAGCCGGCTGCTGTACTTCCAGTCCCGGGGGCCGGTCAGGCTGACGTTGAAGCCCAGGTAGCCGTCGTCGTCCGGGCCGTTGTCGGCGAAGGGGCCGGTCGACCGGGAGCGGGAGAAGGTGGCCTGCTCGACCTTGAGGTCGGCGCGGAAACGCCGGTGCCAGGCCTCGAAGTCGGTGGGCGGGTCGGCGACGAGCCCGCGCATCTTCGCATAATCCTGGGCGGACCAGGCCGAGAGGTATTCGTCGGTCGTCTGCTCGGGTGAGCCCTTCGTGCGCAACAGCCAGACCGCGGCCCCCGCCGCCACGATCAGCACGACAAGGACGGTCAGGACCAGCGGCCATCTGCGCCGCCGTCCGCGACGTGGTCCCGCCGGCCGGGCGCGCCCGTACAGTGTCCCCGTTTGTGATGCCATGGCCCGAGGACACCAGAGGCGGAGGAGTATCGTCCAATATTGATATGAGGGCTGTATAGATATAAATCTGGATATAGTGGCTGGTCATGGACTTGGTCCGGCATCTCCGCTACTTCGTCGTCGTGGCGGAGGAACTGCACTTCGGGAACGCCGCGATCCGCCTCGGCATGGCGCAGCCGCCGCTCAGCCAGCGCATCAAACGTCTGGAGGAGGAGCTCGGCGTGCAGCTGTTCGACCGCTCCGCCCGGCAGGTACGCCTGACCGAGGCCGGACGGCTGCTGCTCGGCGAGTCCCGCGAGATCGTCTCCAGGGTCGAGCGGCTGCGCGAGCTGGCCCGCCGCGGCGACGGCGGCGTGCTCAAGATCGGGGTACCGCCCGACCTGGCCGCCTCCGTGATCGCCGCCCTCGTCGCGGGCTTCCGCGCGGTCAATCCGGACGTACGGCTCGTCCCCGTCGAGATCTGGACGGCCGACCAGGTGTCCGCCCTGGCCGAGGGCACTATCGACGTCGGCCTCGTCCGCCATCCGGTCGCCGCCCCCGGGCTGGACTTCGGCCAGGTGCTCGTGCAGCCCCTCGGCGTGCTGCTGGCCGGGGACGACCCGCTGGCCGAGGCCGGTGAGGTGCACCTGACCGATCTGGCCGGGCGTGAGCTGCTGATGCCGCCCAAGGAGGGCGAGCCGGGCTGGCACGCCGAGACGCTGGCCGAGTGCCGCCGGCACGGGTACGTGCCCGGCCAGGTGCACCAGGGCGCCGGGCTCGGCCTGGTGCTCGCGGGCCAGGCGGTGGCGTTCGGGCCCAAGGCGGACGTCCCCGGGCCGGCCTGGCGGCCGCTGCTAGGCTCGCCGATCGCGTGCCGGATCTCCACGGCCTGGCGCGCCGCGACAGGCCCGAAGAAGGACTGGGTCGCCGAGTTCTCGGACGTCGCCGTACGCACGTTGAAGGAGAACGCCGGGATGACCGACGAGGGCACCGCGCCCGCACGGCGGATCAGCCGGAGGCCGGGGATGCTGGCATGAGCGATCCCGACTACGCGGCGCTGTTCCGGATGGCCGGGGTGACGGGCTGGCTGCACGCCTGCGACATCGACTCCGGGCGGGAGTCCGGCCACGGCGCCGACGAGCCGATGCCCCTGGCGTCGGTGTACAAGCTGCCGCTGCTGGTCGAGTTCTGCCGGCAGGCCGACGCCGGGCGGCTGGACGCGACGGCCCCGACGACCGTGACGTCCGGCCAGCGGGTCTCGGGGCCCACGGGCCTGTCGGCCATGCTCGACGACGTGACGATGTCGCTGCGCGACCTGGCGTACCTGATGATGGCGGTGAGCGACAACACCTCCGCCGACGTGCTGCTCGACCGGGTGGGCATGGACGCGGTCAACGCCATGCTGGACGCCTTCGGCCTCGACGGCACCCGGATGCTGCAGAGCGGCCGCGACCTGTACGAGACCATGGAGCTGGACACCGGCCACGGGTGGCCGTACCTGGATCCCGACGACATCTCCCGCATGCGGGCGCTCGACCCGGCGCACACGAACCGCAGCACCCCGCGCGAGATGACCCGCCTGCTCTCCATGATCTGGCGGGACGAGGCCGCCTCGCCGCAGTCGTGCTCCTGGATGCGCGGCGTGCTCAACATGCAGGTGTGGCCCCACCGGCTGGCCTCGGGCTTCCCGTACGACGACGTCGAGGTCGGCGGCAAGACCGGGTCGCTGCCGACGCTGCGCACCGAGGTCGGCGTGGTCGAGTACCCCGACGGCGGCCGGTACGCGGTGGCGGTGTTCACCCGTTCGTTCAGCACGGCGGTCATCCAGCCGCGCGCCGACGCGGTGATCGGCACCGCCGCCCGTATGGCGGTGGACCACCTACGGAGGTAGCAAGTTATGGGGGAGGTCAGGTATGACTTTCCACCTGACGGGCGACAGGATGGGGCACATGGTTGCTGAAGGTGCGCTTCTCTGGGAACCGACCGACGAGGTCGTGGCCGCCGCCAAGCTGACCCGCTACCTGGAGTGGCTGGGGCGGTCCGGCGCGAGCTACGAGGAGGTGTGGCAGTGGTCCGTCGACCGTCCTGAGGAGTTCTGGACGTCGGTCTGGGACTACTTCGACGTCATCGGGGAGCGCGGCGACGGGCCGGTGTTGTCGGGGGAGATGCCCGGGGCGACCTGGTTCACCGGCGCCGAGGTCAACTACGCCGAGAACGCGTTGCGGCGCACCGAGGGCACCGCCCTGGTCTTCGTCTCCGAGGACGGCGCCCGCCAGGAGCTGACCTACGCCGAGCTGCGCGACGAGGTGGCCCGCGTCCGCGCCGGTCTGGCCAGGCTCGGCGTCACCAGGGGCGACCGCGTGGCCGGCTACCTGCCGAACATCCCGCAAGCCCTGATCGCCTTCCTGGCCACGGCCTCGCTCGGCGCCGTCTGGTCGGCCGGTTCGCCCGACTTCGGGGTGCCGAGCATCGTCGACCGGTTCAGGCAGATCGAGCCCAAGGTGCTCATCGCGGTCGACGGCTACCACTACAACGGCAAGACCTACGACCGTTCCGACGCCGTGCACGAGATCGCCGCCGAGCTGCCCACGCTGCGCGCCACGGTCTGGATCCCCTACCTGTCGGCGGCCGGCGAGGGCCGGGCACCCCAGCAGGCCGGGCCGGCCGCCGGGCACGCCCGTTCGGTGCCGCACGGCGAGGTCATCGGCTGGGAGGGGCTGCGGGCCGAGGCGGGGCCGCTGGAGTTCGAACGGGTGCCGTTCGGCCATCCGCTGTGGATCCTCTACTCCAGCGGCACGACCGGGCTGCCCAAGCCGATCGTGCACGGGCACGGCGGCGTGCTGCTCGAACACCTCAAGTCACTCGCCTTCCACCAGGACCTGGGCGAGGGCGATGTGTTCTTCTGGTACACCACCACGGGCTGGATGATGTGGAACTACCTCGTCGGCGCCCTGCTGGTGGGGGCCACGCCGGTGCTCTACGACGGCTCGGCCACACATCCCTCGCCCGCCGCGCTCTGGCGGATCGCCGCCTCGGAGAAGGTGACGTACTTCGGGGTGGGGGCGCCGTACATCATGGCCTCGCTGAAGGCCGGGCTCCACCCCGACGGGCTGGAGCGGCTGCGCGGCATCGGCTCGACCGGCTCGCCGCTGCCGCCCGAGGGCTTCGCCTGGGTCGCCGCCGAGCTGCCCGGCACGCCGATCGGGTCGTTCTCCGGCGGCACCGACGTGTGCACCGGGTTCGTCGGGGCCACGATGCTCCACCCGATCAGGGCGGGGATCATCCCGTGCCGGTCGCTGGGGGCCAAGGTGGAGTCGTACGACCCCAAGGGCGAGCCGGTGGTCGGCGAGGTGGGCGAGCTGGTGCTGACCCGGCCGATGCCCTCGATGCCGGTGATGTTCTGGAACGACCCCGACGGGCGGCGCTACTTCGACAGCTACTTCGACGTCTACCCGGGCGTGTGGCGGCACGGCGACTGGATCAAGGTCAACGAGGACGGCAGCTGCGTCATCTACGGCCGCTCGGACTCCACACTCAACCGCGGCGGCGTGCGCATGGGCACCAGCGAGTTCTACCGGGTCGTGGAGCGGTTCGACGAGATCGCCGACAGCCTCGTGATCGACACCGGGCAGCTCGGCCAGGAGGGCAGCCTGCTGCTGTACGTCACGCTCGCCGAGGGCGCCGAGCTCGGCGAGCAGCTCGAACGCGCCCTGTGCGCGGCCCTGCGCCAGGAGCTGTCGCCCCGGCACGTGCCGAACGAGATCCGCGTCGTGCCCGGCATCCCCCGGACGTTGTCCGGCAAGAAGCTGGAGGTGCCGGTACGCAAGATCCTGCTCGGCACGCCGGTCGAGGAGGCGGCCAACCTCGACGCCATGGCCAACCCGGAGGTGTTGCGGCACTTCAGGCCGTGACGGCGAGGGCTCAGGGCTCCAGGCCGAACAGGGGCAGACAGGCGTCGAGGTTGCGGATCTCGACGTCGGGGGACGGCGACCAGTCCTCGCGGGCCATGCGGAAGCGCCGGGTGACGACCGGCTCGCCCTTGCGCGCGTGGACGGTGACGCCGTCCTCGCGGTAGCCGAGCTTCCTGGTCACCGCGAGCGAGGCGTGGTTGTCCTCGAAAGCCTCCGTCGCGGCGTACCGCGCGCCGAGGCCGGCGAAGGCGAAGTGCAGGACGGCCCTGCGCATCTCCGTGCCGATGCCCCGGCCCTGGAACCGCCGGCCCAGCCAGGAGCCCGTCTTGACCTCGCGGGCGACGGGGAAACTGGTCGCGGTGACGCCCTGGGTGCCGACGACCTGGCCCTCGTGCACGACGACCAGCTCCAGCGACCAGTCGTCGGCGGTGAACCCGGCCCAGCTGCGGAAGTGGTACTGCACCGTACGGCGGGCCCGCTCGGCCGGGTCCGCCTCGGTCCACGGGAACATGAACGGCATGAAACCGGCCTCGTGGACGCCCTCGGCCGCCCGGTCGGCCAACTCGTCGAGGTCGTCGAGGGTGGGGTGCCGCAGTTCCAGCCGCGGCGTGGTGATGGAGAGCTCAAAGAGCGGCCAGTTACGCATATTTCGGCATACTTCCAGCTTTGCCCCCGCGCACGCGACTCGTTTTTTGCCCGCGCCCGAGGATTCCGGGAAAGGTTTTGCGGAACGGTGTGCGTTCCCGGTGTCGCCTTGGCTAAGGTTGGGGCTGTTCGGAGGGGTGAACAGAGGCCGGGCGGGTGAATGCGCAGCTCGCTCCCCGGCCTCTGGAGAAAAGGCGGATGCGTCCATGGCGCATCCGCCTTTTCTTCGTTGCGCCGATTTCGCGGGTGTCTCGCCTCGGTCCACGCTTGCTAAAGCTTTGACCGTGTCGTCGCATAAAAGCGATATGCCTGTTTTTAGCGGGATTTGCCAGTGTCGTGAATTGTCGGCGATCTGGGTAGGCGTTGACCTATGATCACAAAGCTTCGGAGAGCGGTTGTTTTCGCCGCTCTCGGGTGTGGTGGGCTTCCCCTCCTGGCCGGTACGCCCGCCGTGGCGGACACGCCGGACAAGGCAGACAGGGCGGACACGCCCGCGGTGGCGGACAGAGCGGACAGGGCGGACAGGGCCGCCGTGGCGGAGAGGGCGGAGAGGGCGGACAGAGCGGACACGCCCGCCGTGGCGGACAGAGCGAACAGGGCGGAGAGGGCGGACACGCCTGCGGTGGCGGAGAGGGCGGACAGAGCGGACACGCCCGCCGTGGCGGACAGGGCGAACAGGGCGAGCAAGGCGGACAAGGCGGTGCCCGGCGGGGAGATCGTGCTGCGGCCGGGCGACCGCGGCGAGACCGTCAGGCGCCTCCAGGAGCGGCTGCACCGGAACGGCTACTACTACGGCAGGCTCAACGGCGTCTACGACGAGCAGACCAAGTTCGGCGTGTGGGCCTTCCAGAAGCACCGGCACCTGCGCCCCCAGGGCGCGGTCGGGCCGGAGGTGTGGCGGGCCTTCGACCGTCCGGTGCGGATGAAGCCGCTGGTCCCGCGCGGCGAGGCGGACCGGGTCGAGATCAACCTGCGCTACCAGCTCCTCGTCGTCTACCGCCACCGCCGCCCGGCGCTCATCTCGCACGTCTCGACGGGCGCGCGGGTGAGCTACTGCGAGAACGGCCACTGCGGCAACGCGATCACCCCGACCGGCGACTTCCACGTCACCAGCCGCGCCCCTGGCTGGACCGAAGGCCCGCTGGGCACGATGTACGACTCGCTCTACTTCGTCGGGGGCATCGCCATGCACGGCTCGTCGAAGGTGCCGCTGCGGCCCGCCTCGCACGGCTGCGTCCGCCTGCCGCTGCCCACCTCGAAGCGGCTGTTCGACATGGTGAAGATCGGCGAGCCCGTCTATGTGCGGGAGAAGTAGGTCAGACGCCTTGCGGCAGGCGGAACAGCCGGTCGGGGTCGTAGGTGGACTTCACCTCGGCCAGGCGGGCGGCGTTGGGGCCGTAGTAGGCGCCGCGCCAGCCGGTCAGGTCGGGGTCGACGTAGTTCACGTAGGCGTGCTCGCCGAAGTACGGGGTCATCTCGCCGTGCAGCCGGCGCAGCCACGTCCGGTCCGTGCCCTTCGCGTAGTACTGCACGCTGTAGAGCGCGGCCCGGTGCGGGAACGCCGTGGCCGCCGGCTTGACCCGGCCCACCGCGCCGCCCAGCGCGTCCAGCAGCACGGCGTGCCGTCCGCCGCGGGCCACCCCGTCCACCAGGCGGCGCACGCCGTCGGCGGGGAGCTCGGCGTAGGCCAGGTGCGACTTGGCGGCGAACGCCTCCCGCCGCGGCCGGCGGCACTGCGCCACCGACCGTGACGCGCATCCCGCCATGATCATCATGGCCTCCCGGTACGACGTCGTCCGCACCGACCTCGACGACGGCGTGCCGACCCGCGCGACCAGCGGGGCGAGCAGGCGGTCGAGTGACGCCTTCGGGCCCTCGTACGTGCCGACCAGGAGCACGTCCAGGTCGCGTTCCTCGCGCGCCAGGTGCAGCGAGGACCACAGCTCGTCCGGCGCGGACGGCGCCCACGACTGCCAGGCGCGCACCGCGGCCCCGGCCCTGGACCACGGCCAGTGCAGGAAGAACACGGTGAGGTCGCGCGTGGCGTGGGTGCGGAAGGTGAAGGAGACCGCGACGCCGACGTTGCCGCCGCCACCGCCGCGGCAGGCCCAGTAGAGGCCGGAGTGGTGGGTGGCGTCCGCCGTCAGCAGGCGGCCGTCGGCCGTGACCACGCGTACGGACTCCAGGGTGTCGCAGGTCAGGCCGTACTTCCTGGACACCACCCCGATGCCGCCGCCCAGCGCCAGCCCGGCGATCCCGACCGTGGGGCACGAGCCCGCGGGGATGCTCACGCCGTGCCGGGCCAGCCGGTCGTAGACGTCGACCAGCTTGGCGCCCGCCCCGATCGTGGCCCGGCCGGCGGCATAGGCGACCGTGTTCATCCGGGACACGTCGATGACCAGGCCGGTGCCGGTGGACCAGCCCGCGTAGGAGTGGCCGCCGGAGCGGGGGGTGACCGCGACGCCGCTCGCGCGCGCGAAGGCCAGGCACGCCGAGACGTCCGCCGGGCTCGCGCAGTAGGCCACCCCGCCCGGCGTGATCCGGTCGTAGGCCGGGTTGACCAGGCGGCGGGCGCTGTCGTACCCGGAGTCGCCGGGCAGCACCAGCGTGCCGGCCAGCCGCCCGCGCAGCCGCGCCCAGTCCGGCGGCGGCGCCGACCGCCCGGCGCCGAGCGCGCCGGCCAGCTCCGCACCGCGCGGACCCGAGCCGTGGGGACCCGGGCCGTGGGAACCCGGGCCGTACGGTCCGGCGCCGGACGGCCGGGCGCCGGTGGCCGGTGCGGCGGGCGTCCGCGCGTCGGCGGCGAGTGCCAGCGGCGCGAGCGCGGTGAGGTGGAGAAAGTCGCGGCGGTCCATGGGCGTCCCCCGTCGGTCGTGTCGAACCGATCGATGAGACGCCTGGCCCTCCGGACAAGTTGGTCACAACTACATCACTACCGACATCACCCCGCTGTCCCGCCGAATCCGAAGATGTTCGTAGTGGCGCCCACCCGCGTCAGCCCGGGAGCCTTTCGCAGCACGCCGTCCTTGACCAGCCGCAGCGGCGACGTGGGCGGCTTCGGCGCCTCCCCGCTCGTCTGGACGATCCGCAGGGCCAGCGCCGGGCACATCTCGACCGCCCGCCGCGCGTCCTTGACCATCCACCCCGGCACGTTCCGGAACGACGGGAACCCGTAGTCGTCCAGGTCCACGAACTCCGGCAGCAGGTGCGCGCACAGGCCGTGCCCCTGGCAGCGGGTCCAGTCCACCTCCAGCCGGTACTCGGGCTCCACCTCCGGCTCCGGCATCGGCAGCACGCCGCGCACCGGCCGGCCGCACGAGCCGTGCTCCAGGTGCAGCGCGATCTCGCTCTCGAACGCGTCCAGCGCCGACAACACGAACTTGGCCGTGCCGTCGGGATGGAAGCACGCGCCACGCCGCTCGACGGCCCGCACGCACCGGCGTACGGCGTCGACGGAGCCCGTGCCCTCGGCGATCGCGCACAGGGCACGCGCCACGTCGGGCAGCCCCAGACGGCAGGGACCGCACTGCCCGGCCGACTCGGCGGCCAGGTACGAGGCCACCCTGGCCGCCTCGCCCAGCGGACAGGTGGCCTCGCCGAGCGGCACGATGATCCCCGCGCCCAGCGTGGCGCCGGCCAGCTTCATGCCCTCCCGCGAGATCACCGCCGACCCGGCCACCTCGGCCGACAGCCACGCGCCGTGGTAGCCCCCGACCAGCACGCCGTCCCCGGCCTCGGCCTCGCACAGCGCGAGCACGTCGGCCAGCAGGACGCCGGTCGGCGCCTCGATCACCGCGCCGTTGGCCGCGCCGCCGCTCACCGTGAGCAGGATCGTGCCGGGCTCCTTGCTGGTGCCCACCTCGGCGTACTTCTGGGGGCCGTACTCGGCCAGCAGCGCGAACTGGGCGTAGGTCTCGGTGTTGGACAGCAGGGTCGGCAGCCCGTCCACGCCGCTCGTCGCGGCCCGCCGCTTCCTTCCCGGCGGGATGGCCTCCTCGCCGTTCACGCCGCGGACGAGCGCACCGCCCTCCCCGCTGATGAACCTCTCCGCCAGCCCGACCACCCGGATCGGGATGCGGCTCTCCGATCCGCCCGACACGTTCGCGGCCCGGCGTTCGGCCACGGCCGCCGCCACGGACGACTCGGCCACCTCGCCCTCGACCGTGGCCACGACCACTTCGCGGGCGCCCAGCGCCTCCGCCGCCAGGATGGCGCCGTCCAGCACGAGGTGGGGGTTACGGGTGAGCAGCATGGCGTCCTTGGAGCTGGCCGGCTCGCCCTCGGCGCCGTTGACCAGGACCACGCTCTCGCCCGTGCCCGCCGCGTCGGCCACGGCCCGCAGCTTGCGTGCGAACGGGAAGGCGGCGCCGCCCCGCCCGCGCATGTCGACCTCGTTCACCATGGAGATGAGCTCGGCCAGCTCGCGCGGACGTGGCTCGCCGTGCAGCGTCCGGTGCGCGGGCAGGTCGAGCCGCCGGCAGTGGTCGAGCCCGGCGGTCAGCCGCGCCGGGCCCATCCGCAGCACGCGCGGCACCCGGTGCGGGATCACGACCGGCTCCCCGGGGTCGCGCGGCGCGGGCTCATCCGGCCTCCCGGTACCTGCGCCGCGCGTCGGCCAGGCTCACCGGCGCGTCGGCTACCGCCGTGGCCGCCGCCGCCGTGGCCGTCGCCCGCGGCCGCTCGACGGGCACGTCCGCCGCCACCCCGGCCGTCACGGCGGGCGCCTCGACCCTCTCCGGTACGGCGGGCGGCCTGCGCAGCGTGGCCAGCACCCGCACGATCAGCGCGGACCCGACCGCGGCCAGGCACGCCACGTACGACCAGGCCACCCAGCCGGCCGGCGACCGGCCCGCAGTCAGCCCGTGCATGATCGCGATGGGCCAGGCCAGGTAGGCGGCCGAGTGCAGCAGCCGCCACAACCACGGCGTGCCCCGGACGGCGAAGCGGCCCCTGAGCATCCCCGTGGCCACCGCCACGATCATCAGGTCGAAGGCGAGCGCGCCGAACCCCACGTAGATCCCGGCGACCGGCACGACCGCCGCACCCGGCGGCGCGTGTCCCAGGCTGATCATGAGGACGATGTGCGTGACCAGGTAGGCGAGCCCGATGAGGGCGGTGGCGCGGTGCGCGAGCTGGGCCCTGACCCGGTTGGGCGGGGACAGGAACACGCGTTCGGTGGTGAGCAGGCCGAGCGCGACCGTCGCGGTCAGCAGCACCAGGGCGAACACGCCCGCGTAGAACTCTAGGAAACTCACTCCGCGGCCGAGCAGCGCGACGCCGCGTTCTGTCCTGGCCAGCGCGAACACCGACAACAGGACGGCCGTCAACGAGGCGCTCGCCCCCAGCCGGACATTCCTGGTGTCCAGCTTGGTGGGGGCGTGCCGGGGGTGTCGTCTGTGGAGCATCTATTTCCCTCCAAGGTCGGGTGAGGGTACGACTCGGAAGGCTGATGGGGACGTGTCAGCAGCGGCGACCCCGGTTGATGCACGAGACGACGAACTGCATCAGCCGATCTGGCATGACGTTGGCGAAGTCCGCGTGGTCGGTGACCGGGTTGTGCTTCTGTTCAGGGAACGCGTCCACGGCGAACGACGGACCCTGTGGAACCGTGTAGGCGAGGAGCATGCGCAGTTGCGGAATCGCCCTGGTGCCTTGCGGACAAGCGCCGTTCTGCCCGGGGAAGACCACGTGCGTGCGGTGATTGGCGCTGTCGGTGTTCTGACCGTCCCAGCAGCTGGGGAAATCCAGAATACGAAGAACCTGACTTCCGCGCGGGCAAAGCGGATATTTATCGAGACTTATGCGATTTGTGAATCCTGTGCAGCTCCAGCGGGCGCGGGCGTTCGCCCCGCCGTTCGTCCCCGCCTTGGCGTCGCCGGTGATCAGGCGCAGGAACCTCGGCATCGCGACGACCCTGGAGGTCGCGTTGCCCCGGAACTGCAGGCTCACCGTACGGGCGCGGATCACCTGGCCCACGTTGCCGTCGGGGTCCTGGACGTTCGCGTCCACTTTGCGGTCGCGCAGAACCGGCCAGAAGTAAGTGGATTTATCCCCTAGGCGGCAGGTGGTGCCGGCGGCGGCCAGGCTCTCGTCGGTGGAGAAGCCGTCCGTGGACAGGTTGCCGACGTAGTCGTGAAGGTGGTGGGCGCCGTTGCTCACGCCGGGGGCCACGATGAAGTTGTCGGGGTTGTTGTGACCGTTGCGGTTGGTGCCGCATTGAGCGACGAACGTGCCGCGTGAGCCGTTCCTGCCGATGCCGGCGTCCAGCCTCAGGGGCTGGACCTGGCGGATGTCCACGAAGTCGGTGACGAACGGGCCGAGGTCCTTGCAGTCGTCGTCCTGAGAGGCCGTGGGCGAGGGGGAGGCGGTCCGGGTCGGCCGGCCCCGCCGGTCCTGCGACTGGTCACCGGGGTCCTGCGGGTCCTGGGGGTCCTGGGGGTTCTGGGGGTTCTGGGGATCTTGGGGGTTCTGTGAGTCCTGGTCGGGGTTCTGGGGCGCGTCCGGGGCGGCCGTGGGGGTGCGCGGCGAGCGGTCGCGCCGGAACAGGGCGTCGCCGGAGTCCTCCGGCTCCGGCGACCGCGCCGGGTCGCGCAGCACGATCCCGCCGCCCTGCACCTGCTGATCGCCGTCCCGCCCCTGCCGGTCCGGCGCCTGCTGATCAGGGAACTGCTGGTCGGGCGCCTGCTGATCCGGCGCTTGCTGGTCCGGCGCTTGCTGGTCGGGCGCCTGCTGGTCAGGGGCCTGCTGGTCGGGGGCGCGGTCGCCCTGGCGGCGGGCGTTGTCCTGGCTCGCCTGGGCGGGGTCGCAGTGGTCGGCCCGCGCCGGCGCCACGCCGATGACGGCGGCGGACACCAGGCCGCCCGCCGCCACGGCAAGAGCGGTCATGGCCGCGGCCATGCGCCCGGTTCTCATGGTTGTCAGCCGTTGCATGGTGGGAGGTACGCGGGCTTACACCATCAGGTTCACCCATGACCGGAGATAGTTAGAAATAACTGGAGTTATCGGAGTGGCTGCCGGACGGATAACGAAGGTGTAAAGATGTGCCCCGTGCTAGGTCACCTCGACGGCAGGTTCGAGAGTGCGGATGCCGAGGCGGAACATCGCATCGCGGTGCTCTACCAGGAGTTCGGCGGCCCTCTGCTGCGCCACGTACGCAAATCGACCGGTAACGATCTGCAATGGGCCGAGGACGTCGTACAGGAGACGCTGGTCAGGGCCTGGCGAAACTCGGCAAGACTGCAATGGGAACCGAGCCTTTTATGGGCGTGGCTGCTGACAGTGGCCCGCCGCATCGTTATCGATGGACGCCGACGGAAGAGCGCCCGGCCTCACGAGGTCGAGCCGCCCGAAGTCGACCAGATGTCGGTGCCGGACGGCTCCGAGCGCGCCCTCTCGGCGATCGTCGTCGCCGACGCGCTGCGCAGCCTGTCCGCCGAACACCGCGAAGTCATTGAGCAGACCTACCTCCGAGACCGTACGATAAGTGAAGCGGCGGAGATTCTGGGGATTCCGCCGGGCACGGTGAAGTCCCGGCTCTACTACGGGATCCGGGCTCTCCGCGAACAGCTGCGGGACAAGGGGGTAGCCGGCTGATGCACGACGGGGTGGCCGCCTACGTCCTCGGTGTCCTCGACGAAGAGGAGCACGAGGCGTTCGAACGCCACCTCGACGCGTGCGAGCGATGTCAGGCCGAGCTCCTGGAGCTGGCCGAGCTTCCCGACCGGCTCGACGACCTCAAGACTGCCCCCTCGGCCTCCGGCGATGATCCCCCCATGTCGATGTCACGTTGACGTCTATGCCCTTTTCGGGTGATATCGGTACGGCGAGGCACACGCCCGGAACCAGGCCGGGCGTTCAGGGGGAGGTGTTCGGTGGGCATCGACGGTGATGCGCCCGTTCCCCCGCGTCGGCGGTCCGGCGGAGAAGGCGACCGGCTGTCGCCCATCTCCGCGGATGTACGCGTCTGCACTACTTCCCCTCGCTATGGGAACTAAGAGCCTGGCTATGGACAGCCATGGCAAACCCTCACAAAGGAGTGAGAGCGAAATGCCGCTCGACGAGGCCAAGGATGAGCTGCTGCAAAGAGCCGCGGAAAGTTGCGCGGTCGGCAGCGAGCACATGAGCGCGGAGGAGGCCCTCTCCTTCCTGCGGTTCTACTACCGCCATGTCGCACCCGAGGACCTGCTCGACCGCAACCCCGTCGACGTGTACGGCCCGGCGATGTCCCAGCGACAGCTCGCCGAGGTACGCCCCCAAGGCCGGGCCGTGGTCCGCGCCTACACCCCCACGCTGGAGGAGAACGGCTGGGACCCGGGGCACTCGGTCGTCGAGGTGGTCACCGACGACATGCCGTTCCTCGTCGACTCGGTCACCATGGAGCTCGACAGGCAGGACATCGGCACCCACCTCGTGGTCCACCCCCAGATGCGGGTGCGCCGCGACATGACGGGCCGGATGCTCGGCCGCGGCCAGGAGGACGTCACCGGCCAGATGCTGGTCGAGTCGTGGATCCACATCGAGATCGACCGCCAGGCCGACCCCGCGGTGCTCAAGCGCGTCGAGGCCGACCTGCAGCGGGTGCTCGCCGACGTGCGGTACGCGGTCGAGGACTTCAGGAAGATGCGGGCCCTGGCCGTCCAGACGGCGGAAGACCTGAGCATGAACCCGCCGCCGCTGGAGCCCGCCGAGGTCGAGGACAGCCTCGACCTGCTGCGCTGGCTCGCCGACGGGCACTTCACGTTCCTCGGCTACCGCGAGTACCGGCTGGAGCACACCGACGAGGGCGAGATGCTGAAGGCCCTGCCCGGGGCCGCGCTCGGCATCCTGCGCGACGACAAGGTGGGCTCCGACAGCTTCTCCGCGCTGCCCGCTGAGGTGCGGGCCAAGGCCCGCGAGAAGCAGCTCGTGATCATCACCAAGGCCAACAGCCGGGCCACCGTCCACCGTGCGACCTACCTCGACTACATCGGGGTCAAGCTGTTCTCGCCCGAGGGCGAGGTGATCGGGGAGCGCCGCTTCCTCGGCCTGCTCACGCACGTGGCCTACAACGAGTCGATCTCCCGGATCCCCGTGCTGCGGCGCAAGCTGGCCGAGGTGCTCAACGCCGCCGGCCACGCGCCCGACAGCCACGACGGCAAGGACCTGATCGAGATCCTGGAGACGTTCCCGCGCGACGAGCTGTTCCAGACCTCGGTCGCCCAGCTCCTCCCGATCGCGCTCGGCGTGCTGCGGCTGCGCGAGCGCAAGCAGGTCAAGCTGTTCCTGCGGCGCGACGACTACGGCCGCTACATCTCCTGCCTGATCTACCTGCCCCGCGACCGCTACACCACCAAGGTGCGGCTGAAGATGCAGGAGGTGCTGCTCAAGGCGCTCGGCGGCAGGTCGCTCGACTACAGCGCGATGATCGGCGAGTCCGTGCTGGCCCGGCTGCACGTGGTCGTGCGCGGCGAGCGGGGCAAGCAGCTCCCCGCGCCGTCCGTGGACGTGGAGGAGCTGGAGGCGCGCCTGGCCGCGCTCACCCGCTCCTGGGAGGACGACCTGGCCACCGCCCTCGACGAGATGACCTCCGAGGAGGAGGCCCCCGCGCTGGCCAGGAGGTACGTCTCCGCCTTCCCCGAGGGGTACAAGGCCGACTTCCCGCCCAAGGTCGCCGTGGTCGACCTGCGCCGCCTGGAGCAGCTCGTCGCCGACGGCGAGGAGGTGGCGATCAACCTCTACGAGCCGTACGACGCCTCCGAGGGCGAGCGGCGGCTGAAGATCTACAAGGTCGGCTCGCCGATCTCCCTGTCGGAGGCGCTGCCGCTGATCCAGCGGCTCGGCGTCGAGGTCGTGGACGAGCGGCCGTACGAGATCGACAGGGACGGCGACGCGAGCACCAAGAACGCCTGGATCTACGACTTCGGCCTGCGCTACACCCCCTCCGGCGAGGTGGACAGGAACGACTTCAAGCGGCTCTTCCAGGACGGTCTGAGCGCCCTGTGGCAGGGCCGCGTCCAGGCCGACAACTTCAACGCCCTCATCCTGCGGGCGGGCCTGACCTGGGAGCAGGTCGAGATCCTGCGGGTCTACGCCAAGTACCTGCGGCAGGCCGGCAGCACGTTCTCGCAGCTCTACATGGAACGCGTGCTGCTGGGCAACGTGCGGCTGGCCCGGCTGCTGGTCCGCCTGTTCGAGGCCAAGCTCGACCCGAGGCGCGGTGACGAGGTGCGGGTCGACCTCGTCGAGGCGCTCAACGAGGAGATCCTGGGCGCCCTCGACGAGGTGGCCTCCCTCGACGAGGACCGCATCCTGCGGGCCTACCTGGAGATGATCCAGGCGACCCTGCGCACCAACTACTTCCAGACGGTCGACGGGCAGCGCAAGCCGTACATCTCGCTGAAGGTCGACCCGCAGGCGATCAGCGTGCTGCCGCTGCCGCGGCCGAAGTACGAGATCTTCGTGTACTCGCCCCGTGTCGAGGGCGTGCACCTGCGCTTCGGCAAGGTCGCCCGCGGCGGCCTGCGCTGGTCCGACCGCATGGAGGACTTCAGGACGGAGATCCTCGGCCTGGTCAAGGCGCAGATGGTGAAGAACACCGTCATCGTGCCCACCGGGTCCAAGGGCGGGTTCGTGGTGAAGCAGCCGCCCGCGTCCGGCACCCGCGAGGACGTGCTGGCCGAGGGCGTGGCCTGCTACCGGATGTTCATCTCCGGCCTGCTCGACATCACCGACAACCTGGTCGACGGCAAGGTCGTGCCGCCGGCCGACGTGGTCAGGCACGACGGCGACGACACCTACCTCGTCGTCGCCGCCGACAAGGGCACCGCCACCTTCTCCGACATCGCCAACAGCGTGGCCAAGGAGTACGGCTTCTGGCTCGGCGACGCCTTCGCCTCCGGCGGCTCGGTCGGCTACGACCACAAGGCCATGGGCATCACCGCCCGCGGCGCCTGGGAGTCGGTCAAGTACCACTTCCGCACCATGGGCGTCGACGTGCAGACCACCGACTTCACCGTGGCCGGCATCGGCGACATGTCCGGCGACGTGTTCGGCAACGGCATGCTGCTCTCCCAGCACATCCGGCTGGTGGCCGCCTTCGACCACCGGCACGTCTTCATCGACCCCACGCCCGACGCGGCCCGGTCGTTCGCCGAGCGGCAGCGCCTGTTCGACCTGCCCCGCAGCTCCTGGGACGACTACGACCCCTCGCTGATCTCCGCGGGCGGCGGCGTGTTCCCGCGTACGGCCAAGTCGATCCAGATCACCCCGCAGATGCGCGAGGCGCTGGGCATCGAGGCGGGCGTCAACTCGCTGGCCCCCAACGACCTGATCAGCGCCATCCTGCGGGCCCCCGTCGACCTGCTGTGGAACGGCGGCATCGGCACCTACGTCAAGGCCGGTTCGGAGTCCCACGCCGACGTCGGCGACAAGGCCAACGACATGCTCCGGGTGGACGCCGCCGACCTGCGATGCAAGGTCATCGGCGAGGGCGGCAACCTGGGCTTCACCCAGCTCGCCCGCATCGAGTTCGCCCTGAACGGCGGCCTGGTCAACACCGACTTCATCGACAACTCGGCCGGGGTGGACACCTCCGACCACGAGGTGAACATCAAGATCCTGCTCGACCAGGTCGTGCGCGACGGCGAGCTGACCGACAAGCAGCGCAACCAGGTCTTCACCTCGATGACCGACGAGGTCGCCGACCTGGTGCTGCGCGACAACCACGCCCAGAACGTGGTGCTCGACGCGACCCGCGCCCAGGCGGTCGACATGCTCCACATCCACGCCCGCTACCTGCGCAAGCTCGAACGCGACGGGCTGGTCAACCGGGAGCTGGAGTTCCTGCCCTCGGACAAGACGCTGGCCGAGCGGCGGCAGGCCAGGCTCGGGCTGACCGCGCCGGAGTTCTCGGTCCTGCTGGCCTACACCAAGCTGGTGGCCGACGCCGAGGTGCTGGGCTCCGAGCTGCCCGACGACCCGTACCTGGCGTCGTGGCTGGTGTCGTACTTCCCGTCGGACCTGCGCGAGCGGTTCCGGACGTACATGGACGCCCACCCGCTGCGGCGCGAGATCATCACGACCTGCGTGGTGAACGAGCTGGTCAACGCCATGGGCACCACGTTCATGTTCCGCTTCGCCGAGGAGACCGGCGCCTCCACGTCCGACATCGTGCGGGCGTACCTGGTGGCCCGGGAGGTCTTCGACCTGCCGAGCTTCTACCGGGCCGTGGAGGCGCTGGACAACGAGGTCGACACCGCCACCCAGATCGCCATGCTGCTGGAGGCCCGCAAGCTGGTCGAGCGCGGCACCCGCTGGCTGCTGGTCAACCGGCGTCCGCCGCTCGACCTGGCCGGGTCGGTCGGCTTCTTCCTCAAGGGCGTCAACGGGCTGTCCGCGCACATCCCCAAGCTGCTCACCGGGCCCGACCTGGCCGCGTACGAGGAGCGCCGCGACTCCTTCGTGGCCCGCGGGGTGCCGCAGGAGCTGGCCGAGCGGGTGGCGGCGATGGTGCCCGCGTACTCGACGCTGGACCTGGTCGAGGTGGCGTCCCTGACGGGCCGTCCGGTGAACGAGGTGGCGGAGGTCTACTTCGACCTGGCCGACCGCCTGCAGCTGGCCCGCCTGCGCGAACGCGTCATCGCCCTGCCCAGGGACAACCGGTGGAACTCCATCGCCCGCTCGGCCCTGCGCGACGACCTGTACGCCGCGCACGCCTCGCTGACGCGTGACGTGCTGGCCCACAGCACGTCCGGCCTGCCCCCCGAGGAGCGGCTGGCCCGGTGGACCGACGGCAACTCGGCCGCCGTGGGACGCGCCCGCCAGACGCTGTCGGAGATCTGGGAGAGCGACCACTTCGACCTGGCGACGCTCTCGGTGGCCCTGCGCGCGATCCGCACGCTGGTGGCCGCCAGCAACCTGCCTCACACGGAGGCGTAGGAACCGCCCGAAGGGGCCCTCACTCGCCGCTGGCGCGGGTGAGGGCTCCGTCGTGGGCGACGACCCGGGCGGCGGCCGGGGCCGACAGCGGGGGCACCGCCGTGGCGTACTGGTGGACCTCGGTGAGCTTGAGGCTGCGGCGCACCGACGAGGTCGAGATGGCCCAGCCCGCCTCCGGCGGCACCGGGATGATGTAGGTGTTGTTGGCGACGGTGCGGGTCGAGGTGTTGCGCGACAGCGAGTACTGGATCAGCGCGCCGCCGTCGGCCGTGCGCAGCGCGTAGACCGGCCAGTTGTCGGCGCTGAAGATCGAGTCGTAGCTGAACCCGTCCTCCCAGGCCGTCTTGCGGGTGTCGGCGATCTGCCTGGCCACGTCCGTCGTGTACGGCCCGTCGGCGAGCAGGCCCGCCGTCACCCCGGCCGACCCGGTCTCGGCCACGCTGGCGTGCACCGGGCCCATGTACTGGGGGCTGATCGTGACGGTCTTGTCGTCGGGCGTCAGCGCGGTGGCGTAGCCGTCGGCGTCGAGCTTGACCTGCGGCAGCCTCTGCCCCGGCAGGAGCTGCGCGGCCGAGCTGAGCAGCCAGTCGTCGCCGCTCTTGGCGAACGTCAGCAGCGTCGGCTGCCCGTTGCGCGTCGCCAGCGCGCTGAACCAGGGCGCCCGCTCGCCCTGGGCGAACCTGGGCACGTAGAGGGTCGGCGAGCCCCAGGCGTAGCGCGGCGGGCGGTCGCCGGTGGACTCGAAGGCGGCCTGCGTGAGCGCCAGCTGCCCGCCGCTGACCAGGTCGCTGTCCAGGTTGAGCCGCCCCGGCACGGGGCTCTCCACGCGCAGCACGTCGTCGGTGGGCAGGATCTCGGCGACCGCCTCGGCCGCCTCCTGCCGCGTGACGGCGGGCGCGGGGACAGTGGGCGAGGGGCTCGCCGCGCTGGTGGCGGCGGCCTTTCCCGAGGGCCCGGCGGGGGACGTCTGGGCCGGGCCCGTGCACGCGGCCGCCGTGGCCAGCACGCCGACGGCGAGCGCCAGCATCTTCCCCCGACCGTATGCACGCACCTCGCCATGTTATTCGTGCACGCGAGGGTCGCGTACCCTAGGGAGACGTGGCAGGCATCGATCCGGCAGAAGAGATCAACGAGCTCGCGAACACGCTCCGCAGCATCCAGGACGTGCTCGACCTCGACGCGATGCGCAAGCAGATCGAGGAGCTGGAGCAGCAGGTTGCCGCCCCAGACCTGTGGGACGACCCCGAGCAGGCGCAGAAGGTCACCAGCAAGCTCTCCCACCTCCAGGGCGAGCTCAACCGCGTCGAGGGCGTCGCGCGCCGTCTCGACGACCTGAAGGTGCTCTACGAGCTCGCGGACGAGGAAGGCGACGACGACACGCGCCTCGAGGCCGACAAGGAGCTGGAGTCCCTCAAGACCGACATCGGCGCCCTCGAGGTGCGCACGCTCCTGTCGGGCGAGTACGACGCCCGCGAGGCGCTCGTCACCATCAACTCCCAGGCAGGTGGCGTCGACGCCGCCGACTGGGCCGAGATGTTGCTGCGCATGTACCTGCGGTGGGCCGAGCGCAAGGGCTACTCCACCGAGGTCTACGACACCTCCTACGCGGAGGAGGCCGGCATCAAGTCGGCCACGTTCACCATCAAGGCCCCCTACGCCTACGGCACGCTGCGCGGCGAGCACGGCACCCACCGGCTGGTCCGCATCAGCCCGTTCGACAACCAGGGCCGCCGCCAGACCTCGTTCGCGGGCGTCGACATCGTGCCGGTCGTCGAGCAGACCGACCACATCGACATCAACGAAGACGACCTGCGCATCGACGTCTACCGGTCCTCGGGCCCCGGCGGCCAGGGCGTCAACACCACCGACTCGGCGGTGCGCATCACCCACCTGCCGACCGGCATCGTGGTCTCCTGCCAGAACGAGCGCTCCCAGCTCCAGAACCGCGCCTCGGCCATGAACGTGCTCCAGGCCAAGCTGCTGGAGCGCAAGCGGCAGGAGGAGGCGGAGAAGATGTCGGAGCTGCGTGGCGCGACCACCACGTCATGGGGCACGCAGATCCGCAACTACGTGCTGCACCCGTACCAGATCGTGAAGGACCTGCGCACGGGCACCGAGGCGGGCAACCCGTCGGCGGTGCTCGACGGCGACCTCGACGGGTTCATCGAGTCGGAGATCCGCTGGATGCGCAGGGCGGAGTCAGGCACCGACTAGGTGCCTGAGCACCAGCGTCGCGAAGAGCAGTACGAGGAGCAGGACGGCGACGAGAGCGGGTGACAGTCCGGCGAAGCCGTGATTGTGCATCCGCTCCCTGTTGGCTCGGCAGAGGGGGCAGCGGCCCTCGATCACGGGGTGGGCGCACTGCGCGCATACGAGGTGTTCACAACTCATGACAGCCCCAAGTCTAGCCGCACAATCGTTTTGTTTCCGTTATGGACGTTCCATGCCAGTCTTCCCCCTAGACTGTCGTCTGGCCAATCGGAACGTCGATCATCAGTAAAGACGGCGCCCCCGATCGGCCGGCGGCGGGAAATGGGCATGTGCCACCCTCGCTTCCGTCCTGACCCCTAGACTGGCATGCCGTGATGCTCTCGTGATCCATTTCGATAATGTCACCAAGGTCTACGCGAACCAGAACCGGCCCGCTCTCGACCACGTCTCCGTCGACGTGGACAAGGGCGAGTTCGTGTTCCTCGTCGGCCCTTCGGGGTCAGGCAAGTCCACGTTCCTGCGTCTGGTCCTGAAGGAGGAGCGGCCCAACTCCGGGGCGATTCACGTCGCCGGCAAGGATCTGGCCCGCCTCTCCAACTTCAAGGTGCCTCACCTGCGCCGCCGCATCGGCTGCGTCTTCCAGGACTTCAGGTTGCTCCCGAACAAGAACGTCTACGAGAACGTGGCGTTCGCCCTAGAGGTGATCGGCAAGCCCCGGCGGTTCATCCGCAAGGTCGTGCCCGAGGTCATCGAGCTGGTCGGCCTGGAGGGCAAGGCCCATCGCATGCCCGACGAGCTGTCCGGCGGCGAGCAGCAGCGTGTCGCCATGGCCCGCGCGTTCGTCAACCGGCCGATGATCCTGCTGGCCGACGAGCCCACGGGCAACATCGACCCCGCGACGAGCATCGGCATCATGAAGGTGCTCGACCGCATCAACCGAACTGGCACCACGGTCGTCATGGCCACGCACGACGCGGCCATCGTGGACTCCATGCGCAAACGCGTCGTCGAGCTGGAGGACGGGAAGATCGTCCGTGACCAGTCGCGTGGCGTGTACGGCCAGGCGTACTGACAGGGAGCGGCAGACAGAACATGCGGGCGAACTTCATCTTCTCCGAGGTCTGGATCGGCCTCCGTCGCAACCTGACCATGACGATCGCGGTCGTCATCACCGTGGCAGTCGGCATGGCGATGCTGGGCGTCGGCCTGATGATCAACGCCCAGGTCTCCATGCTCAAGTCCTTCTGGTTCGACAAGGTCGAGATCTCGGTCTTCCTGTGCACCAAGGGCACCGCGATCCCCGAGTGCAACGGCAAGGCCGTCACGCCGGCCCAGACCAAGGCGTTGAAGGACCGTCTTGAAGGCCTCCAGGGCGTCAAGGAGGTCTTCTACGAGAACCAGAGCACGGCGTACGAGAACTTCAAGACGGCCTACCAGGCCAGCCCGACGCTCGTCCAGGCCACCAGGGTCGAGGACATGCCGCAGTCGTTCCGCGTGAAGCTGGTCGACCCCGACAACTACCAGCCGGTGATCGACGCCGTGAAGGGCCAGCCGGGCGTGTCCCAGGTGATGGACCACAAGCAGCTCATCGGCAAGTTCTTCGACCTGCTCGACAAGTTGTCCTTCTACGCGCTGGCCGTCGCCATCGTCCTGGTGCTGGCCGCGGCGCTGCTGATCGGCAACACGGTCCGGTTGTCGGCGTTCAACCGGCGCCGGGAGACGGGGATCATGCGCCTGGTGGGCGCCTCCAACCTCTACATCCAGCTGCCGTTCGTCATGGAAGGCGTGATCGCCGGCCTGATCGGCGGCGTCTTCGCGGCCATCATCCTGATCGTGACCAAGGTCCTGCTGTTCGAGGAGATCGCCGGCTACTTCGGCAGCGGCATGGCCCAGCTCGGCTGGGACGCGGTGGCCCAGACCATCACGCTGACCATGGCCATCGGCGTCGTGATCTGTGTGCTGGCCTCGTTCGTGACGCTCCGCCGATACCTCAGGGTGTGAGGAATCGCCGGTAAGGTCGAAGCATGCCACGTGAGACCGGGCGGAAGGTCATCGCCCAGAACAAGCGGGCCCGGCACGACTACCACCTTGAGGACACCTTCGAGGCGGGGCTCGTGCTCCAGGGCACGGAGGTGAAGTCGCTCCGCGAGGGCCGCGCCTCGCTCGTCGACGGCTACGCCAGCATCGACGGTGGCGAAGCGTGGCTGCTCAACGTGCACATCCCCGAGTACACGCAGGGCACGTGGACCAACCACGCCGCCCGCCGCAAGCGCAAGCTGCTGCTGCACCGCAAGGAGATCGAGAAGCTGGCCGCCATGACGAAGGAGGGCGGCCTCACGATCATCCCCACGGTCCTGTACTTCCAGGACGGCCGGGCCAAGATCGAGATCGCCGTCGCCCGGGGCAAGAAGGACTGGGACAAGCGGCAGTCGCTGGCCGAGCAGCAGGCCAAGCGGGAGATGGCGCGGGCCCTGCGGCACCGCAACCGATGAGAGCGGCGGCACTCTAACCGATGACACGCGCGCGCCGCACCCTTGCCGCGACCGTCACCCTGGCGGTCGCGAGCATGACGCTGACCGGCTGCTTCGAGGAGTCCTCGCCGCACGACGCGGTGCGCGACTTCCTCGTGGGCTGGCAGTCCGAGGACTACGCCCTGGCCGCGGGCCGCACCGACGGCGACCCCGCCAAGGTGGGCAAGGCCCTGGCCAACGCCAAGCTGGAGCTCGACGCGGCCTCGTTCCGCTTCAAGATCAAGAGCGTGAGCCTGAACGGCGAGGAGTCCAAGGCCGACTTCCGCGCCGAGGTCGACCTGGGGGAGAACACCCCGCTCTGGGCGTACGACGGCTCGCTGCCGCTGCACCTGGTCGACGGCAGGTGGAAGGTGCGCTGGTCGCCGTCGGTGCTGCATCCGCAGCTCAAGGAGGGCCAGCGGTTCGCGGTCGAGACCAACCCCAAGCCGCGCCAGCCCGTGGTCGACCGGGCCGACGACCCCCTGCAGAACGAGCTCTACGTCTACGTCGTGGGTGTGGTGCCGTCCGAGCTGGGCGGCCGGGCCGAGGACGTCGTGGCCAAGCTGTCGGCGATCACCGGCTACGCCCAGGACCGACTGCTGAGCCGGATCAGGTCCTCGCCGCCCGACAAGTTCGTGCCGCTGGTCACGTTCGGGCGCTCGCGTTACCTGTCGATGAAGTCGAAGCTGGCCGGCATCTCCGGCATCCAGACCGACCCGCAGCCGCAGCCCATCGACCCGGCCGCCCCGAAGCAGATCGTCGGCAAGGTCAGCGCGCTCACCCCCGAGGACGAGCAGAAGCTCGGCGGCCCTCAGCGGGCCGGCGACTCGATCGGCCAGAGCGGCCTGCAGCAGGCGTACCAGGACTATCTGACCGGCTCCACCGAGACCAGGGTGATCACCCTCGATCTCAAGACCGGCCGGCAGGTGGCCGAGCTGCAGGAGTGGCCGGGCCGCCAGAACGTCTCGGTCAAGACCACGATCGACAGCCGCGCCCAGGCGGCGGCCGAGCGGGCGGTGGCCGAGACGGCCACCAGCGCGCTGGTGGCCGTGCAGCGCGACACCGGCGAGATCCTCGCGGTCGGCGCCAGCGGGCTCAACCAGGAGAAGGACGCGCTGGCGGGCAGGTTCCCCGCGGGCACGGCCTTCTCGATCGTGGCGGCCGACGCGCTGATCAAGAGCGGCGTCAGCACCAAGCAGCGGCTGGCCTGCCCGGCCGAGCGCACGGTGGGCGGCGCCAAGTTCGTGCACACCAGCCAGACCGCCGGGGTCACGTCGTCGTCCACGTTCCAGGACAACTTCGCCAAGGGCTGCGTGACCGCGCTGGCCTCACTGGCCCGCCGGGCCAGCGCCGGCGGCCTGGCCACGAGCGCCAAGGCGTTCGGCATCGGCGAGCCGTGGCGGTTGCCGCTGAAGTCGTTCAGCGGGGCGATGCCCGAGTTGTCCAGCGACGCCGACAAGGCCAGGGCCATCGCGGGCCAGACGGTCGAGGTCAGCCCACTGTCGATGGCGCTGGTCGCGGCGGCCGTGGGGTCGGGCACCTGGCGGCCGCCGGTGCTCGTGACCGCGCCCACGTCGCCCGATCCGGCCGCTGAGGTCGTCCCGGCCAAGCAGCCGGCGCCCGTCCCGATGGACCCGAAGGTGCGCACCGCGCTGACCGCGATGATGCGCGCCGGCGCGGCCGGCAGCCCCGCCCAGGCGGGCCGGGGCAGGGTCTATGGCGTGCGCGCGACGGCCGGCACCCAGGACAAGCCGATGACCTGGTTCGTCGGCTGGCAGGGGGACGTGGCGATCGCCGTCCTGGCCAAGAACTACGACGCGGCGGCCGTCGCGGGCAGCTTCTTCGCGGGCCTTCGTGACTCCGCGTGAAAATCTTGTGACGGCGAGCAACCGTTCCGGGTGGCGGCTGCGTCTTACTGAATGACTGGGCCCGCTCGGGGGGTTGCGGACTCAGTCGCCGTGATGAGATCAGGACTTCATCTCGGGGGAAGTCCTGCCGTCCGGACCGGCTCGACCCTGCCGGTCGGCCCCCGGGAGCGCGTGCTGCTGTGCCACGCTCCCGGGGGTTTCGCCATGCTGGAATTAAGTTGGCGTTGGGGGCGTTGTCCCCTGTAGATTCAGTGTTGCTCGCCTCTGTGTGATCAGCGTGAGGCGTGTTGACAACTGCACAGGGGGTGACTGGCTTCGACTTCGATCTTGCAAGCCAGGTGAAGCGGGCCGAGGACTGCGGACATAACCTCGTTAATCCTGTGACCGCAAAACAATAAGTGCCAATTCCAAGCGCACTGAGGTCAGCCAGGGTTCCCTGGCTCTCGCTGCCTAAGTAGCGAAACCTCTGTCAGCCCGGGAGTGCCTTCGGCCCGGTGTCTGGCATCGTTAGAAGGCTCAACCGATCGACCCGGCCACGGGGGAGATCGGGAAATCAAACAGTGGCTGAGCCCGTCGGCGACTCGCCTGTGTGATCGCCGGGGCTGAGAAAAGCACAACAGGCTGCGCCCGGAGAAGCCCTGACTTGAGGTTGAAGGACGCGGGTTCGATTCCCGCCACCTCCACGTGATCAAAAGCCTCCGACCTGCCGATCACCTCGGCGGGTCGGAGGCTTTTCGCTGTCCAGGGGCGTGCCGGCGAGGTCGGTCACCACCCATCCGAGGGCCCAGCCGGCGGTGCCCAGGCCCAGCACCAGCAGCGCCCACAGGAGCCGGCCGCCGCGGGTCGCGCCGAGGACGGACACGCCGCGGGTGGCCCTGATCACGATGACCAGGTAGCCGAGCAGGGCCGCCACGCCCAGTGCGGCGGCGGCGAGGAACACCGCCTCGCTGCCGGCGAACAGCACGGCCGGCAGCACCAGCCACGCCGTCGGCAGGAAGACCGAGCCCGCCGCCCAGGCGCCGGCGAGATGGGCCAGGACCAGCAGCGGCCGCGACGCGACCGCGCCGGGTGGACGGTCGCTCCCGATGTCCGTGCGCACCCCGGTCTCCGTTCCTCGTGGCAGCCGTCGCCCCTGTGCCGGACGACTGCCGGGCGGCGCGGGTTCGGTCAACGGGACCGTTCGAGAGTGGTCTTGATGTGCCGGTTGCGCATGGTGATGAGGTGGGTCATGTGGCGGCGCAGGACCAACAGCTCGGCCAGACGGCCCAGGGGGCCGGCGGGGGCGGCGAAGTCGACGACGTCGGTCATGAGGGTGGCGCCCGCGTGCGGCGCCGCCTCGAAGCGGTGTTCGTGACGCCAGTGGCGGAACGGCCCGGACACCTGCTCGTCCACGAAGTACGCGGGCCGCTCCCAGGCGCTGATCGTCGAGGTCATCCGCCAGGTGAGGCCGAAGTGCCTGGCCTGCCAGGTGACCTGGTCGCCGAGGCCGAGCAGGCCCGTGGTGACGCCGGCGACGGCGCGTTCCGACGAGACGGCCATCGACGCGGTGTGGGTCTCGACCGACAGCGACGTGTCGAAGAGCACGTCAGGGGGAGCGAAGACCAGGGTCACGGTCTCGAAGCGTGCCATGGCGGCATCCTAGGGACCCCGGCGGGTGCGGGGCCGAGGGGGATCGGCTGCCGGGCTGGTGGGGGCAGTCGGCGTACTCGTCGAGGCGTCGGAACATGGCGGCCAGCATGAGCGGGAACATCGCGACGTGCGCGACGAGCATCAGGACGCCGCCGTCGATGACGTCGAGCCAGAGCAGCGGATAGAGCGGCACGATCGGGACGAACATCGCCGCGCACATCTCCAGCGTCGGCGGCCAGCGGTGGCCGCGGAAGCGCATCCACACGGCCATGCCCACCGACATGTCGACGGCCATGATCAGGTACGCGAGCTCGGGCGACTCGTCGTGGGAGACGGAGAGGCCGACGGCCGACTGGAGGGCGCCGAGCGCGAACATGCCGACGAACATGGCGACGATCATCTCCACGTAGTGGAGGGCGAACTTCGACCAGCGGCGTCCGGTCGCAGAGGGGGTCGCGGGTGCAGGGGGCGTCGGTGTCATGGTTCCGACTGTGGCCGGATGGGGGGACGGGGAGGAGAGGGCGAAGCCGTACATGTCCGGAAACTTGGGTTCTTTGTCTTCCGGACCTACAGTCGTGCCATGGAGTACCGGCGGGTCGTGGTCGTCGCCTACGAGGCGGCCGAGTTGCTCGACATCGCGTGCGTCACCTCGACGCTGGAGAACGCGAACTGGCACGGCGCCTCACCGTACTACCAGGTACGGCTGGCCACCCCCGGCGGCCACCCGGTGACCACCGCCGGAGCGCTGGTGCTGCAGGCCCAGCTCGCGCTGGAGCGGATCACCGGGCCGGTCGACACGCTCATCGTCTCCGGCGGCACCGGTCACGTGGACGCCGCCGCGAACCCGCTGGTCGTCGGCCATGTCCGCAGGCTGGCGCGGGAGAGCAGGCGGGTCGCGTCGGTGTGCACCGGCGCGTACGTGCTGGCCGCCGCGGGGCTGCTCGACGGCAGGCGTGCCACCACCCACTGGCGGGAGGCGGCCGACATGGCCGCCCGCTACCCGCGCGTCACCGTGGACCCCGCCCCGATCTTCGTCCGGGACGGCGAGGTGGCCACGTCCGCGGGGGTCACCGCCGCACTCGACCTCACGCTCGCCCTGGTCGAGGAGGACAACGGTGCCGAACTGGCCAGGACGGTGGCCCGCGGCATGGTCACCTACCTGCAACGGCCGGGCAACCAGGCCCAGATGAGCATGTTCGTCAGCCCTCCGGCGCCCGCCGACGGCCTGGTCAGGCGGGCCGTCGAGCACATCTCCGCGAACCTGGCCGCCGACCTCACCGCGGCCACGCTGGCCGCCGCGGCGGGCGTCAGCGAACGCCACCTGACCCGGCTGTTCCTCAAGCATCTGGGGCAGACGCCGGGCAGGTTCGTGCGGCGGGCCCGTACCGAGGGGGCGGCGCATCTGCTGGCCTCGACCTCGTTGCCCATGTCCGCGATCGCCGCGCGTTGCGGGTTCGGGACGGCCGAGACGCTGCGCCAGGCGTTCGTGGACCGGTACGGCATCCCGCCCTCCCGCTACCGGCTGACCCAGTCGTCCGCGGCCGGTTGATCGGGATTTATCCGGCCCGAAATGAGCAATCCGGGCTAGGGTGTCTGACTTGGGCCTTTTCTGAGCATTAAGGTGATCAGCAGATGCGAAAGACGATCGTGCTCATCGGGGCGGCCGTCGTCCTGTCAGGGTGTGGCATGTTGCCCGGCGGGCAGCCGCAGACCGCCGCCAAGGAGGCGGGCACCACCGCCCCCGCGCCGCCGCAGAGCGCACCTCAGCAGACCGCGCCGCCGCAGGCGGACGTGGTCATCGCCACCCGTGCGGCCAAGGTCGGCTCCGGCGGCCAGTACGGCGAGGCCCGCGTCGACATCACCGCCCTCAAGCGCCAGGGCAGGACCGTCACCCTCAACTGGACGATCACCGCCGTCGACGGCAAGGTCAATGTGCACAACGGCCTGGGCGGCGGCGTGCTCGACTACACGGTCTCCAACGTCTCCCTGATCGACCCGGTGAACGCCAAGCGTTACCGCGTCGCCCGCAACGGCACCGGCGCCGACGCCACGTGCGTGTGCTCCGGCACCCAGGGCCAGTTCCTGGAGGCCGGGAAGTCCAGCACGCTGTACGCGGTCTTCGCCGCCCCGCCGCCGGAGGTCACGAAGGTCAACGTCGAGATGCCGATGCTGGGCGTGCTCACCGATGTTCCGCTCTCTTAGCCTCGCGCTGGCCCTCGTCCTGACGCCCACGCCCGCCCCGGTCCCGTCCGATGCCGTGGGCCCGGTGGAGGACCTGGTGCTGCCGGTCGAGGACATCGTCGGCGAGGTCGAGTCCATGGACGGCGCGCAGAGCGAGATCAAGCAGGGCCGCAAGGTGACGGTCGCGCTGACCAGCGACGTGCTGTTCGCGCTGGACAAGTGGCGGCTCACGCCCAAGGCCAGGAAGCGGCTGGCGGACGTGGCCGCGAAGGTCGAGGCGGAGGGCGCGGGCGGCCTCGTCAGGATCGAGGGGCACACCGACGACCAGGGGAGCGACGCGTACAACCTGGCGTTGTCGCGGCGGCGTGCGCAGGCCGTGCGCGCGGCCCTGGGGAGCCTGCTCGGCGGCGGGAACGCGACCCTCCAGGCCGCCGGATACGGCGAGACGCGGCCCAAGCTGCCCAACCTGGTCGAGGGCAAGCCGGTGGAACGGAACCGGGCGAAGAACCGGCGCGTGGAGATCGTCTTCACGGCCCGGCAGTGACGCACCGTCATCTCGCCCTGTCTCGCCTTGGGTGACGACCCGCCCGGTCGGGCCGTCACTCGGCCTTGAGCTCGCTGAGCGTCACCGTGACGGTCTGGGTGCTGCCGTTGGGCCGCAGGATCTCCACCTTGACCTGATCGCCGGGCTTGAAAGCGGTGATCTCCTCCGCCAGCGCGGCCATGGTCGTGGTCTTCTTGCCGTTGATCGAGAGGATCACGTCACCGGCCCGGATCCCGGCCTTCTCCGCGCCGCCGCCCTTCTCCACGCTCGCCACGCCCACGCCGCTCGGCTGCCCGGTGGCGCCGATGACCGTGCTGCCGCGGATGCCGAGCGCGGCCCGGTGGCTGTTGGTGACCTTGCCGTTCTTCACGATCTGGGCCGCGATGTCGGTGGCCGTGTTGCTCGGGATCGCGAACCCGATGCCGGGCGCGGCCCCGCCGCCGAGCTGAGGGTCGGTGGCGGCGAGGGTCGGGATGCCGATGACCTCGCCGGCCAGGTTCACCAGCGCGCCGCCGCTGTTGCCGGGGTTGATCGCGGCGGAGGTCTGGATCGCGCCGCTGATGGTGGCGCCCGGCGACTCGGGGCTCTGGGGCTCGCTGACGGTACGGCCGAGCGCCGAGACGATCCCGTTCGTGACGCTGCCCGACAGGCCCAGCGGGTTGCCCATGGCCAGGACGATCTGGCCCACCCGCAGCTTGCCCGAGTCGCCGAACCTGGCCGGGCGCAGCCCGTCGGGCTGGTCGACCTTGATCACCGCCAGGTCGCCGGCGCCGAACGCCTTGACCAGCTTGGCCGGGCGGGGCGCGCCGCCGGTGGCGATCGTGACGTTCATCTCGGTCGCCTCGCCGACGACGTGGGCGTTGGTGACGATGTGACCCGCCGTGTCGTAGACGATGCCGGAGCCGAGGCCCACCTTGGTGTTGATCTGCACGATCGACGGCAGGACGTCCGTGATGACCCGCTCGTACGCGCTCTCCAGCGACTGCGGCGCGCTCCCCGGCGCCCCCTCGGAGGCGGTCGGCGAGCCCGGCGTGGTCGTGGCAGGGCTCGCGGTGGCCGTCGAGGTGGACGTCGAGTTGGACGTGGACGGCCCGCAGGCGGTGAGCAGTGCGACGGCTGCCAGTCCGGCGACGATCTCCCTCATGGGGAGGTCTCTGCCCAGCTCAGCAGGAAAGATACGCCTCCCGGACGTCGCGTCTGCTGAGTTTGCCCGTCGGGGTGCGCGGCAGCGACTCCCGGTACTCGATCACCCGGGGGTGTTTCATCCTGGCCAGCCGGGGCGCGCAGTGCCGCAGCAGCTCCGCGGTCAGCTCCGCGCCGCCCGTCACGCCCGGCGCGGGCTGGACCAGCGCCACGACCTGGTGCCCCCACTCGGGGTCGGGCACGCCGATCACCGCGACGTCGGCCACCGACGGATGTTCGAGCAGCGCGGCCTCGATCTCGGCGGGGTAGATGTTGACGCCGCCCGAGATGATCAGGTCGGTCCTGCGGTCCAGCAGGAACAGGTAGCCGTCGGCGTCGAGGTAGCCGATGTCGCCCGGGGTGTAGGCGGCGCCGCGCATGGCCGAGGCGGTCTTGCCGGGGTCGCCGTGGTACTCGAAGCGGTTGATGCCGCCGATGTAGACCGTCCCGGGCTCGCCGGGAGCCGCCTCGTGGCCGTCGTCGCCGATGATCGTGAAGGCCATCCCGTCGAGGGCCCTGCCGACCGTGCCCGGCCTGTCCAGCCACTCCCGGGACGACACCATCGTCGCCACCGCGGCCTCCGTCGAGCCGTAGTACTCCCACAGGACGGGACCGAGCCAGTCGATCATCGCCTGCTTGGTGGCCGGCGGGCAGGGGGCGGCGCCGTGGTAGAGGTGGGTGAGGGAGGACAGGTCGTAGGTCTCCCGGTCCGGCACGGCGAGCAGCCGGTGGAACATCGTGGGCACCATGAACGCGTTCGTCACCCGGTGCCGCTCGATCAGCGCCAGCGCCTCGGCGGCCTCGAACCGTTCCGGGGCCACGATCGAGTGGCCGAACTGCAGCGCCATCATCGCCTGGCCGTAGGGGGCCGAGTGGTAGAGCTGCGAGCACACCAGATGCACCCCGTCGGACGGCAGGCCGAAGTGCCGCCAGCTCTTGCGCATCAGGATGGGGTGGAGGTCCTCGGGCGTGAGGTCGAGCAGCCGGCGGCGCACGCCCTTGGGGCGGCCCGTGGTGCCGGAGGTGTAGAGCATCATCGAGCCGGCCCGGCGGTGCTCAGGGGCGGTGTCCGGCCGGCCGTCGGTCAGGTCGGCGACCGCGAGCACGCCGGGGGAGACGACGACGTCGGCGCCGCAGTCGGCGACGATGTAGTCGATCTCCTCGGCCGTGAAGTGCCAGTTGACCGGCACCAGGTAGACGCCGATCTGGTAGGTGGCCAGCATCATGGTGAGGGCGTCGAGCCCGTTCTTCAGCACGGTCACCACGGCGCCGCCCGGCCGGACGCCGCGCGCGAGCAGGCCGTGGGAGGCTCTGTTGGCGCGGGCGAGCAGCTCGCCGTAGGTCGCGCCGTCGTCGCCGAGCAGGGCGGGACGGTCCGGGTCGGCGGCTGCGATCTCGTAGAAACCCCTCATGTCCGCAGACCATACAGAATTAGATTCTGCTGGGGGAATAGAGGAATTATCCTGCTCTTCGGTGACGTAACCTCAAGGCCATGGCGGACGTCGGCGACGAGAGATCAGCACAGGACACCCAACCTTTCCGCAAGGTCGTCGTGCCGCCTGCCGAGCAAACGGTCAAGATCCCGCGTCCTCCGCGGCCGGGGGCGTCCCAGCCGGTGCGGCCCGCTCCGCAGCCGCCGTCGGGCCCGCAGCCGCCGTCGGGCCCGCAGCCGCGGTCCGGGCCTCAGTCTCTTCGTCCGGCACCGCCTCAGGCTCCCCGGTCCGGCCCGCCGCGCACGCCGCCCGCTCCGTCGTCCATCCAGCCGTCCGCCCAGCCGCCGTCGGGTCCGCAGGCGCGTCCCCACCCCGGGCCGCCCTCGGGTCCCCAGGCGCGCCCGCAGCCCCCGTCCGGCCCGCAGGGCCGCCCGCCGCACCCGCAGCCTCCGGGCGGGAACCAGCAGTTCCAGGGTGGCGGCCGACAGGGGCCGGGACAGGCGCAGGGGCCGGGCCAGGGGGGCGCGCAAGGGCCGGGACAAGGGCTCGTGCAAGGGCCGGGGCAGGTCCATGGGCAAGGGCCGGGGCAGGGGAGGGCGCCGGAGCATCAGCCCGTGCAGGTGTGGCCGCCGGGAGCGCCCAGGTCGCCGCGGCCGGGCCCCGCCGGTCACGTGACGCCGGTCGTCACCAAGCCGCACAAGCGCGGCATCGGGGACATCCCCATCCGCGCGATCTATCTGGCGGGCGCCATCCTCGTCACCGTCACGGCGGTGCTGCTGGTCTTCGTGGTGTTCTCCGGCGACGTGCCCACGACCCGCGACCCCGCCGGGACGACGGTCTCCGTCGCCCCCGTGCCGGCCGCGACCGCCACCCCGACCGCCTCCCCGGCCCCCAGCGAGACGCCGGCCGTGCTCCCCTCGGTGCCGGCGAGCAAGGCGTTCCCCACGTTGCCGGGCAAGGCGTCCGTGGTGAGCGGGATCATCTCCGACCGGACGAGCGGCATCAGCTACCCGCGCCTGGCCGCGCCCTGGGACGCCAAGTCGTTCGCGCCGTTCGCCGTCGCCCAGCGCATCGGCAAGGTGGCGGTGCCGCACACCGTGATCGCCTCGGCCATGTTCCCCGGCGACGCCCCGGAGAAGAAGCCCTCCAAGGACGCCGACTACCGCGACATGGCCGTCCGCGCGGCCCGCTGGGCGCTGCGTACGCAGTATCCGGCGGGCGCCGAGCTGACCTCCTGGACCGGGTCCAGGAAGGTGCCGGTCGGCAAGGGCTGGTCGCTGGGTTACAAGGTCACCTACGTTTCGGGCGGCAAGACGGAGACCGCCCAGGCCATGGTGACGATCGTCGAGGTGGGCAAGACCAAGCCGGCGATGCTGATGGCCTCGATCCCCGAGAAGAACAAGGCGCGATGGGCTGATCTGAACACACTCCTCCAGCAGGTACGGCCCCTCTAGGCCAGAAGCATGCTCTAGAATATGGTTCTGGGCATCGGGCACTGACTTTGACCTGGCTGGAGGATGAGCAATGGCGATCGGATTGAGCGAGGAGCACGAGGCGCTCCGCGATTCGGTGAGCGGCTGGGCCGAGCGGAACATCCCCTCGGAGCTGCTGCGATCCGGGTCGGACGAACGTCCGCCCTTCTGGCCGGGCCTGGCCGAGCAGGGGCTGCTCGGCCTGCACCTTCCCGAGGAGTCCGGCGGCTCGGGCTACGGGCTGCTGGAGGCGGCCGTCGCCGTCGAGGCGCTGGCCGAGAAGCTCGCCCCCGGCCCGTACGTGCCGACCGTGCTGGCCGGCGCGGTCATCCACGCCTCCAAGCGGCACGACCTGCTCCAGTCCCTCGCCGACGGCACGCTGACGGGCGCCGTCGCGCTGTCCGGCTCGCTCACCGGCTCCCGTGCCGACGACGGCTCGCTGGTCGTGTCCGGCACGGCCGACCCGGTGCTGGCCGGCTCGCTGGCCGACGTGCTGGTGCTGCCGGTGACCACGTCCGAGGGCGAGGAGTGGATCGCCGTCGACGCCTCCGCCGTCACCGTCACGCCGGTCCGGTCGCTCGACCTGACCCGGCCGGTGGCCAAGGTGGAGCTGTCGGAGGTGAGCGTGCCCGCCGAGCGTGTGCTCGACGGCGTGGAGAGCCCCGACGTGCTCAACCTGGCCGCGATCCTGCTCGGCGCCGAGGCCGCCGGGCTGGCGTCCTGGTGCGTCACGGCCGCCGCCGCCTACGCCAAGGTACGCGAGCAGTTCGGCCGCCCGATCGGTCAGTTCCAGGGCATCAAGCACAAGATCTCCCGGATGCTCGTCGCCCTTGAGCAGGCCCGCGCCACCGTCTGGGACGCCACCAGGGCCGAGGGCCGCGAGCTGGAGTACGCCGCCGCCGTCGCCGGGGTGATGGCCCCCGACGCGGCCGTCCAGTGCGCCAAGGACGCGATCCAGACGTTCGGCGGCATCGGCTACACCTTCGAGCACGACGTGCACCTCTACTACCGGCGCGCCCTCACCCTGCGCGCGCTGCTCGGCTCGTCGGCGGAGTGGGCCGCCTCGGTGACCGCGCTCGCCCTGCAGGGCGTCGGCCGCGAGATGGAGATCGACCTGCCCGAGGGCGCCGAGGAGCTGCGCGAGGGCATCCGTGCGGAGATCGCCGAGATCGCCCGCCTTGAGGGCCCGGAGCAGAAGCGGGCGCTCGCCGACCGCGGGTTCGTCATGCCCCACCTGCCCAGGCCGTGGGGCCGTGCGGCCAAGCCGCTGGAGCAGGTGCTCATCGCCCAGGAGCTCAAGGCCGCCAAGGTCAGGCTGCCCGCGATGATCATCGGGGCCTGGGTGGTGCCGTCCATCGCTGTGTACGGCACGTCCGAGCAGCAGGAACGTTTCCTGCCCAAGACGCTCAGCGGCGAGATGATCTGGTGCCAGCTCTTCTCCGAGCCGGGCGCCGGGTCCGACCTGGCCTCGCTGCAGATGAAGGCGGAGAAGGTCGAGGGCGGCTGGCGGCTCAACGGCCAGAAGATCTGGACGTCGGTCGCCCACGTGGCCGAATGGGGCATCTGCATCGCCCGCAACTCCTCCGAGGGCACCAAGCACGAGGGCATCACGTACTTCCTCGTGGACATGAAGGCGCCCGGCGTCACCGTCCGGCCGCTCACCGAGATGACCGGCGAGAACCTGTTCAACGAGGTCTTCCTGGACGACGTCTTCGTCCCGGACGACCTGGTCGTGGGCGAGGTCGGCGACGGCTGGAAGGTCGCCCGCAACACGCTGTCCAACGAGCGCGTCTCGCTCTCGTCCGGATCGGGCGGCACCGGCGCGTCCGTGCCCGACCTGCTCGGGCTGATCGGGCGGCTCGGGCGGCTCGGGCGCGAGCTCACGCCGGCCGAGGAGCAGGAGGTGGCCGGGGTCGTGTGCGAGGGGCACTCGATCAACGCGCTGTCGCTGCGGGTCACGCTCAAGCAGCTCGCCGGGAACGAGCCTGGCGCCGACGCGTCCGTACGGAAGCTGCTGTCCACCTCGCACGCCCAGCACGTCTCCGAGACGGCCGTCGGCCTGCTCGGCGCCCAGGCCGTGGTGGCCGCCGACATGAAGCTCGGCGACGCCGGCTACTGGAACCGGGCGGTGCTCGCGACCAGGGCCATGACCATCTACGGCGGCACCACCGAGGTGCAGCTCAACATCATCGGCGAGCGCATGCTCGGCCTGCCCCGGGACCCCGAGCCCGGCAAGTAACACATGTGAGGCATCGGCGGCTAATCTCCCTTGTGCCCGGATTGCCGGTCCTGGCGCGAGGGAGAGGCGGTGTCACGGTGCGCGAAGGCCGTGCGGGCCGCTGGGGGCCGGCGGCGCTGGGGCTGGGGCTGGCGGTGCTGGCGCTCGGCCCGGCGCTGGGCTGGGGGCTGGTGCTCCGGTACGACCTGCTCTTCGTGCCCGACCCGCCCCTGTGGCCCGACCGCGGCGGCTTCCCCCGGGCGGTGCCCAGCGACCTGGTCGTGGCGCTGCTGTCCAGGGCGTTGCCCGTGGAGATCGTGCAGAAGGCGGCCCTGGTCGGCGTGTTCGTGCTGGCCGCGAGCGGGGCGGCGGCGCTGGTGCCGCCGGAGCGCAGGCTCGCCCGGCTCGTGGCCGCCGCGTTCTACGCCTGGAACCTCTACCTCGCCCAGCGGCTCATGCTCGGCCAGTGGGCCCTGCTCCTGGGCGTGGCCGGGCTGCCCTGGGCGATCCGCGCGCTCACCTGGGAGGACGCACGCCCGGGGACGCTTCGGGCGGGTTTCGCGCGGTCTGGGCGGTTGGCGCTGGCGTTGCTGCCGGCGGCGGTGGGTGGCTTCCAGGCGATGCTGGTGTCCTGGCTCACCCTGATGCCGATCGCCGTCGCCCGGCGCAGGGTGCCGGTCGCCGCCGGGGTGCTGGTCGCGTTCAGCCTGCCGTGGGCGGTGCCCGCGCTCGGCTCGGGCGCCGTGACCGACCCGGCGGGCGTGGACGCGTTCGCGGCCCGCGCCGACGGGCCCTTCGGCGTACTGGGCAGCCTGCTCTCGCTCGGCGGCATCTGGAACGCCGAGGCCGGGCTGCCGGGCCAGGAGGCGTGGTGGACGGCGACCGCCCGGCTCATCCTGGTCCTCGCCGGCCTGTACGGCTACGCCCGCCTCCGCTCGGCCCCCGAGCGGCCCGCCTGGTGGGGCGGCCTGGCGGTGGCGGCGGCCGCCGGGTTCTGCGTCGCCGGGCTGGGCGCGGTCCAGCCGGGACGGGAGGCGCTCAAGTGGCTCATCGCCCTGTGGCCGGGGTTCGGGCCGCTGCGCGACGGCCAGGTCCACCTGGCTCCGCTGGCCCTGCTGACGGCGGTCGGCCTGGCCTCGGTCCTGCGGTCGGGCGCGCTCGCGCTGGTCGGGGTGCTGGCCCCGGTGCTGGCCCTGCCGACGTTCGCGCTGGGCGCGTTCGGCCGGCTGGAGGCGGTGACGTACCCGGCGGAATGGACGGCGGTCCAGCGGATCGTGGACGGTGACCCCGCGCCGGGTGCGCTGGTGTCGCTGCCGTGGGGCGCCCACCGGGCCTTCGCCTGGAACGGCGGCCGGGTGGTGCTCGACCCGGCGACCAAGTTGTTCCGCCGCCGGGTGCTCTGGGACGACACGTTGCTCGTCGGCCTGCCCGGCGGCGGCCGGTTGCGGGTGCGCGGCGAGGACCCGCTGAACCGCCGCACCGGCGACCTGCTGGCCGCCCGTGCCTACGGCGAACTGCCCGCCAGGTATCTCCTCATGGCCGCGGGCGAGAACGGGTTCCCGTCCGCGCCGCCCGGTTGGAGAACGGTCTTCGACGGCAAAGAGCTGCGCTTGCTGCGGCGTTGACCGGCTGTTTCATGATGTACCGGAGGGTAACTTGCTTTATCACGGTTTGACCAATGTTATGGATTCAAGACGAAACACGTTCTAGTCTCGGCACACCGCGTAACCGGAAGGAAGGGAGAGCTTCGTGTTGCGACTTCTCGTGGCCCTGGCGATAGGAGCCCTACTGGCGGTCGGAGCCTCCGTCGCGGTGGTCAACGTGGCCTCACCGTCGCTCACCCCGCCCAACCAGCCGCTCTACAACTACGGCACCAGGTGATCCATCCCGCTTGACGCGGGGCCATACACAGCGAGCACGGAGTGTGGCTCCGCCATGCCCGCATGCCCGCCGACGAGGAGTGATGGTGGTCTTTACCGGTGAGCGCAAGGCGGACACGGCACGGCTGATCGAGCCGCGGACGAGCGACGCGACGGCGGACGAGCGGCCACTCGCGGGCGTCCGCGTGGCGATGCTCAACTTCCGCGAACCCCACCAGTCCACGGCCGGCGGTGCCGAGGAGTACGCCTGGCAGGTCAGCCGGTTCCTGCTGACCCAGGGCGCCTCGGTCGTGTTCGTCACCGGCCGCCAGCGCGGGCAGCGCCGCGCCGAGGTGCTCGACGGCGTCGACCTGCGCAGGATGGGCAACCCGTACCTCGTCTACCTGCTGATCCCGCTCTGGCTGCTGATCCACCGGCGGCGCGTGGACGTCGTCATCGACACCATGAACGGCATCCCCTTCTTCTCCCCGCTCGTCGTCCGCCGCCGCACGCCCGTGATCAGCCTCGTGCACCACGTCCACGACCGGCAGTTCCACGCCTTCCTGCCCGCCTGGCTGGCCCGGATCGGCTGCTTCGTGGAGGGCGAGGTGGCCCGGCTGGTCTACCGGCGCTGCCTGACGGTCACGGTCTCGGAGTCGTCGAGGCGCGACCTGGCCGTCAAGCTGCGCTGGCTCGCGCCCGTCACCGTCGTGCCCAACGGTTGCGCCGAGCCCGCGCGGAGCGAGCCGCCGGCCGCCGCGGGCGAGCCCGCCCTCGTGTACGCCGGCCGCCTGATCGGCCACAAGCGCATCGAGCGCGTCGTGGACCTGGCCGCCGAGCTCGGCGATGCCTGGCCGGGCCTGCGGGTGCACGTCGTGGGCCGCGGCCCCGAGCACGACGCCCTGGCCGCGCGGATCTCCGGCCGGGGCCTCGACGGCCGGGTCGAGCTGCACGGATTCCTGCCCGAGCCGCGCAAGAACGCCCTGCTGGCCGCCGCCCGGCTGAACGTGACGGCCTCGGAGTTCGAGGGCTGGGGGCTGACCGTGATCGAGGCCGCCGCGCTCGGCGTGCCGACGGTGGCCTACGACGTGGCCGGGCTGCGCGACTCCGTGCGGGACGGCGTCACCGGCTGGCTCGTCCGGGACGGCGAGAGCCTGGCCGAGGTGACCGGCCGCGCGCTGGCGGAGCTGGCCGACCCGCGGCGGCGGGCGGAGGTGGCCGCGGCCTGCCGTACCTGGGCCGGGGAATTTACGTGGGCCCGAACTGGGGCTAACATGACCGGACTTATCCTGGCGAAACTCCAAGATTGCGGCGGAGCCCCTCAGTGACCCAAGCCTCGCCTGGACCCCCGGGGGAACGCGGGGACTCCACCGTCGAGAGCTACGAGGCCCGGATCAGGCACAGGCTGCGGCTGCTCGCCTCCTGTCTGCTGCTCGGTGCCATCGCGTTCAACACCTCGACCGAGAAGATCATCCCCGAGACGAAGCTCGACATGGCGGTCAACCCGCTGGGCTTCCTCGGCCGGGCGCTGCACCTGTGGGACGGGGCCTACTTCGGCCACCTGCAGAACCAGGCGTACGGCTACCTGTTCCCGATGGGCCCGTTCTACGCGATCTTCCTCAAGCTGGGCATGGAGTCGTGGGCCGTCCAGCGGCTGTGGATGTCGCTCGTGCTGTGCGTCGCCTTCCTCGGCGTGGTCCAGCTCGCCCGCGCGTTCGGCGTCGGCGGCCCGCACACCCGCGTCCTGGCCGGCTTCGTCTACGCGCTCGCGCCGCACGCCCAGGCGCTCATCGGCATCAACTCCTCGGAGTTCCTGCCCAGCGCCGTGCTGCCGTGGATCCTGCTCCCGCTGGTCAAGGGGGCCAAGGGCGAGCTGACGCCGCGCCGGTCGGCCGCGCTGTCGGCGTTCGCCTTCCTGTTCTGCGGCGGTGTCAACGCGGTGGCCGAGGCGGCCGTGCTCGTGGTGCCGACGGTGTACCTGCTGACCAGGCGCGGCGGGCCGGTCAAACGCCGGCTGATCGCCTGGTGGCTGCCGCTGGTCGCGCTCGCCTCGCTGTGGTGGGCGGTCCCGCTGCTCACGCTCGGCGGCTACATCTTCTCCTTCCTGCCCTACATCGAGACCGCCACCGCGACGACCGGCGTGACGTCGCTGGTCAACGCGCTGCGCGGCACGTCGAGCTGGCTCAGCTTCCTGACCGTGGACGGCCAGACCTGGCTGCCCGACGCCCACCAGCAGTCCACCGTCCCGTGGCTGATCGTGGTCACCGCCGTTGTGGCCGGGCTCGGCCTGGCCGGGCTCACCCTGCGCCGGCTGCCCGAGCGGCCGTTCCTGCTGATCAGCCTGCTGTGCGGGATCGCGATCATCACCACCGGCCATCCCGGCACGCCGCACGAGCAGTTCATGGTCGGGCTGCTCGACGGCCCGCTCGCCGCCTTCCGCAACCTGCACAAGTTCGACGCGCTGATCCGGCTGCCCGTCGCGCTCGGCCTCGCCGGGCTGCTCTCACTGGCCCGCCCGCGCCTGCGCACGCCCCTGACCGTGCTGGCCGCCGGGCTCGTGACCCTGTCGGGCCTGCCCGTCCTGTACGCCGGCCTCGCCCCCGCCGGCGGCTTCACCGCCATCCCCGACTACTGGCGGCAGGCCATCACCTGGCTCAACCGCAACGCCGGCGACGGCATGGTGCTGGCCGTGCCGGGCGCCAAACGCGGCGAGTACCTCTGGGGCCGCCCCCTGGACGAGCCGCTGCAGGCGCTCTCGCAGGCCCGCTGGGCCACGCACACGATCGTGCCGTGGGGCTCGGCCGGCATCTCGCGGCTCATGGCCGCCGTGGACGACCGCCTGGCCACCGGCAAGGGCTCGCCGGGGCTGGCCGCAACGCTGCGCCGGATGGGGGTTTCGTACCTGGTCGTCCGGAACGACCTGGACCGGGCGACGATCGGCACGGCCTGGCCGGTCCGGGTGCACCAGGCGCTGGAGGACTCGCCCGGCGTCTCGCTCGTGGCCCGGATGGGACCGGGCGTCGGCATCGCCCAGTACGGCAGGGCCGCCGCCTGGCTGGACCAGCCGTACCCGGCCGTCGAGATCTACCGCGTGGCCGGCGCCGCGCCGCTGGTCGGCACCGTGGACGCCACCCGCCCGCTGCGCGTCGGCGGCGCGCCGGAGTCCGTGCTCTCCCTGGCCGAGCAGGGCCTGCTGGACGACGACCGGCCCGTCCTGCTCAACGACGACGCGGGCGTGGTCAAGGTGCCCGCGCACGACACGATCCTGACCGACACGCTGCGCCGCAGGGAGGTCGCCTTCGCCGACCTGCGCCGCAACGCCAGCGCCACGCTCACCGCCGACGAGCCGCTGCGCGGCAGCTCGCCCTCCAACGACCTGCTCGACCCCGGCTGGGCGCGGTACGTCTCCACGGCGGGCCTCACCGGCGTCGCGGGCGTCACCGCCTCCAGCTCCGAGGCCGACGTCGGCGCCGCCGCCGGCAGCCGCGAGCCCGGCCACCAGCCCTTCGCCGCCCTGGACGGCGACCGGCGCACGAGCTGGCGCTCCACCGGCTGGAACGGCGCGGTCGGCGAGTGGCTGGAGGTGACCTTCGCCGACCCGCTGACCATCCCCACGATCCAGGTGGCGTTCGAGAACTCGCCGATCGGGCCGCCGCCCAGCGAGGTCGTCGTGGAGACCGGCGCCGGTTCGCTGCGCCAGAAGGTGCGCGCGACCGCCGACCCGCAGGAGCTGGCCGTGCCGAAGGGGCCGGTCGAGCGGCTGCGGGTGAAGGTCGTCGCCACCGCGGACGAACCGGCGAACCGCCTCGGCGGCCGGGTCGGCATCACCGAGCTCGGCATCCCCGGCGTCCGGCCCGGACGCTCGATCGTCGTGCCCGACCCGCGCGAGGACACCGGTGAGCCGGCCACGATCGCGGTCGCCAGGACCGGCGACGTGCCCGGCTGCGTCCGGGGCTCGGCCGCCTGGAGCTGTGCCAAGGGCCACGAGGTGCTGGGCGACGACGGCAACGGCTTCGACCGCGCCTTCGTCACCGGCAAGGACGGCGCGTACGGCATCTCGGGCCGCGCCACGGTCACCGACCGCGCGACGATCGAACGCCTCAGCACGCTGCCCGGCGACTCCCTGAGCGTGCGCGCCTCCTCCACCGCGGTGGACAGCGGCGCGGCGGGCGGCCGCTGGGCCTTCGACGGCGACCCGAAGACGGCCTGGTTCGCCGACCCGCTCGACCCCAGGCCCACGCTGAACGTCGAGCTGGCCCGCGAGACGAAGCTGTCGCAGATCCGCGTCATCACGCCCGACTCCTACCTCGGCGCCCCGCCCGTCCGGGTGACGATCCGGGCGGAGGGCGGCGTCCGGCAGAGCTGGATCGGCACGGACGGGCTCGTCCGCTTCCCCGGGATGACGGCCAGGAAGGTCGCGCTGGAGTTCGGGGCGTCGGGCGGCCGGCCGATCGAGATCAGCGACGTGGCCTTCCCCGGCGTGCGGCCGCTCGGCGCGCTGACCGGCTTCAGGCTCACGCTGCCGTGCGGCTTCGGGCCGACGCTCACCATCGACGGCAACGAGGTGCACACCGCCGTCACCGGCGGCACCCTGCACGACGTGGTCACCGGCCGGCCGGTGACCTTCGAGACCTGCGAACGGCTCCAGCTCGTGGCCGGTCCGACCCGGCTGTCCGTGCGGCCGGGGGAGTCGTACCGGGTCGAGTCGGCCGTCGTGCGGCACGAGCCGGGCAGCCCCGCCGCCGGGCCCACCGTCATGCGGCGCACGCCGGTCACCAAGTGGGCGGCCGGCGAGCGGGTCGTCCAGGTGAACGTCCAGGACGACGCCTACCTGGTGGTCAACGAGAACTTCAACGCCGGCTGGAAGGCCACGCTGGGGGCCGCGGCGCTCAAGCCGGTGCGGCTCGACGGCTGGCGGCAGGCCTGGTTCCTGCCCGCGTTCACGGCCGGGACGGTGACGCTCACCTACGAGCCGGATGAGCCGTACCGGGCGGGGCTCGCGGCGGGCGGGGCGCTGGCGCTGCTCGTCGCCGGGCTGGCCCTGGTGGGCAGGGGCCGGCCGGGACGTCATCTGGCGCCCGTCCTGGCCGCCCGGCCGCGGGTCCGGCATGTCGCGGTCTTCGCCGTGGTGCTCGGCTACTGGGTCGGCGGCCCGGCCGGGGCGGGCGTGGCCGGGGTGGCGTTCGTGCTGAGCGCCTGGTCGCGTCCGCTGCGGGAGGCCGAGCACCTGCGCGGGCGGCGGCGCTGGACCCTGCTGCTCGGGCCGCCCGGCGGGCTCGCGCTCTACCTGGCCGCCACGGTCGCGGTGGCGCTCGGCGCGGGTGGCCTGTGGGCGCAGCTGCTCTGCCTGCCGCTGCTCGGGCAGCTCCTCGTCGAGGTGGCGGCCAGGCGCGCGCCGGTCAGGCAGACCACCGTACCGATCACCGTCGCCGCAGGCGGCCCGACCATGACGAGTGTTCCGTGACCGACACGATCAAGCCGCGTCCGGGGACCGTCATCACGGTTCCCGGCCCGGTGGCGCGTGCCGCCCGCTGGGTCCGCCGCCACGGCGTCCTGCTGGCCGGGCTCGTGCTCATCGCCGCCGCGGTGGCGGGCAAGGCGGCCGTCGTCCAGGAGGCGTACTTCAAGGAGGACGACTACGAGTTCGTGGCCAGGGCGATGGAGAGCGGCCTGTCCTTCGACTACCTGACCCGGATCCACTTCGGCCAGTTCATGCCGGGCGGCTTCCTGGTGGCCTGGCTGGTCTCCCGGCTGCACCCCTTCGACTGGGGGTGGGCGGCCGGCACGGTGCTGGCGCTGCACGCCCTGGCCGCCCTGGGCGTGCTGCGCATGTCGCGGGTGGTGTTCGGCAGGCGGCCGGCGACGCTCGTGCCGCTGCTGGTCTTCCTGCTGGCGCCGGTGACCGTGCCCGCGCTCGCCTGGTGGGCGGCCGGGCTCAACACCGTGTTCCTCCAGGTCGCGCTGCCCATGGCGGTCGCCTCGCACTGGCATCACCTGCGGACGGGCCGGCTGCGGCACGCCGTGGCCGCGGCGCTGTGGGTGCTGGTCGGGCTGCTGGGCTTCGTCAAGGGGTTCGCGCTGCCGCTGCTGCTGTTCGCCCTCACCGCGATCTACCACGGCGGCCTGCGCGCCGCGCTGCGCCGCCACCTGGCCGCCTGGGCCATGTACGCCACCGTGCTGGTGGCCTTCGGCGCGCTCTACGTCCAGCGGTCATTGTCGGCGCCGAACACCGGGGCGCTGCCGATCTTCGACCAGGCCCTGGGCTTCCTGTGGGAGCTGCTGGGCAAGACGTTCGCCACCACCGTGCTCGGCGGGCCGTGGCGGTGGTTCGCGGGCGGCGACTGGGGGGTGGCCTCGCCGCCGCTGCCGCTGGTGGTCGCCTCCCTCGTCGTCCTGGCCGCGCTGGTGGTGGTCACCAGCCGGTACCGCAGGCGGGCGATCCTGGCCTGGGCCACGCTGCTGGGCTACCTGCTCGTCGCGGACGCGCTGCCGGTGTTGTGGGGACGCGTGCACCTGCTGGGCTCGTTCGTCGGCACCGACACCCGGTACGTCGCCGACGCCGTCCCGCTGCTCGCGCTGGTCGTGGGCCTGGTGCTGCTGCCGTTGCGCGGCGAGGAGGAGCCGTACCGCAGGGCGCTGCCGGCGCGGGAGCGGGTGACCGGGGCGGCCGGCGCGATGCTCGGGCTGTTCGCGGGCGCGTCGCTGGTCACGGTGACGCTCTTCGCCGGGTACATGGGGGCCGAGCGGCGGCACGACTACATCGAGACCGCCCGCGCCGAGCTGGCCAGGGCGGCCCCCGACAGCGTGATCTACGACCGGCTGGTGCCGACGGAGGTGCTGCCGAACTCGTACGGGGCCTACAGCCTGACCTCGCGGGTGCTGGGCGCGCTGGCCACGCCCGCGCTCAGGGCCAGGATGCAGGCGCCGCCCGCCGCGCTCGACGGCCTGGTCTTCGACGACCAGGGCCGGCTGCGGCCGGTGGACGTGCAGGGCATCCCGCTCGTGCCCACCACCCGCGACCGGTGCTGGCCGGCGACCGGCGGGACCGTCCAGGTGCCGCTGGACAACCGCGTCACCCGGGTGGAGGGCACCCTGGTCAGGCTGGGGTACGCGGCCCGGTCCGACACGACGGTCACCCTGTGGATGGGCGACCGCGCCACCGACATGAAGCTGCGCGCGGGCTTCGGCAGGGTCTTCGTGCTGGCCGTGCCGGGGGCGGACCGGATCGTCGTGCACGACGTGCCGCCCGGCCTGTGCCTGGGCGACGTGACGCCGGGACAGGCGGTGCCCCGGCCGTGACCGCCCCGAGCCGAAGGAGCCTCGCGCTGGTGCTGGCCGCCGTGGGGGCCTTCCTGCTGACGCTCATCCCGCTGAGCCGCCTGTACGTCTACGACCGGGTGCTCAAGGCCCCCCTGGAACAGCAGAGCATGACCAGGGCGACCGCCGGGTCGGCGACGTACGTGGACCCGGCGACCATGCGGCAGACGACCGGCGACCTGGTCCAGACCCGGTGGCTGATCGGCGACGTGCTGGCCGGCGACGACGACCGCGCGGTGTGGGGCGAGTCGGTCTCCCTGGCCACCCGCGACGGCCACCGCCTGGACTACCACGAGCGCCGCCTGGCCTTCGACCGGCGTACCGGCGAGATCGTGAACTGCTGCGGCGAGTACCTGGACGAGGACGTCTCCGTCCGGCAGACCGGGCAGGTCTTCCGCTGGCCGTTCAACGCGGAGCGCCGCGACTACCCGCTGTTCGACCTGCGCCTGCGCCGTCCGGTCACGGCCGTCTTCGACGGGGTCGAGCGGGTGCGCGGCGTCGAGACCTACCGCTACGTCCAGCGCACGCCGCGCCAGCTGGTGCCCGGCGAGACGCCGCCGTTGCCGCGCCGCCTGCTGGGCCTGCCCGGCAAGGGCGACGTCGGCCTCGGCCGGTACGCCGAGATCCGGCGCACGTACTGGGTCGAACCGGTCAGCGGCCTGCCCGTCAGGACGCTGGAGGAGGTGACCGAGACGCTGGTCACCGCGGACGGCCGGGGCCGTCTCACCGCCCTCGACGCGGCCTTCCGCACCGCCGAGCCGGACGTGGCCGCGGCCCTGGCGACGGCGGCCGCCTACCGGCGCTGGATCCTGCTGCTCGGCACGGTGGCGCCGATCGGCGGCGGCCTGCTCGGCGCGGGCTGCGTGGTGGCCGCCCTGTGGTTGTCGCGGCGGCGCTCACCTGCGGCGCAGGACGAGGAGCAGGTTCCAGGTGACCAGCTCGCGGATGCCAGGTAGGTGGACGACGTGCCTGGCCCAGCGTGGGTGGTAGCGGGGGACCGCGTCGAGGACCTCCACGTCGCGCCTCCCACGCGCCCAGGCCAGCGGCTTGGCCACGCCGATGGCGTACATGCTCTCGCCGTAGACGTTCTTGGGCGGCTTGCCGTGGGTGCGGGCGTAGCGGCGGGCCGCGTAGTGGCCGCCGAGGTAGTGCCAGGGAGAGGTCTCGTGGCCGCCCCAGGGCGAGAACCAGATCGTGTACGACAGGTAGACCACGCCGCCCGGCCGGGTCACCCGGACCATCTCGTCGGCCATCCGCAGCGGGTCGGGCACGTGTTCCAGCACGTTGGAGGAGAAGCACACGTCCACCGAGCCGGTGGCGAGCGGCAGGTCGAGCGCGCTGCCGAGCACGGCGTCGCGGGGCGGCACGCCGTCGCGCAGGCGCATCTCACCGGCGTCGCAGTCGACGCACAGGGGCCGCGCGCCGACCGCGCGCAGGGCGTCGGCGAAGTAGCCGGGGCCGCCGCCGATGTCGGCCACGGTCGCGCCGGCCAGGTCGGTGTAGGTGGCGAGCTGGGCCACCGTGTCCCTGGCCAGGGTGCCGTAGAAGAAGTCGGGGTCGCTCTGCTCCAGACGGAAGGCGCGCAGCAACCGGACGGATCTGCCGAGATCCGCTCGGAACGGTTCGGTGTCCACGGCGCGGAGCTTACTGCAGTGGAGGGATACGTCCATGGCTGAAGACGTCAAGCGAGCCGAGCCCTTCCAGATCACCATCCCGGCGGTGCGCACCGGGCCGGTCATCGGCGTGGGCCTGCTGATCGTGCTGATCTCGCTGGTGTTCCGGGCGAGCCTGCTCAGCAAGGCCTACTTCGTCGAGGACGACTTCCTCTTCGTGGCCGGGGCCGGCGACAGCGGGCCGACCTGGGAGTACCTGATGAGGGTGCACAAAGGGCACCTCATGCCGGGCGCGCTCGGGCTGGTGTGGCTGCTCACGTCGGTCGCGCCGTACAGCTGGGCGCTGGTGTCGTTCGTGACCGTCGCGATCCAGGGGGCCGCCTCGGTCATGTTCCTGGTGCTGCTGCGGCGGCTGTTCGGCGACCGGGCGGCGGTGCTCGCCGCGCTGACCGTCTACGCGTTCGCGCCGCTCACCGTGCCCGCCATGAGCTGGTGGTCGGCCGCGCTCAATGCCGTGCCGCTGCAGCTCGCGCTGATCGCGGCGCTGGCCGCGCACGTCAGGTACGTACGCGAGGGCAAGGGCCGCTGGCGGGCCCTGGCCTGGACCGCCGTCGGGATGGCCTTCTCCACCAAGGGGGTGTTCATCCCGTTCGTGGTGCTCGGCGTCAGCAGCGCCTACCTCGGCCGGGGCCTGTGGGCCCGCGCCCTGCTCGCCGAGCTGCGCAGGCCCGTCTGGTGGGCGCACGGCCTGCTGCTGGCCGGGTACGCGCTGCTCTACTGGCTGCGCCGCGACACCGCCGGGGCCGACGCGCTGACCGGCCCGAAGGCCGAGGTGGTCCCGGGGCTGCTGCGCAGGCTGCTGGGCGAGACCTTCCCCACGGGGGCGGTCGGCGGCCCGCTGCGCTGGGGCGGCGTCACCTCGACCGGCGGGCTGGCCGACCCGGCCCCGGTGACCGTGGCCGTGGCGTGGGCGGTGCTAGCGGCGCTGGTCGTGGTCACCTGCGTGTACCGCAGGCGGGCCTGGCGGGCGTGGGCGATCCTGGCGGCCTACGTGGTGGTCGCCGACGCGGTGCCCACCGTGATCGCGCGGGCCACCGCCTGGGACCTGGTCGGCGCCGAGACCCGGTACGTCGCCGACGCCGCCGTGCTCTTCGCGCTCTGCCTGGCGCTGGCCGTCATGCCGGTGGAGGAGGAGCCCGACGCCTTACGCCGGCCGGTGCCGCCGAGCATGCCGGCCGTCGGCGGCGCGCTGACCGCCGTCTTCCTCGTCGTGTCGCTGATCTCGATCAACACCTTCGGCGACACGCTCACCGGCGACCGGGTCAGGACGTACCTGGACAACGCCAGGGCCTCGCTGGCCGCGGCGGCGGGGGAGGCCGACATCTACGCCCGTCCGGTGCCGCCGGGGATCGTCCTGCCGTGGAACGGGGAGCGCCGGATGACCTCGTACGTGCTGGCGCCGCTGGTCGACGCCGAGACCAGGGAGCGCATGCGCGACCCGCGGCCCTCGTCGGAGCCGTACGTGCTGGACGACACGGGCAAGCTCGTCCTGGTGGGGCGGGTGGTGCCGTTCTTCGACGCGGTCAAGGGGCGCAAGTGTTACCCGGCGGGCAAGGAGTTCCCGGTCGAGTCCTTCGGCGGGCCCGGCGTGGTGGTGGCCATGTCGTACGTCAGCCCGCGGCCCGTGCAGGTCGTGGTGGTGGTCGGCGAGGCGCAGCGGGCGGCCACGCTGCCCGCGACCGGCGCCATGGGCGCGCTGTTCTACGTGCCGCACGACGGGCCGGGCAAGGGCATGCGGATCACCGCGGCCGGGGCGCAGGGTCAGGCGTTCTGCCTCAGGGCGGTGGCCTTCGGCGAGCCGGGCCCGGCGGCGCGCTGAGGCACCAGGCGGATCAGCCGCCTGGCGGGCTCCTCCACGTAACGGTGGGTGAGCCCGGCCATGGTGACCGTGATGGCGGTGACGGCGACCAGGTTGACCAGGAGGTTGCCGGTCCACGGCCGCTGGCCGGTGAAGTCGTACCAGAGGTAGAGGATGACGAACTGCCACAGGAAGACGCCGTAGGAGATCTGGCCCAGGTAGCTCATCACCCGGCCGCCGAGCACCTCGTGCACCCGCGTGGGCCGTCCGGCCGCCAGCGCGGCCGGGGCGACCAGGCAGAAGGCGACGAGCGTGTAGAGGCCCTGCTCGGTGAACGCGGTCCAGATGCTGCCCAGGCCGACCGCGCGCGGCCCGGTGAGCGGCGTGGCGGCGATGAGGTAGGCCAGGCCCGCGATGACCCACAACGTGCCCCAGGAGGAGGCCAGCGCGGCGCTCAGCCGCCGTGCGCGGCCGTCCTCGGCCCTGGCCCAGACCGTCAGCACGGCCAGCGCCATGCCGGGCACGAAGAACGTCCAGGAGCGCGGCAGCCACACGTTCATCCAGGGCCGGTAGTCGGGGAAGTACTCGAAGACCGTGTACACGTAGGACAGCGCGCCGAAGACGGCCAGGCCGATGAGCAGCCGCCGTCCCCTGGTCCGCAGGTCGGGATCGCCGCGCAGGGCGAACCTGCGCAGCACCGCCGCCATCAGCGGGAGCGTGAGGTAGAAGGTCAGCTCGACCGCGAGGCTCCACATCTGGCCGAGCCCCTTGGGGCCGAGGCCGTACCACCAGGGGGTGATGTCGTAGGTGTGCACGAGGAACAACATCTGCGCCCACGTCCAGGGGTCGGCCCGGTGCGCGTCGCCCCACAGCAGCAGCGCCACGGCGACCACCAGCCAGTACGCCGGCATGATCCGGAAGAAGCGTTTCCACAGGTAGCGCCGCGTGTCCGGAGCTCGGTCGCCGAGCAGCACCTGCGCCGCCCACGGCCGGTACAGCAGCAGGCCGGAGAGCGTGAAGAAGATCGGCACGCCGATCTCGCCCCTGGACAGCACGCCGCCCAGGAACCCCGGGTCCAGCGCCGTCCCCGCCTCCATGGACACGTGGAACAGCAGGACGGCGAAGGCGGCCACGGCGCGCACGCCGTCGAGCGAGGTCTGGTGTCCTGAGACCACCGGCACCCCGCCCGAAGTAGAACCTGTTTCGGTCACGTTTCCGCATCCCTGGTGACGTCGGTCACTCGTCGCAATAACATACCGGCGAGTAGGTAGTTCGTTTCAGTACTTAACCACCCAAACAGGCGTCAGTGCACCTGCGCACATGGAGGGTCCATGAACCGGGTCGTCGTTGGCAGCGTCCTCATCGCCGTCGGGGCATTCCTCATCGTTCTGGCTCCCCTGGTACGTCTCCAGGTCGCGCCCGCCTTCATGGCCGCCAAGGGCGACCAGTACAGCATCAGCAAGCTGCACGCGACGGGCGCCCAGTACTTCAGCATCCCGGACGGCAAGGTGCTGACCGCCGACCTCGACATCATCGTGACCACCCGCGGTGACGTGAAGGAGGCCAACGACGACCGCGTCGTCTGGGACGAGTTCACCGCCGTCAACGACGTCACCAACAGCAAGCCGGGCATCAACTTCAGCGAGCGGCGCAGCGCCTTCGACAAGCGCTCCGGCGTCGGCCTCAACTGCTGCGGCGCCAGCATCGACAAGGCCCCGGTGCAGCTCCAGGGCCAGATCTACAAGTTCCCGTTCGACGTGGAGAAGAAGACCTACCAGGTCTTCAACGCCAGCGCGGGCAAGGCGTTCGACGCCAGGTTCGTCGGCGAGGAGCAGGTCAACGGGCTGGCCACGTACAAGTTCGAGCAGACCGTCCCCGAGACCAGGACGCAGACGCTGAACGCGCCCGCCGCCTGGTTCGGCATGGGCACCTCGGGCGACGTGCAGCTGAACCGGTTCTACTCCGGCACCGTCACCTACTGGATCGAGCCCACCACCGGCGCGCCCGTCAGGCAGGAGCAGGTGCGCAACGAGGTGCTCAAGAGCCAGGACGGCATCGAGCGCTCCAAGGCGTTCGTGGCCACCGCCAAGATGACCGACGACACGGTCAAGGGCCTGGTCGACAGCGCCTCCGAGGGCAAGAGCCAGATCAACCTGATCAGGACCACGCTGCCGATCGTGCTCGGCGTGGTCGGGGTCGTCCTGCTCCTGGGCGGCCTGCTGCTCGCCCTGCGCGGCCGCCGGTCCGCATGAGCCAGGGCGTGGTCGCCCGGCCCTGGTCGCCCGCGCCCGCGCTGGCCCTGGTCAGGGCGGCCCGGCCGCGCCAGTGGCTGAAGAACCTGCTCGTCCTGGCCGCCCCCATGGCGGCCGGGGTGCTCGGGCAGCCGGGCCGCCTGCTCGCGGCGCTGCTCGTCCTGGCCGCCTTCTGCCTGGCCGCCAGCGGCTCCTACCTGCTGAACGACGCCTCCGACGTGGAGGCCGACCGGCTGCACCCGCGCAAGCGCCGCCGGGCCGTCGCCTCCGGCGCGGTGTCGGTGCGCACGGCCCGGGTGGCGGGCGTCGTCCTGCTGGTCCTCGGGCCCGCGGTCGCCGCGCTCACCGGCGGCTGGCAGTCGCCCGCGGTCGTCGCCGGGTACGTAGCCCTGACCCTGGCCTACACGACCTGGCTCAAGCACCAGGAGGTCGTGGACCTCATCGCGGTCGCCGGATGCCACGTGATCAGGGCCTACGCCGGCGCCGTCGCCGTCGGGGTGCCGGTGACCGGCTGGTTCCTCGTGGTCGTCTCGCTGGCCGCGCTGCAGCTCGTGGCCGGCAAGCGCGAGGCCGAGCTGCGATCGCGGGGCGTGTCGGGGACGCGGGCCACGCTCGCCGCCTACCCGGCCGCGTACCTGACGCACGTGCGGATCATGGCGTCCGGGGCGATGATCGTCACGTACTGCCTGTGGGCGCTGAACGCGCACGAGAACGTGTTCTACGGGCTGAGCATCGTCCCGTTCCTGCTCCTGGTGCTCCGGCACAACCTGCTCGTCGAGCGGGGCAGCGGCGAGGAGCCCGAGGAGCTGGTGATCCGCGACCGGCCCACCCTCGTCTTCGCCGCCGCGCTGGTCGTCCTGGTGGGGCTGGGGATCTACGCGTGAGCACGTTCCTCACCGGCTGGGGCCGCACCTCGCCCACCCCCGCCGTGCTGCGGCGCCCGCGCTCCCTGGCCGAGCTGCGCGACCTGGTGGTGGCCGCGCCGGGCCGCGGTGTCGTCGCCCGCGGGCTCGGCCGCTCGTACGGCGACGCCGCCCAGAACGCCGGCGGCCTCGTCCTCGACTGCACCGGCCTGGACGCCTGGAGCTTCGACGAGCGCACCGGCGTCGTGACCGCGGCGGGCGGGGTCAGCCTGCACGAGGTGATGACGGCGCTGGTGCCCCGCGGCTGGTTCGTGCCCGTGAGCCCCGGGACCAGGCACGTCACGGTCGGCGGGGCCGTCGCGGCCGACGTGCACGGCAAGAACCACCACCGCGACTCCTCCTTCGGCGCGCACGTCCGCTCCCTCACCCTGGTGACCGCCGACGGCGCCGCCAGGGTGCTGCGCCCCGGTGACCCGCTCTTCCGGGCGACCCTCGGCGGCATGGGCCTGACCGGGGTGGTGGCCGAGGCGACGTTCGGCTGCGTGCCGGTCGAGACGGCCCGGATGCGGGTGGACGTACGGCGCACCGCCGACCTGGACGAGACGCTCGACGTCATGACCCGCACCGACGACCGCTACCGCTACACGGTGGCCTGGATCGACCTGCTGGCCCGCGGCCGCCGGATTGGCCGCAGCGTCCTGACCAGGGGCGACCACGCGCCCCGCGACGCGGACAAGCAGCCGCCGGTCTTCGCGCCGCGCGCCCGGCTGCACGCGCCGCCGTGGGTGCCGGACGGCCTGCTCAACGGGCTCAGCGTGCGGGCGTTCAACGAGGTCTGGTACCGCAGGGCGCCGCGGAGCGCGACGATCACGCAGGGCATCGCGCCGTTCTTCCACCCGCTCGACTTCGTCGAGGGCTGGAACCGGATGTACGGCTCGCGCGGCTTCGTGCAGTACCAGTTCGTGGTGCCGTTCGGCGCGGAGGAGACGTTGCGCGGCATCGTCGGGTCGTTGTCGGCGCACGGGACGGTGTCGTTCCTGACCGTGCTCAAGCGGTTCGGTCCCGGTTCGGGCGGGTTCCTGTCCTTCCCCGTGCCCGGCTGGACCCTGGCCCTGGACATCCCGGCCGGTCAGCGCGGCCTGAGCGGGCTCCTGCGCGGCTTCGACGAGCGCGTGGCGCAGGCCGGGGGACGGGTGTACCTGGCCAAGGACGCGCGGCTGCGCGCCGACATGATGGCGGCGATGTACCCCGAACTGGAACGATGGCGGAGCATCAGGGACGAGGCCGACCCGGAGGGCCTGTTCCGCTCGGACCTGTCCAGGAGACTACGACTGTGACCGACACTTCTGACGTGCGCCGTGCAGCCGCCGCTCCGGGGCGGAGGGCGGCGTGAGGAACGCGCTCGGGGCCGTGGACAGCGTGCTGTTGCTGGGCGGGCGGAGCGAGATCGGCCTGGAGATCGTCCGGCTGCTGGTCGGGCTGGGCGCGACCAGGGTCGTGCTGGCCGCCAGGGGCGAGCTCACGCCGCCCGCGGACCTCGCCGCCGAGGTGCACGTCCTGCCGTTCGACGCGCTGGACCTGGGGTCGCACGCCGCCGTCCTGGCCAGGGCCGGGCAGCTGGTGGGCGACCTCGACGTGGTGATCTCCGCGTTCGGCGTGCTCGGCAGCCAGGACGACTACGACGCCGACCCGGCCGCCGCCGCCGAGGCCGTCGCGGTGAACTACGGCGGCCACGTCTCGGTGGACCTGCACGCCGCCAGGGTCCTGCGCGAGCAGGGGCACGGCACCCTCGTGGTGCTCTCGTCGGTCGCCGGGGCCCGGGTGCGCAAGGCCAACTTCGTCTACGGCTCGGCCAAGGCCGGGCTCGACGGGTTCGCGCAGGGGCTCGGCGACGCGCTGCACGGATCGGGCGCGCGCGTGCTGATCGTCCGTCCGGGCTTCGTGATCGGCCGGATGACGAAGGGCCTGCCGCCGGCGCCGCTGTCCTCGACGCCCCGCCAGGTGGCCCTGGCCACCGTGCGCGCGCTGCGCGAGGGCGCGTCGTCCGTGTGGGTGCCGCGGGCGCTCGGCCCGGCGTTCGGCCTGCTGCGCCTGCTGCCCCGGCCGCTCTGGCGCCGGCTGCCGCGCTAGAACGCGTTCCAAGCCGGAAGCCGCCCGACAAAAGGTTCTAGAGTAGAACACGTTGCAGTTCGGTGGTGGCGCGGCTTATCGTCGGGCCATGCGGACACGGGTCACGGACATGTTCGGAATCGAGCTCCCGATCTTCGCCTTCAGCCACTGCAGGGACGTGGTCGCCGCGGTCAGCCGCGCGGGCGGCATGGGAGTGCTCGGCGCGCTCTACTTCACCCCGGAAGAGCTCGAAATGGAGCTCAAGTGGATCGACGACCACGTCGACGGCAAACCGTACGGGGTGGACGTGGTCATGCCCGCCTCCTACGAGGGCGCCGACTTCGCCCCCGAGGAGCTGGTCGGCCGTCTGCAGGCGATGATCCCCGAGGGGCACCGCGCGTTCGTCGAGAACCTGCTGGGCAGGCACGGCGTGCCGCACCTGTCGTCCGACGCCGACCCCGGCCGGGTCCTGCTCGGCTGGACCGACGCGACCGCGCGTCCCCAGGTCGAGGTCGCGCTGCGCCACCCCATCGCCCTCCTGGCCAACGCCCTCGGCCCGCCCCCGGCCGACGTCGTGGAGCTCGCCCACCGGCACGGCGTCAAGGTCGCCGCCCTCGCCTCGACCCCGCGGCACGCGCTCAAGCAGGTCGAGGTCGGCGTGGACGTCGTCGTCGCCCAGGGCACCGAGGCCGGCGGCCACACCGGCGAGATCTCGACCATGGTGCTCATCCCGCAGGTGGTGGACGCCGTGGACGTCCCCGTCCTCGCGGCGGGCGGCATCGGGAACGGCCGGCAGATGGCGGCCGGCATGGCGCTGGGCGCGGAGGGCGTCTGGACCGGCTCCCTCTGGCTCACCGTCGAGGAGGCCGACACTCCCGAGATGGCCAGACGCCGCATCCTGGAGGCCACCTCGCGCGACACCGTGCGCTCCCGGAGCTGGACCGGCAAGCCCGCCCGCCTGCTCAGGAACGAGTGGACCGAGGCGTGGGAGTCGCAGGAGTCGCCGGGCACGCTGCCGATGCCGCTGCAGTTCATGCTCGTCTCGGACGCCCTGCGCCGGATCGGCCGCTCGGACGCCTCGGAGCTGGCCACGTTCCCCGCCGGGCAGGTCATCGGCCTCACCAACCAGGTGCGCTCGACGAAGGACGTGGTGTTCGGGCTCGTGGAGGAGTACGCGGAGGCCCTGGAACGCCTCGACCGCATCACCCGGGACTGATCGCCCGGCTGTTACCGCGGGGACGTGTCGGTCCTATACGTGCCGTACCACCTCGACGAGCACCAGCCTGATCTCGACGTGCCGCTGCCTCGGCGGCATGGCGCTGCGCTTCCTGCTCGGCTACCGCCCCCGCGACGTGGCCGACCGCCTGGCCCTGCGCCCGCCGCCGGAGGACCGCGTGCTGCTCGTCGACGCCCGCGACCTCGACCCGTCCCGCCTGGCCGGCCTGCGGGACTGACTGCTTCCCGCAGGCCGCGGTTCTCCGTCGGCTCTCCGTCAGCCGAACATGCCGGGCACGTAGTCGCCCGCGGGCTGCTGGATGATGACGTTCACCCGGTTGAAGGTGTTGATCAGGGCGATCAGGCACACCAGCGCCGCGAGCTGCTCCTCGTCGTAGTGCTTGGCGGCGTTCGCCCAGACCTCGTCCGGGACGCCGCCGGCGGCGTCGGCGATGCGGGTGCCCTGCTCGGCCAGCTCCAGCGCGGCCCGCTCGGCCTCGGTGAACACCTTGGCCTCCCGCCAGGCGGCGACCAGGTTGAGCCGGATCTGGGTCTCCCCGGCGTGCGCGGCGTCCTTGGTGTGCATGTCGGTGCAGAAGCCGCAGCCGTTGATCTGGCTGGCCCGGATCTTCACCAGCTCCTGCGTGGCGTGCGGGAGGCTGGAGTCCACGATGACCTTGTTGGTGCTGATCAGGTGCTTCATAACCTTGGCCGCGACCGGGTTCTCGAAGAGGTTCAGACGGGCTTCCATGACGCGCTCCTTGTCGTCGTCGACTGCTTCCACCTCTCGGACGGGGCAGCCTGACCCGATGTGACAGGAACGGATGTGACGTGCGTCTCTCCGGCCGGGGTCGCTGGAAGGGGTCAGCGGCCTTCGTAGCGGGCCGGGCGCTTCTCGCGGAACGCGCGGGTGCCCTCCTTGGCGTCCTCCGAACCGATCACCGGCCAGCCCAGGTCGTCCGACACCTTCAGGGCCTCGGGCTCCGGCATGCCCAGGGTGTCCCGGTACGTCCGCAGGATGGCCTGGACCGCCAGGGGCCCGGAACCGGCGATGTCCGCCGCCAGTTCCCGGGCCGTCGCCAGCGCCCGCCCGTCCGGCACGACCCGGTTGACCAGCCCCATCGACAGGGCCTCGGCGGCGGTCACGGAACGGCCGGTGAGCAGCAGGTCCATGGCGTGGCAGTACGGGATCTGGCGGGGCAGCCGGACCGCGCAGCCGCCCATGGGGAACAGCGCACGTTTGGCCTCGAACAGCCCCAGGGTGGCCGATTCCGCCACCACCCGCAGGTCCGTCCCGACCAGCAGCTCCGTGCCGCCGGCGACCGCGTACCCCTCGACAGCGCTGATGATGGGCTTTGTCGGCAAGTCCTCCCTTAGAAGCCCTTTCCAGTGAAAATTCGGGATCTGGGCGGCTCTTGCTTGCACGTCTGGATCGGTCGAGGGTTGGCCCATGGCCTTGAGGTCGGCTCCGGCGCAGAACGTGCCCTCCGCCCCGGTCAGGATCGCGACCCGGATCGAGGGCTCGGCCGACGCGTACGCCCACGCCGAGGCCAGCCCGATCAGCATGTCCGAGGAGAGGGCGTTGCGGGCCTCCGGCCGGTTCATCGTGACGGTCAGGACGTGGCCGTCGCGTTCCACCCGGCAGTGCGGGGTGCTGATCGGCAGAAGCTCCATGTACGCCTCCCAAGTCCCAGAAGCTACTGAATCAAGCGCTTGCTACGAACTTTACCCGCGGGATACGCTCCCCACAGCAAACGAGAACAAGTTCCTGTTTTGCTACGCCTGAGCTGAGGAGATCAGATGGGCACGCTCGGTTTCTGGAGGCTGGCGCAGGCGGATCCCGAGTGGATCGCGGCCGTCGACCCCGACGGCACGGAGCACCGCGCGGGTGACCTCCTGGCCCGTTCGAACCGCCTCGTCCACGGGTTACGCGAGCTCGGCCTGGAGCCGGGCGACGGAATCTGCGGCCTGGTCCCGAACGGCGCGGACGGCCTCGTCCTCTATCTGGCCGCGCTCCAGGCCGGCTGGTACTACACGCCGATCAACTGGCACCTCACCGGCCCGGAGATCGGCTACATCGTGTCCGACAGCGAGGCCAAGGCGTTCTTCGTCCACCCCCGCTTCCTCCAGGAGGGCGCCAGGGGAGCCGAGGCGATCGAGCCGCACCGCCGCTTCCTCCTCGGGGACGGCGGGCAGGACGGCTTCCGCCCGGCGAGCGAGCTGACCGCCGGGCAACCGGACACCGCGCCGCCCGGCCGCACGGCCGGCGCCACCATGCACTACACCTCGGGGACCACCGGCCGGCCCAAGGGCGTCAGACGCACGCTGAGCGGCCTCGACCCCGACGACGGCGCCGAGCTGATGACCTTCCTGCTCGGCCTGTTCGGCATCACGTCCGGGCCGCCCAACGCGCACCTGGTCACCTCGCCCAGCTACCACACGGCCGTCACCCAGTTCGGCGGCAGCGCCCTGCACATGGGCCACACCCTCGTCTACATGGACAGATGGGACGCCGAGGAGACGCTCCGGCTGTGCGAGCGCTACCGCGTCACCAACTCGCACCTGGTCCCCACGCACTTCAAGCGCCTGCTTGCGCTCCCCGAGGCCACCAGGGCCAAGTACGACCTGTCCTCGCTCAGGTGGATGATCCACGCCGCCGCCCCCTGCCCGGTCCCGGTCAAATGGGCGATGCTCGAGTGGTGGGGTGACTGCATCTACGAGTACTACGCGGCCACCGAGGGCGGCGGCACCCTGGCCACACCCGAGGGCTGGAAGGCGCATCCGGGCACGGTCGGCTCCGCCTGGCCGATCAGCGAGCTGCTGATCGCGGACGACCAGGGCGAACCCGTGCCGACCGGCACCCCCGGGACGATCTACATGAAGATGATGGGCGTGCCCTTCGAGTACAAGGGCGACCCCGCAAAGACCGCCGCGAACCGGCTCAAGGACTACTTCACGGTCGGCGACATCGGATACCTGGACGAGGACGGCTTCCTCTTCCTCTGCGACCGCAAGGCCGACATGATCATCTCCGGCGGGACGAACATCTACCCGGCCGAGATCGAGAACGAGCTCATGATCCACCCCAAGGTCGCGGACGTGGCCGTGTTCGGCATCCCGGACGACGACTGGGGCGAGCAGATCAAGGCCGTCGTCGAGCCCGCTCCGGGCGTCGCGCCGGGGCCCGAGCTCGCGGCCGAGCTGATCGCCTCGCTGGAGGGCCGCCTGGCCCGGATGAAGTGGCCCAAGAGCGTCGACTTCATCGCGGAGATGCCCCGCGAGCCCAACGGCAAGCTGCTCAAGCGCAAGCTCCGCGCACCGTACTGGGAGGGTCACGACCGTGCCATCTGACGATCCGCTGGTCGCCCAGCACGTCCTGGAGTTCCCCGGCGGCTACACCCGGACGACCGGGCCGGTGATCGGGCGCTTCCTCACCGAGCTACGCGGCCGCCGCATCGTCGGAGTGCGCACGAAAGAGGGCAAGGTGCTCGTGCCGCCCCTCGAGTACGACCCCGCCACCGGCGACCCCGTCACCTCCGAGTACGTCGAGGTCGGCCCGGCCGGCACGGTGACCTCCTGGGCCTGGGTGCCCGAACCCCTGGCGAACCACCCGCTCGAACGGCCCTTCGCCTGGGCCACGATCCTGCTGGACGGCGCCGACACCGCGCTCGTGCACGCCGTCGCCGCCGACGGCCCCAAGGCGTTGTCGAAGGGCTCCCGGGTCTGGCCGGTGTGGCGCGACCGGCCCACGGGCCACATCACCGACATCTCCCACTTCGCGCCCGAGGTCACGAAGATCGTGTGCAACGTGCGGGCGGAGTACCGCCTCCAGGCGGGCGGCTCGCTCCGCGTCTTCCTGGAGGGCGTCGAGCGCGGGGTCTTCCTCGGCGGACGTTGCGAGCGGTGCGACCAGGTGTACGTGCCGTACCGGATGTCCTGCCCCCAGTGCGGAGGTCTCATCCCGGAGACGCTCGAACTGCCTGACACCGGGACGATCACCACGTTCGCCATCAACAACCTGCCGGATCCGCGTGCGCCGGAAGTGCCGTTCGTCTCCGCCTACATCCTGCTCGACAACGCCGACATCCCCATGATCGCCCTGATCGGCGACGTACCCGCGCACGAGGTGCGCCAGGGCATGCGGGTCAGGGCCGTCTGGGCCCCCGAGGAGGAGCGGAGCAAGTCCATGGCGAACATCCGCTGGTTCGCCCCCACCGGCGAGCCCGACGTGGAGCTGTCATGAGAGAGGTCGCGATCGTCGCGTTCGCGCAGACCGTCCACACCGACCACGACACCGGGCTCACCGAGCCCGAGCTGATCCTGCCCGTGATCAGCGAGGTCAAGGAGCGGACCGGGCTGACCAGGTTCGGCTTCACCTGCTCGGGGAGCTGCGACTACCTGGCCGGGGCGCCGTTCTCGTTCGTCAGCGCCCTGGACGCGCTCGGCGCCTGGCCACCCGTCTCCGAGAGCCACGTCGAGATGGACGGCGCCTGGGCCCTGTACGAGGCGTGGGTCCGCCTCCAGCACGGCGACATCGACTCCGCCCTGGTCTACGGCTTCGGCAAGTCGTCGCTCGGCGACCTGCGCACCCTCATGACCCTCCAGCTCGACCCCTACTACCTGGAACCCCTCGGCCTCGACCAGCTCTCCCTGGCCGCACTCCAGGCGAACGCGCTCGACGCGGACAGGAAGCGGCTCGACGAGGTCGTCCGCAGGTCCAGGGCGGACGGCAGGAGCAACCCGTACGCGCTCGACCTGCCCGAACCGGATGGCGAGGAGGTCGCGGTCGAACCCCTCAGGAAGACGGACGTGCCTCCCGTCACGGACGGCGCGGCGGCGATCGTGCTGGCCACGGCGGAACTGGCCGGACGGCTCACCAGCCGCCCCGCGTTCGTCAAGGGCATCGCCCACCGCATCGAGCCCCACTACCTGGGCATGCGGGACCTGGCCAGGTCGGCCTCCGCGGCCGACGCCGCACGGGCCGCCGGGGTCGGCAAGGGCCCGGTCGAGGTGGCCGAGCTGCACGCCCAGTTCCCGCACGAGGAGCTCATCCTGCGCGAGGCGCTCGAACTGGGCGGCGACACGGTGATCAACCCGTCCGGCGGCCCGCTCGCCGCCAACCCCGTCATGGCCACGGGGCTCATCCGCATCGGCGAGGCCGCGCGGCACATCCTCGACGGCGGGGCGAGCCGCACCGTCGGGCACGCCGCCGGCGGCCCCTGCCTGCAGCACAACCTCGTCACGGTCCTGGAGGCGTGAATCATGGGCAACCGGTGCGCGGTGATCGGGGTCGGGCAGACGCACTACACCACCAAGCGCAGGGACGTCTCCATCGCGGGCCTGGTCCGCGAGGCGGCGCTGCGGGCCCTGGAGGACGCCGGGCTGACGTTCAAGGACATCGACGCCGTCGTGGTCGGCAAGGCGCCCGACCTGTTCGAGGGCGTGATGATGCCCGAGGCGTACCTCGCCGACGCGCTCGGCGCGGCGGGCAAGCCGATGATGCGGGTGCACACCGCCGGCAGCGTCGGCGGCTCGACGGCGCTGGTCGGCGCGAGCCTGATCCAGGGCGGCGTGCACGAGCGGGTGCTCGTGGTGGCCTTCGAGAAGCAGTCGGAGTCCAACGCCACCTGGGCGCTGTCCACGCACCTGCCCTTCAGCGCGTCGCTCGTGGTCGGCGCGGGCGGCTACTTCGCGCCGCACATCCGCGAGTACATGCGCAGGTCCGGCGCGCCCGGCCACATCGGCACGCTGGTCGCCGTCAAGGACCGGCTCAACGCCCTGAAGAACCCCTACGCCCACCTCAGGATCCCCGGCATCGACCAGAAGATGGTCGAGTCCACGCCGATGCTCTGGGAGCCGATCCGCTACCTGGAGACCTGCCCGTCCAGCGACGGCGCGTGCGCGATGGTCCTGGCCGCCGAGCACAAGGTCACCGGCACCCCCGCCTGGGTGCACGGCACCGCCATGCGCTCGGAGCCCATCTTCCGGGCCGGCCGCGACACCGTCAGCCCCCAGGGCGGCAAGGACTGCGCCGCCGACGTCTACCGCCAGGCCGGCGTCACCGACCCGCGCCGCCAGATCGACGTGGCCGAGGTGTACGTGCCCTTCTCCTGGTACGAGCCGATGTGGCTGGAGAACCTGGGATTCGCGGCGGAAGGCGAGGGCTGGAAGCTGACCGAATCCGGCGCCACGGCCCTCGACGGCGACATCCCGTGGAACGCCTCCGGAGGCGTGCTGTCGAGCAACCCCATCGGGGCCTCGGGGCTGATCAGGTTCGCCGAGGCCGCGCTCCAGGTGCGCGGCCAGGCCGGCGAGCACCAGGTGGACGGCGCCCGCACGGCGCTCGGCCACGCCTACGGCGGCGGAGCCCAGTTCTTCGCGATGTGGATCGTCGGACGGGAGAGACCCTGATGGAGTTCAACCACGCGGACCTGTTCGAGGCGCTCGCCGACGCGATCGGGGACCGCACCGCCGTCATCTGCGGCGACCGTCGGCGCACCTACGCCGAGCTGGACGCCGAGGCCAACCGGCTCGCCCACTACCTCGCCGACCTGGGCGTGCGGCCGGGCCAGCACGTCGGGCTGCACCTGTACAACGGCGTGGAGTACCTGGCCGGGCTGCTGGCCGCGCTCAAGATCCGGGCCGTGCCGATCAACGTCAACTACCGGTACGTCGAGGCCGAGCTGCTCTACCTCTACCAGGACGCCGACCTGCGCGCGCTGGTCTACGACGTCGAGTTCGACCCCCGCGTGGCCGCCGTCGTGCACCAGGCGCCGCTGCTGGACCACCTGATCGCGGTCGGCGGCGAGTCGTCGATCGCCTCGGCGGTGCCGTACGAGGCGGCGCTGGAGCGCGGTGATCCGGAACGCGGCTTCGCCCCGCGCACCGGCCAGGACGTCTACATCATCTACACCGGCGGCACCACCGGCATGCCCAAGGGCGCGATGTGGCACGTCGAGGACCTGTTCATGGCCTTCGGCGGCGGCAACCCGTACGGCGACCCGCGCACCACGCCGCAGGAGGTCATAGACGAGGCCGTCAAGGCCGCCCCCATGATCATGATGGCCACCTCGCCGCTCATGCACGGCGCCGCGCAGATGGCCACCTTCATCAGCTGGTGGGCGGGCGGGACGATGGTGCTCGTCCCCAAGTTCGACGCCGGCGAGGTGTGGCGGGCGGTCGAGCGCGAGCGCGTGCTCACCATGAGCATCACGGGCGACGCCATGGCCAGGCCGCTGGCCGAGGCGCTGGAGACGGGCACGTACGACCTGTCGTCGCTGTTCGTCGTCAGCTCGACCGGCGCGATCCTGAGCGGCGCGGTCCGCGACCGGCTCCAGAGCCTGCTGCCCGACGTCATGATCGTGGACAGCTTCGGCTCGACGGAGTCCGGCTACACCGCCTCCGCGCTGCCCGGCTCCACGCCCGAGACCGGGCTGCGCTACCAGCCCAACCCGTCGGCCAGGATCAGCGTCCTGGACGAGCGGGGACGTCCCGTTCCGCCGGGTTCAGGGCAGATGGGGACGGTGGCCAGGTCCGGGCGGGTGGCGTTCGGCTACTACAACGACCCGGACAAGTCGGCGCGCACGTTCGTCACCGACCCCGACGGCACCCGCTGGCTGCTCACCGGCGACCTGGCGACCGTGGACGCCGACGGCACCGTGCACGTGTTCGGCCGCGGCTCGCAGTGCATCAACACCGGCGGCGAGAAGGTGTTCCCGGAGGAGGTCGAGGCCGTGCTCAAGGGCCATCCGGCGGTGTTCGACGCGGTGGTGACCGGCGTGCCGGACGACCGGTGGGGGAGCAGGGTGGCGGCCGTGGTCGAGCCGCGTCCCGGCGTCGAGGTGACCGCCGCCGAGCTGGACGCCCACTGCCGGGCGTCGTTGTCGGGGTACAAGGTGCCGCGTTCGTACGCGTTCGTGAAGGAGATGGTCCGCTCGCCCGCCGGCAAGGCCGACTACCGCTGGGCCAGAGAAACCGCCGCGGCCGCCACCCCCTGACCACCCTTGCCGCGCCGCCCCGGGGGCTAGGTCCTGCGGAGTTCGGCCTCCACCTGGGCCGCCTCCTCGCGCCTGCCGGACTTCTCCAGCAGCCGCAGCCGGCCGCGCAGCACGTCGCGCAGCAGCTCGGTGAGCTCGCCGTTCGCGCCGGTGCCGCCGGCGGTCAGGAGGCCGCGCAGCAGGCCGTGCGCGACCCGGAGCGCGGTGTCGGCCGCATCGTCCCTGCCCAGCTCCTGCTGGCAGAAGCCGAGCCGGGCGTGGGCGACGGCGGCGGCCGGCTCGTCGCCGATGACCTGGGCGCCGCGATGGAAGACCAGGCTCGCCTCCAGCGCCCGGCCCGACTCCATCAGCGCGTCGCCCAGCATGAGCATGGCGCGGGACAGGATGCCGCCGAGCAGGGGGTTCGCGGGGGCGTGGCGTTCGAGCGCGGCGACGGCCTCGCGCAGCGGCCCCACCGCCGCGTCCGGCTGCTCGCGCAGCCGGAGCGCGGCCGCCAGCGTCAGCCCGGCGCCCGCCCGGCTGACGTGCAGAGCCTCGGCGTTCATGCCCGTGGTCAGCAGCTCGTCGTAGATCGCGATGGCCTCGCGGGCCCGCTGCTCGGCCTCCGCCGCCGCGCCGGGCCGCAGCAGGGGCAGCAGCTCCGAGCTCTGCGCGAGCGAATCGGCCAGGATCGCCCGGTACGTCAGCTCGCCCGGCGCCCGCCTGGCCAGCCGGATCAGCTCCTCGGCCAGCGCAGCCGCCTCCCGCGCCTCGCCCAGCATCATGTGGCACCTGACCAGGCGCTGGGTGGCCAGGGCATGCCTGAGCGTGCGCGGCGGAAGGCCGGTGACGGCGATCCTGGCGTACTCGGCGGCCTCCTCGGGACGCCCGGCGGCCAGCAGGTCGTCGGCGACCGTCCCGGCCACCTCGGCCGCCGCCGCGGGCCGGGCCAGCCGGACGTGCAGACGCATGGCCTCCACCAGGTGGGCCAGCGCCTCCTGCGTCCTGCCGGACGCGCGCAGCACCTGCCCGCGCACCTGGATCGCCTGCGCGCGCACGCCGAGCAGCCCGGCCTCGCCGCCCCGCGCCTCCGCGGCGCGTTCCTGCTCGGCCAGCGACCAGGTCACCGCCTCCAGCGCGGCCTGCGGGCGGTCGAGAACGGCCAGAGCGGCGCCGAGCTGGGCGTACGTGACAGCGGCGACGGCGGGCTCGTCCAGCTCGTCGCAGAGGTCGGCGGCGCGTTCCGAGTGGGCCAGCGCCTCCACCGGCCGACCGGCCTCCAACAGCCTGACCGCGTACCTGTTCAGCGTCTCGGCCAGCGCCCTCCCGTCCTCGGACAACAGGTCCACGGCCTGCTCGAGGACGGCCAGGTCGGCGTCGCCCAGCGCGGCCAGCGCCAGGCCCAGGGAATGCCGGTGGCGGGCGTCGTACGCGGCCAGGCCCTTGTGGACGTGTACGGCCGGAGCCGCCGTCGCGCCGCTGAGCATGAGACAGCGGCCGAACCGCTCGTGCAGCGGCGCGTTCTCGCTGACCGGGGCCTCCCGCTCCAACGCCTCGGCGAACGCCGTCAGCAGCGGCAGCAGCCGGGCGGCCGTCCTGGGGGTGGCCGCGCGCAGATGGGCGGACAGCTCGTCCACGACCGTGGATAGCACGTCGGGGGTTGGCAGCGGGCGTACCCGGAGGATCTGGGCGTACAGGTCGGTTCCGGCGGACGGGCCGTGACCGGTCACGCGGAGCCGGGCCAGGCGGGCCAGCGCTCGTACGTGCACGCCGGCCAGGTCCCGGGTGAGCGGGCCCTCATCGGACATCAGGGCGATGCCCTTGGCCAGCTCGGCGGCGGCGAGGTCGCGTTCGGCCAGGTCGGCGTGGCACAGACCGCTGAGCTCCAGGCAGGTGGCGGTGAGCAGACGGGTGCGCTCGGGCGGCTCGGGCACGAGGATGTCCAGCGCGCGGGTGACCGATTGGAGCGCTCCTGCCAGGTTCCCGGCGGCCAGCCGGAGGCCCGCGTGCAGACGCAGCGCCCCCGCGAGCACGACCGGGGGCTCCAGCCGCTCGGCCACCAGCCCCTCACACACCGCGACCAGCCGCTCCGCCTCGCCATCGGCGTCCTCCAGGCGGCCCGTGGCCTCCAGCGCCACGACCTCCAGGACGAGCAGCTTGGCCAACTCCTGCTGCACCACGAAACTGACCTCAGCCTGCGGCCCGCACGCCTCGATGGCACCCCGAAGGTACGGCACCGCCTCCCGATGACGCCCCAGCCCCACCAACGCCCGCCCGACCGCCCCCACCACCGCCCCACCAACGACCGCCCCACCCAACATCCCCCCGCCGACTCCAGCCCCCTCCGCACCCGCGCCGCCCGTGCCTGCGCCCCCCGTGCCTGCGCCCCCCGTGCCTGCGCCGCCCGTGACGGCTGCTTCTGTGCCGCTCGGCATGGCCTGAGGGTGGTTGAGTGCCGCGTGGCGTCGTAGCAGGTCGGCGGCCTGGGTCGAGAGGAGGAGCCCGTCGCGGGCGCGTCCCGTTTCGGCCCAGGCGCGTGCCAGTCCTGCCTGTGCGGCGGCGTACGCTTGCACCCGCTCGGCTTGCGGCGGGTTCGCGGCCTGCGGCCCGTTCGCGGTCGGTGGTCCGTCGGGGAGCTGCGGCCCTTCCACGGCCCCAGGCACTCCTGCCACCTGCGGCCCCTTCACGCCCGGCGACCCTCCCACGCCTCCAGGCTCACCGGCGCCCTGCGGCTCTCCTGCGGCGCCAGGCCCACCGGCGCCCTGCGGCTCTCCTGCGACGCCAGGCGCTGCCGCGACCTGCGGTCCTTCCAGGGCCACAGGGCCGTTCGCGATCACAGGCCCGTCAGCGGACTCCAGGGCGGTGCGGCGTTCGGCGAGGGTTCGTTCGGCTCTGGCCACGTCGGGTGGCGGGGTGATCAGGGTTGTCATCCAGGGCTGTTCGGGTTCTCCGGCGGCGGCGGGGTCGGTCATGGACTCCTGCCAGGCTCGGATCTCCTCCCGATGTCGCCGGTAGGACGCGTCTTCGGTGCTCAGGGCGTCGTACAGACCGGCCGCTGCCTCCAAGTGGGCTCGGGCGTCGGCGGAGCGGTCGAGTTCGGCCAGGCAGAGGGCGAGCAGGTGCCTGGAGCGGGCCCTGGCGGCCGTGTGCCGTACGTCCAGTTCGGCGGCGAGGATCGCGGCGTCCTGGAGCGGGTCGAGCGCCTCGCGGGGGCGCGCGTCGGTCAGCAGCAGTTCGCCCAGGTCGAGGAGCTGGGCGGTCAGGGCCGGGCGGTGCTCGTCGGGTTCGAGCGCGACCAACGAGCGCAGGTTCCGCACGGCCTCGGCGGCGAACCGTTCGGCCGGGTCCGGATCGTCCAGCTCCCGGTGGAGCCCGGCCAGCAGGCTCGCGGCCTCGGCCAGCATCAGCCGCAGGCCGGGCTCCTCGCCCGCCAGACCGCGCAGCCGTACGACGGCCTCTGCGGCGGGGGCGACGGCCTCGGCCGCCCTGCCGTGTTCACCGAGCCACCCGGCCAGCAGGCAGAGCCGCTGAGCCAGATCCCTGTCGGTCGGCGCCGCGCCCGCCACGGCGGCGGTGGCCGCCATGGCAAGACAGGCGGCCAACTCAGGCAACGCCCCGAGCCCGGGGGCGGGGTCGGCGAATGGCGGGACAGACGCGGGCGCCCGCCTGACGACGCCGGGCGGTCCTGAGCCGGGTGTGGTGGCCTGTTCGAGGCTGGGTGAGGGGGCTTGTCCGGTGGTGGGCGCGGGGGGAGTGGGGGTGGGGCCGGCTGGGGAGGTGTTTGCCGTGAGGACGTCGGCCAGGGCCGTGGCGATCTCGCCGGCACCGCCCGCCGCCGCGAACGCCTCCACCGCCTCGGCCGTCCGCCCCGAGTCCAGCAGCGCGCACGCCAGGTTGTGGTACGCCTGCCCAGCCCGTCCCGCGTACCGGGGGTCGTCCTCGGCCAGGATGCGGAACCGGGTCGCCGCCTCCTGGGCGGGCCTGAGCGCGCTGCCGGACTCGCCCGCGAGCAGCAGGCACGCCCCCAGGACGAACAGCGCCTCCGCCTGACCCGCCGCCTCCTCGTACGGAGGTGCGGCCGCGAAGATCTCCACGGCCTCGGCGGCGGCCACCACCGCCTCACCCACCCGGCCCACGGCCGACAACCGGGACGACAACCGGGCCAGCGCCCCCGCCAGCGCCGTCCGCCTGCCACCTGCACGGAAGTGCCGTACGGCCAGCTCGGCCAGCGTCACCTCAAGAGCCCGCAGCCCGAGCGGCGACTCAGCCAGGGAAGCGCCCCATGAATCCGCCCGGGAAGCCGCCCGGGAAGCCGCCCGGGAAGCCACCTGCGCATCCATGGGCGGCTCAGCCTGCGGTTCGCGGGGCAGCGCGGCCACCGCCGCGATCGTCGCCCGGTCGGCCGGCAGCCGCGTGAGCACGGCGTTGAGCAGGTCGCCGAGCCGGGTGGCGGGGTTCGCCGCCGCCTCCGCGACCAGCGCCCCGATCCTGGACGTCACCAGCGAACGCAGCGCCCGTCCCACCTCCGCCCGCTCCGCGCCCAGGCGGAGCACGTCGAGCAGGCGTGCCAGGTGCCCGGCCGTCCGCCGCTCGTGGTCGTGCACGGCCAGGACCAGCGCGTCCAGGTCGTCGGTCTCGGCGAGCGCCTGCTCGGCCACCAGGTCCGGCCCCAGCGGGCACAGCCGGTCGACGCCGGGGAAGACGCGTCCCAGCCAGTCGGCGACGACCGCCGCGGCCTGCGGGTCGCCGTGCAGGGCGGGCACGGCCGACAGCAGGCCGGGCAGCTCGGCGGGGGTGGGGGCGGTGAGCGTGAGCAGGGCGACGGACTGCCGGGCGGTGGTCTCGTCCACCTGGTCGCGGCCGGCGGGCCAGACGGTGGCCCACTGGTCGCGTTCGCGGTCGAGGAAGCGGCTGAGCAGCTCCTCGCCGACGGTCACCACCGCGCGCGTCCGGGTCCCGCTCCGGCCGCCGGGACGGAAGGCGTTCCAGGACGTCCCGGCGCGGGGCTCGGGCGCCGTCCGGTAGGGCGGGGCGCCGAGCCCGCCGCCCGGCAGGGCCCCCGGGGCGGTGGGCGCGGGCAGCACCTCCGACTCACCGCCGCGCAGCCGCAGCAGGGCCGCCAGGTGGACGCGGAGCGGCAGGCCGTACTCGGGGTCGTCCAGGCGCGGCGGCGTGGGAAGCGCGGCCCGGCTCGGCGCGAACGCCTTCATGGCCGTGAACGCGTGCTCGGTGCGCTCGTTCAGGGTGAGCGGATGCTGGTTGAGCTGCACGGTCGTGGTGTTGAGCCGGCGCAGCCGGCCACCCGTCGCCGTGTCCAGCCGCCGCCACCACTCCGCCTCGCCGGGCTCGCGGGCCAGCAGCAACACCCGTACGCGGGGGTTGTGCCCGTGCTTGGCCAGCCGCCGTACCAGCTCGCCCACCAGCGGAGCGGACGGCTCCGGCGACTCCACGACCACCAGCGAGGGCCGTACCGCCTCCAGCGACACCGCCGCGCGCCCGGACAGGGCGGCGAGCGCGGCGTCCATGGCCAGGAAACCGGCGTCCCAGCCCGCTTCCCGCAGTTCCTCGCACAGCTCCCCGGCCAGCCGGGTACGGCCCGTGCCGCTCCGCCCGGTCACCACCGCGACCGACAGCGCGGCGCGCTCCCCGGCCCAGGCCCGCAGGGCGGCGAGCTGCCCGTCCCGCCCGGAGTACGGCACCACGGCGTGCCGCGGCAGCAGCAGCCGCCAGTCCGGGCAGTCGGACGGCAACGGCTCCCGCGCCGGCAACAGCAGCCCGGACAGGACCACCCGCCCGTCACCGGCGGAAACGCCCTCCGGCGAACCCGGCGCAGCCCCGGTCAGCTCGCGGAACCGGTCGTCGCCCAGCAGCACGCCCACGGGCACCGCGTCGAGCCGTCCCCGGGCGTGCCCGGCAGCCGAGGCCGTGACGACGGCGGCGACCTGCCCGGCGGGCTCGGCCAGCAGCGCGGCCCCGGCCAGGCCAGCCCACACGTCCATGGGAGGCGGCGGGCCGGGCAGGTCCATGCCGAGCGTCCGCGACGCCGGGCCCGTGGGGGCGGTGGCGGTTCCGGACAGCACCCGGACGTCCCTGAACCCCGACCGCCGCCGCGCCTGCGGGAACCCCATGGCCAGGCACGGCACGCGTGCACCGGACAGGGCGGCCCACCGGACGTGGCCGATGCCCGGCACGTCGGCCCAGGGCGGTCCGGGCACCCGCAGCAGCGCCGCGCCGTGCCCGCGCCAGACCTGCTCGGCCGCCGCCCACCGGGACGACCAGGGCGGGCGCACCTGGCAGGGCGCGCCGGGGTCCACCAGGAGGGACGAGGTCAGCACAAGATCCGTGCCGATCACATGGCCGGTCCCGGTCACGCCGACCACGTCGTCGTGACCCGAGTAGACCTCGACGACTCGTTCGAGGCCGAGGCGGTGCGGTGGCGCGTCCATGGGTCCGCCTAGCTGCTACGTCCCGGCTTTTCGTCCCCCGATCGATCTCACTATCGCATTAAGAGCGGGAAATTTCGCGGCTTGTCATGCCTTCTCGGTTGTGAGCCACGCGGCCAGCCCGAGGTACACCAGGCCGCTGCTCACGTCCAGCCGCCGGCGTGCCCGTACGGACCCGCGCAGCCGTCCGGCCAGCGCCGACGACAGCAGCGCGTACGCGCCGTCGCTGATCATCCCCAGCACCAGCCACAACCCGCCGAGCAGCAGGATCTGCGGCCCCACCGGCCCCGCCGACGGGTCGGTGAACGGCGGCAGGAACGCCAGGAAGAACACGGCCGTCTTCGGGTTGAGCACGTTGACCACGAACCCCTCCCAGAACAGCCGACGCCTGGACTGCACCTTCAGCTCGACGACCTCCTCGGGCTCGCCGCCGCGCCGCACCAGCTTGCGCAGGCCGAGCCAGAGCAGGTACGCCACGCTCACGTACTTGACGACCGTGAAGGCGGTCGCCGAGGCCGCGATCAGGGCGCTGATGCCGACGGCCGCCGCGCCGATGTGGACCAGCGAGCCGGTGTGCACGCCCAGCACCGAGACGAACCCGGCGGAGCGGCCCTGGGAGACGCTGCGGGTGACGATGTAGAGCACCGCGGGGCCCGGGACCAGCAGCAGTCCCATCGTGGCCACGCAGAACAACGCGATATGCGTGATGTCCGGCATGTGCTCATGGTAAGGACGCCGTCAACGCCTTTCCCTCATGTGCTCGTCGTGACGCCGTCAACGGCTCTCCCCGGCGGGCGGCAGGCTCGCGCCGAGCGCTTCGAGCAGGGCGCCGGTGGCCGGCGGGTGCGGCGGCTCGCCGTAGACGGCGGCGTAGACGTGCCTGGTGGAGCCGGGCACCTGGGTCGCCTCGACGTCGGGGTTGCGGTGGGCGGTGAGCGCCAGGCCGGGCAGCACGGTCAGGCCCATGCCGGCCGCCACGAGCGCCTGCACGGCCACGATGTCGTCGCTGGTGAAGGAGATGCGCGGCTCGAAGCCGGCCTTGGCGCAGATGTCGAGCAGGTGGCTGCGGCAGCGGTCGCAGCCGGCGATCCAGGGGGAGTCGGCGTGGTCGGCCAGCTCGCCGCCCGGCTCGGGGGAGACCAGGTAGCTGGGGTCGTCGAGGAGGTGGATCAGGTGCAGGCCGGCGTCCTCGGGGGCGGTGTCGTCGTACCGGAACATGACGGCGACGTCGACCCGGCCGGCGCGCAGCAGCCTGAGGGCCTCGGGCGGCTCGGTCTCGGTGAGCTCCAGGCGCAGCCCGGGATGGGCGGCCGCCAGGCGGCGGACGGCGGACGGGATGAACGTGCCGAGCGCCGACGGGAAGGCGGCCAGCCGCACGCGGCCCTCGCGCAGGCCCACGTGGGCGGCCAGCTCCTCGGCCGTGGCGTCGATCCGGCCGATGATGTCGGCGGCGCGGTCGGCCAGCAGCCGGCCCGCCTCCGTCAGCCGGATGCCGCGCCCCACCCGCTGGACGAGCTTGGCGCCGGTCTCGGCCTCCAGCCGGGCCAGGTGGTGGCTGATGGACGGCTGGGAATAGTGGAGCTCCTTGGCGGCCGCGGTGAGCGACCCCTTGCGGGCCACCGCGACGAGGACGCGGAGCCGGGCGACGTCGAGCATTCATCAATCTTATCTATCAATAGGCCAGAAGACTTCTGTTGGACCTATCGATCGCCATGGGCCACCGTAGAGAGGGAGGACAAATTGCCGCGTTTTCCCTAGGGGGACACCGTGAACATGGTCGCGACCACCACCAGGCCAGGGCTCGACGTTCTGGTGTCCGGCATCTCCGAGATCGTGGCCAGGAAGCTCGGCGCCCGCGAGACCGCGTTCGCCGTCGCCGACGTGCTGCGCGACCGGCTGCCCGGCATGGACATCCTCACGCCCGAGGAACGCCTCGGCACGCCCGGACGCTATTCCTCCCACCTGCTGCACGCCCAGGACGAGTTCTCGATCGTGGCCGTCGTGTGGCGTCCCGGCCAGTACACGGTGATCCACGACCACGTGTCCTGGTGCACGTTCGGCATCCTCAGCGGCATCGAGCACGAGACGCTCTACCGCGACATGGGCGACCACCTGGTGGAGATCGGGCGCGCCGACAACCGGCCGGGCGAGGTCAGCGGCTTCGCCCCGCCCGGCGACATCCACATGGTGCTCAACACCAGCGACGAGGTCGGGGTGTCGCTGCACGTGTACGGCGCCGACGTCGGCAAGCTGGGCAGCAGCGTGCGCCGCGTCTACGAGCTGCCGGTGCGCTGACGCCTCACCTGATGCGGCCGTGGAGCAGCTCGACCAGGGTCTGGTGGGTCTGCTCGATCGGCCGCTCGGGGTAGAGGGCGCGGCGCTCGATGGCGACCGTCAGGACCATGCCGAACAGGGCGGTCGCCGCCGTCTCCACATCGAGGTCGGCGCGGATCTCGCCGCTCGCCGCCGCCCTGCGCAGCACGCCCGCGTACACGCCTAGCGCGCTCTCGCGCAGCCGCGCCACCGCCTCCTGCCAGGCGGTGCGCCACATCTCGGCCAGCAACACCCGGGCGAACGGGCCGTGCTCCTCGAAGAAGCGCAACTGGCCGAGCACGACCGAGTCGAGGGCGGCCACACCGCTCTCCCCGGTGTCGGCGGCGGCCAGCGCGCCCGCCAGCCGCTCGATCGAGTGCTCAAGCAGCGCGGAGAACAGGCCCTCCTTGCTGCCGAAGTTGTAGAACACGGTGCCCTTGGCCACCCCGGCGCGCTCGGCGATCGCGTCGACCGTGGTGGCCGCGTAGCCCTGCTCGGCGATCAGCTCGACCGCCGCCGTGAACACCTTCGCCCGGGTGTCCTGCCTGCTCACAGTGACAGCTCGGGGTGCAGGCGCTTCATGGACCAGACGCGGCCGCGCTCCACCGCGAGGGTGGTCAGCGCGAGCCCGAGCACGAGGAATGCGGACAGCACGCCGCAAGCCTGCCACACCACGGTCAGATCGCCGCCACTGATCAGCCTGCGCAGCGCCGAGACGACCCAGCTCATCGGCAGCCACGGCGAGATCGTCTGGAAGAACCCGGGCGAGGTCTCGATCGGGTACGTCCCCGCCGCCGAGGTGAGCTGGAGCATCAGCAGCGCCAGCCCCACCACCCGGCCGGGCGGCCCGAGCAGCGCGTTGACCGCCTGCACCACCGCCAGGAACGCGGCCGCAGCCAGCAGCAGCAGCCCGATCACCCCGAGCCAGTGCGCCGCCTCCAGGCCGAGCGCGAACCGCAGCACCGCCGCCAGCACCCCGACCTGGGCCGCGCCCAGCGCCACCGCGGGCAGCCAGCCGGCCAGCGCGATGCGCACCGCGCCCTGGGTGCCGGCCAGCCGCCGCTGGTTCAGCGGCTTGAGCACCATGAACGTGATCATCGCGCCCACCCACAACGCCAGCGGCAGGAAGAAGGGCGCGAATCCGGTGCCGTAGTTGGGGACCTCGTTGTCGACCGTCTTGGCCAGCCGCACCGGGTCGCTCATCACGTCGGCGCGGGCGGCCCGCTGCCGGGCGTCGTAGTCGGGGATCTTCTCCGCGCCGTCGCCGAGCCCGCCCGCCAGGTCCTTCGAGCCCTCGGCGAGCTGGTCCATGCCCTTGTCCACCTGGCCCGCGCCGTCGTGCAGCCGGCCGACCCCGGTGCGCAGGGTGCTCGCGCCGTCGCTGAGCTTGACCAGCCCGCCGCCGAGCTGCCCGAGGCCGCTGGTGACCTGGGCCGAGCCGTCGTGCAGCTTGGTCGCGCCCTGGTAGAGGGTGCCCGCGCCGGTGCCGGCCTTGGCCAGGCTCGCGTCCACGGTCGCCGCGCCCGCGGCCAGCTTGGCCAGGCCGTCGTCCAGGGCGTTCACCTGGGTCCTGACCTGGTCGACCTTGGGGCCGATCTGCGGGGCCACGGCCGCGATCTTCCTGGCGTTCCTGGCCAGCTCGCGGGCCTGGGCGGACAGGTCGGAGGCGCCGCCCGTGCCGCCGGTGCCCGCCGAACCGGCCTGCTCGGCGGCGCGTTCGGCGGCGTTGGCCGCGCTGCGCAGCAGGGAGCGCACCTCGGGGTCGGCGTCCGCGCCGAGGCGGTCGAGCGCGGCCTGGGCCTGGGAGGCGGCCTCGCGGGCGCTGCCCGCCGCGCGGGTCGCGCCGGTGCCCGTGTCGGAGCCGTCCGCCAGCCGGTCGGCGGCGTCGGCCACCTGCTCGGCGGCGTCGGCGACCTTCGGGCCCCACTCGTCCAGCACCGGCACGTACTTGTCGGCGAGCTGGTTGACCGCGCGCGTCTGGGTGTGGACCTGGTCGGCCGCCTTCTTGGTGCCCTTCCGCAGCTCGGAGGTGCCCTCGCTGCGGAGCTTGCGCAGGCCGTCGCGCAGCTCGCCGATGGCCTGCTGCGCCTTGCCGATGCCGCCGGTGACCTGGGCCGAGCCGTCCCGCAGCTTGCCGGTTGCGGTGTTGGCGCTGTTCAGGCCGACGGAGAGCTGCTGGGCGCCGTTCTCGGCGGTGCCGAGGCCGGAGTTGAGGCGAGAGACGCCGTCGCCGGCCTTGACCGCGCCGTCGTGCAGCTTGCCGGCGCCGTCGGCGGCCTCGGTGGTGGCGTCGTGGATGTCGCCGATCGAGACGAAGACCTTGTCGAAGTAGTCGTGGATGGCCGTGCGCTCGGCGGCGGCGCGCACCTCGTTGAAGACCGCGTCGGAGATGCTGCCGACGATGTAGCTGCGGCCGGTGTCCACCCGCACGCCGAGCTGGGCGGGGGTGGGGGTCGTCGTGTCGTCGGAGGGGGAGGCCAGGCGGGCGCTGAAGTCGGCGGGCACGGTGAGCGACAGGTAGTAGCTGCCGTCGGCGACCCCGTCGGCCGCCTGCCGGGGCGTGGCCTCGTGCCAGGCGAACGTCCTGCGCTCGCGCAGCTCGTCGGCCAGGTCCTGGCCCGCGTGCAGGGTCTTGCCGTCGACCGTGGCCGGGCGGTCCTCCATGACCAGCGCGACGGGGACCCGGTCGAGGTTGCCCTGGGGGTCCCAGAACGACCACAGGTACAGTCCGGCGTACAGCAGCGGCAGCACGATCACCGCCGCCAGCGCAGCCCGGGTCAACCGGGACCGCAGCATGCCCTTCATCACAGCTCCACGAGGTGGTCGTAGCGGGCGGGCGGGCGCACGCAGGTCGCGACCACGGCCGTGCCGAGGCCGGCGCCGAGCTCGCGCAGGAGGTCCCAGAGCTCCCGTACGCGGTCGTCGGGCAGGCCCGCGTCCACGTTGTCGGCGAGGATCACCGCGGGCTCGTCCAGTAGGGCCAGGGCGACGCCGAGGCGCACCTGTTGCTCGCGGTCCAGCTCGCTCACCGGCGTCGTGTCCGGCGCCGCGAGCCCCGCCCGCTTCAGGACTTCCTGGTACGGCCTGCGCCTGCGCTCCCGCAGGTGCTCCTTGACCGTCAGCGCTCTGTCGAGATCCGTCACGCCGTCCACCAGCGCGAGCGCCGCCGCCTTGCGGACGGCCCGCGGCCGGGTGTGCCCGGCGACGGAGAGCGTGCCCGTCGTCGGCTTCATCCGCCCGGCCAGCGTGAGCAGCAGGCTCGTACGCCCGCTGCCCGCCGGCCCGGCGACCGCCGTGAGCGTCCCGGGGCCCGCCTTCAGCGAGACCGCCGGGTACACCCCCTCGATCGACAAGCCCTCCGCGACGATCACCACAACCCCACCTCTTGAACTGACTGGTCAGTACAAAAGATTACCTCGTGATGCGGTGCCTCACACTGTGAGATACGCCTCGAACCGCTCGGCCAGCTCCTTGGGCCGCGAGAGCATGACCATGTGACTGCCCCCGATCTCGTCGGGCATGACACCGAGCCGTTCCCGGACCACCCGCCGCATGAACTCGGGTGGGAAGAACCGGTCGTCCCGGCAGAGCAGGAACCTCGTCGGCACGTCGGGCCACGCCGCCCCCGGCCACGGCTCGACGGACGACTTCTCCGCCTGCGGACGCCCCCGCGACAACTCCTCCTCCGCCAGCTCCTCCGGGACGTCGTGCATGTACTGGGCGATCGTGTCCAGGCCGTCGGCGCCTTGGTACCCGGTGTTGGCCCACCAGTCGCCCGGCGGCTCGCCCGGGGCCGGGATCATGGCCGTGACCAGCACGAGCAGCTTGACGGGCAGCCGGTCGCAGACCAGCGGGCCGACGAAGCCGCCCCACGAGTGGGCCACCACGACCAGCTCGTCCGCCTCGCCGACGGCCCGCGCCACCGTGTCGGCGTAGTCGGCCAGGCCGGCCGACTCGTCCTCGATCGGCAGGTCGACGGCCACCGTCCGGTGGCCCCGGGCGCGCAGCTCGGCCTCGACCAGGTGCCAGTCCCATGCGGAGCTCCCGCCGCCGTGGATCAGCGCGAACGTCGCCATCCGCCTCACCCCCGCGCCGTCGTGCCGGAAACGCCCCGCGGTGCCTCGCTCATGGCTCCTGCTCCCATCGTCGGTGTCCCTGTTCTCGACGCAGTATGGCGAGCGCCTGAGACAGAAAATCCCGCAACCTTTATTGCGCAATTTTCCTTTCGCACCTAGCGTGGAAGTATGGCAAGCCACGATCGGCCCCGCGTCCAGGACGTCGGCACGCTCAAGGCGCTGGCGCACCCGCTGCGCATGAAGCTGTACCGCGCGCTCAAGGTCGCCGAGCTCGCGACCGCCTCGCAGCTCGCCGAGCAGGTGGACGAGGCGGTCTCCCTGGTCAGCTACCACCTGCGCAAGCTGGCCTCGCACGGCCTCATCGAGGAGACGGAGGGCGGCCGGGGCGACGCCCGGGAGCGCTGGTGGCGGACGTCGGCGGAGAGCTTCTCCACCCGTAACTCCGACTTCCGCGACAGCCCCGAGGGCGTCGTGGTCCACCAGACCCTGTCCCGCCTGCACGCCCGCCAGCTCGCCGAGATGTATGACGGCTACCTCGACGCGCAGTGGGCCTGGAGCGAGTCCTGGCAGGACTCGTCCTTCGGGTCGGAGTTCCTGCTGTCGCTGACCGCGCGGGAGTTGCGCGACCTCAGGCAGGAGATCGACGACGTGGTCGTGAAGTGGACGGCCCGCGGCAAGGCGGCCGGCGAGGCGGGTGACACCGAAGGCCGCGAGAACGTGGCCGTGCACTTGTACGGGTTCCCGTTCACGACGTGAGGAGAGCAGGATGAATCCCGACTTATACCTACTTGTCGAGCGAGTACGTGGGCAGGAGCTGCGCGCCGCCGCCCAGGCCCCCCGCCGGACAAGCCGAACAGACCGAACAGGCCGGATAGACCGGACTCACCCGGGGACGGTCGCCCGCGCCTGGGAACGGCGGCTGGGCTGGGCACTGGTGGAGACCGGCCTGCGCCTGGTCTGCCGCGGCACGACCAAGCCCCGCCGCCTGGCGGACCATCACGCCTGACCCGCGCCGCCTGGCGCTCTGATCGGGTCGCGCCGCCGGGCGTCCTAAGCCGGAGCGGTGCCGTTCAAACCCTTCAGGACCGCGCGCTCGACCGGCGTCGGCGCGGTGCCGGTGAGGTCGAGCAGGCCGGTCGGCACCAGCGGCGGCTGCGCCATGAACCGCGGCACGCTCCCGTGATGCGGCTGGGCCGAGTGGATCAGGAACGGATGGCACAGGAAGACGTCGCCGGGGGAGCCGGTGACGGTGACCTCCCGGCGCCCCTCGCTGAGCGGCACGGCCTCCCCGCACAGCGGGAACCATTCACGCCCTTCGTCCCCGGAATCGGCGAGCAGGGCGGGCACGTCCAGATGTGAGCCGACGCGTACCCGGGTGGGGGCGTCGTCGGGGCCGACCTCGGAGAACAGGAACAGCATGAGGAGGGCCCGGCCGCGCGAGCGCAGGTTCACCCGGTACTCGCCGGCGTCACCGGCGAAGCTCGCCTCCAGATGCCAGCCGTCGTCGCCGGGCTCCTTGTCGCTGGGGAAACGCAGCGGGAAGGTGCCGAGACCCATGGGCGCGGTCCATCGCCCGGCGCCCACGAGCTGGTCGTAGGCCTCGTGCAGCGCCTGCGTGTTGGCCGCCGCGCGGAACGGCGGGGTCGCGATCCAGCCCAGCCGCACCACCGGCTGGGTCCAGCTCGACGGGTCGTCCGGATCGCTGCCGCTGGCCGCCCACAGCTCGGCCTGGCACTGCTCGGCCGTCTCCCGGGGAACCGCGCCGGGAAGCCGGACGAACCCGTCCTCCACGAACGACTCGACCTGCTCGTCGGTCAACATGCGCAGCCCTTCCTGACGGTTCCGGGAACGTCGTGCAGTCTGACGAACGACGGCCAGGAAGGGCAACGCAATTTCCGCCCGGGGCGGAGCGGGCGAGGGTCAGACGCCGAGCGCCGACGGCAGGCTCAGCTCCTGGAGGAACAATGCCTCGGCGGTGGCCACCCGGCGCAGCTCGTCGAGGTCGACCCGCTCGTTGGGGGCGTGGATGGCGGCGTCCTCGTCCTCGGCGCCGAACAGCAGGATCTCGGCCGCCGGGTACTGCTTGAGCAGCGTGTTCACCAGCGGGATCGACCCGCCCGCGCCCACGTCGCGCGGCGGACGGCCGAACGCGCGCTCCATCGCCCGGTTGAGCGCCGCCCGCGCCTTGCCGCCGGAGTCGGCCTGGAAGCCGGACCCGACGGTGAAGTCGTCGAACGACACCTGCACGCCCCACGGCGCCACCTGGCGCAGGAACTCCACCACGGCGTTGACCGTGGTCTTCGGGTCGCCGGACGGAGGCACCCGGACGGTCACCCGGGCCCGCGCCGCCGGCTGGACCGCGTTCACGGCGCCCGACACGCTGGGCACGTCGAGGCCCGTGACGGTGATGGCGTACGAGGCCCACAGCCGGTCGGCCAGCGAGCCGGAGCCGACCAGCGAGACGCCGTCCGCCACGCCGGCGGTCTTCCTGAACTCCTCCTCCGACGGCCCCTGGCCGAGGAAGCTGCCGCGCGGCAGGCCGGGCACCCGGATGTCGCCGTTCTCGTCGTGCAGCGCGGTCAGCATGCGCATCAGGGCGGCCAGCGCGTCGGGGGCGGCGCCGCCGAACGAGCCGCTGTGCAGGGCCTCGCGCAGCGTGCGCACCTCGATGGTGAAGGCCGCCATGCCGCGCAGCGACGTCGTGACCGCCGGGTCGCCGACGCGCGGGTTGCCGGTGTCGGCGACCACGATGGCGTCGGCCCGCAGCAGCTCGGGGTTGCGCTCGACGAAGGACTCCAGGCGCTCGCCCGCGTACTCCTCCTGGCCCTCGATGATGACCTTGATGCCCACCGGGAACCGGCCCTGGAAGGCGCGCAGCGCGGCGATGTGGGAGATGATGCCCGACTTGTCGTCGGCGCAGCCGCGGCCGTACAGCTTGCCGTCGATCAGGGTGGGCTCGAACGGCGGCGTGCGCCAGGCGGCCAGGTCGCCGGCCGGCTGCACGTCGTAGTGCGCGTACAGCAGGACGGTGGGCGCGCCGGGAGGGGCGGGGGCCTCACCGTAGATCGCGGGGAAGCTGCCTTCGACGGCGACCTGCTGGACGTGCGGCAGGCCCGCCGAGCGCACGAGCTCCTCCGTCACCGCCGCGGCGGCGAGAACCGGCTCCTCAGGGTGCCCGGGGAAGGCCACGGAGGGGATGGCGGCGAGCCGCTTGAGCTCCTCGATGGCTCGGGGCATCGCGGCGGCGACGGCGCTCTCGATCTGGTCAGGAGTCACGGGACGGTCCCCCGGGGGTCGTTCTCGGCAGTTTGGTCTCATTGGATCACAGAAGGTTCCACAGTATGGAAACAGGCATGACCCGCGCGTTAATCTACCTGCGGATTTCGTTGCTGTTACACAACGGTTCTGCGGATCTCGATTTTCTTGCATAGTGCTGCGACCGATTCGCTTGGCAAACCGCAGGTGAAGATGCACACTGTGGAGAGTTCGACACGAGGGAAGATAACCATGACGCAGCCGGAAAACGACGTCCTGAAGGCCGCGCAGGACAACCTGTGGTTGCACTTCACGAGGCACAGCGCCTACCAGGAGAACGAGATCCCGACCATCGTGCGCGGTGAGGGGTCCTATATCTACGACATCCACGGCAAGCGTTACCTCGACGGCCTGGCCGGGTTGTTCGTGGTCCAGGTCGGGCACGGGCGTGCCGAGCTGGCCGAGGCCGCCGCCAAGCAGGCGCAGGAGCTGGCCTTCTTCCCGTTGTGGTCCTACTCGCACCCCAAGGCGGCCGAGCTGGCCGCCCGCCTGGCCGAGCAGGCGCCGGGCGAGCTGAACCGGGTCTTCTTCACCACCGGCGGCGGCGAGGCCGTCGAGACCGCGTGGAAGCTGGCCAAGCAGTACTACAAGCTCGTCGGCAAGCCGCTCAAGCACAAGGTCATCAGCCGCCAGATCGCCTACCACGGCACCCCGCAGGGCGCCCTGTCGATCACCGGCATCCCGGCGTTCAAGCAGATGTTCGAGCCTCTCGTGCCCGGCTCGGTGCGCGTTCCGAACACGAACTACTACCGCGCCGACGAAATCAGTGGCATCCCTGGCATGTCGCCGGAGGAATACGGCATCTGGGCGGCCGACCGCGTGGCCCGCGCCATCGAGATGGAGGGCCCCGACACGGTGGCCGCCGTCTTCGCCGAGCCCGTCCAGAACGCCGGCGGCTGCTTCCCGCCGCCCCCCGGCTACTTCCAGCGCCTGCGCGAGATCTGCGACGAGTACGACGTGCTGCTCGTCTCCGACGAGGTCATCTGCGCCTTCGGCCGCCTCGGCACCATGTTCGGCGGCCAGAAGTTCGACTACGTGCCCGACATCATCACCTGTGCCAAGGGCCTGACCAGCGGCTACTCGCCCATCGGCGCCATGATCGCGCACGAGCGGCTGTTCGAGCCGTTCAAGCAGGGCGACAACATGTTCGCCCACGGCTACACCTTCGGCGGCCACCCCGTGTCGGCCGCCGTGGCCCTCGCCAACCTCGACATCTTCGAGCGCGAGGACCTGCTCGGCCACGTCACCAAGAACGAGCCCCTCTTCCAGGCCGCCCTCGACGACCTGCGCGACCTGCCGATCGTCGGCGACGTGCGGGGCTCGGGCTACTTCTGGGGCATCGAGCTGGTCAAGGACAAGGCCACCAAGGAGACGTTCAACGCCGAGGAGTCCGAGCGGTTGCTGCGCGGATTCCTGTCCAAGGCGCTGTTCGACGCCGGACTCTACTGCCGGGCGGACGACCGCGGCGACCCCGTGATCCAGCTCGCGCCCCCGCTGATCGCGGGGCAGAGGGAGTTCGACGAGATCGGATCCATCCTGCGGGGTGTGCTCTCGGAAGCGTGGGCGCGCCTCTAACACCCTCCCCACCCGGTACGACGAAGTGCCGGTCTCCGAAAGGATCCCTACGATGAAGATCGGCGTCCCTGCCGAGGTCAAGAACCACGAATACCGTGTGGCGGTCACCCCCGCCGGTGTTCACGAGCTGGTGCGGAACGGTCACGACGTCACCGTCCAGCGGGGTGCCGGCCTCGGCTCACACATCACCGACGAGGAGTACCTCGCCGCGGGCGCGAAGATCCTCGACAACGCCGACGCCGTCTGGGCCGGGGCGGACATGGTCCTGAAGGTCAAGGAGCCCATCGCCGAGGAGTACCACCGCCTGCGCGAGGGCCTGGTCCTGTTCACCTACCTGCACCTGGCCGCCTCCCGTCCGTGCACCGACGCCCTGCTCGCCGCCAGGACGACCGGCATCGCGTACGAGACCGTGCAGGTGGGCCACACGCTGCCGCTGCTGGCCCCGATGTCGGAGGTCGCGGGCCGGCTCGCGCCGCAGGTGGGCGCCTACAACCTCATGCGCTTCAACGGCGGCCGGGGCGTGCTGCCCGGTGGGGTGCCCGGCGTGGCCCCGGCCAAGGTCGTCGTCATCGGCGGCGGCGTCTCGGGCCTCAACGCGGCGCAGATCGCCGTCGGCATGGGCGCGGACGTGACCGTGCTCGACACCAACATCGACCGGCTCCGCCAGATCGACGCCATCTACCAGGGCCGGCTCAAGACCCTCGTGTCCACCTCGTACGCGATCGAGCGCGAGGTCCTGCAGGCCGACCTGGTCATCGGCGCGGTGCTGATCCCCGGGGCCAAGGCCCCGACGCTGGTCTCCAACGACCTGGTCGCGCGGATGAAGCCGGGCTCGGTGCTCGTGGACATCGCCATCGACCAGGGCGGCTGCTTCGAGGACTCGCGGCCGACCACGCACGCCGAGCCGACGTACACGGTGCACAAGTCGATCTTCTACTGCGTGGCCAACATGCCCGGTTCGGTGGCCAACACCTCCACCTACGCCCTGACCAACGCGACGCTCCCGTACGCGGTCAAGCTGGCCAACCTGGGCTGGCGCGACGCGCTGAAGGCCGACCAGGGGCTCGCGGGCGGTCTGAACACCCATGACGGCCTGCTCACCAACGAGCCGGTCGCCCAGGCGCTGGGGCTGGCGTACACGCCGGTCGCCGACGTTCTCTGATTCTCTTCCGGGGGCGCGGCCGGCGGTCGCGCCCCTAACACACTCCCAGGCGGCGCCGCAGGTCACGGGCGGTGGCGAGGACGTGCTGGATCTCGCCCGTGCCCGGCCACGGCGCGCTGCCGGGGCGCAGCAGCGTGCCGCGCACCGACGCCAGGTGCTCGACCGCGCTGCGGTGCACCCCGCTCCGCTCCACCAGCCAGCCGATCACGTCGGAGTGGTCGTGCAGCGGCCTGGTCACCAGGTCCCAGGTGCCCAGCACCTCCGTCAGGTCGGGCACCGGCAGCGGCACGCCGCCCCTGCGGCCGGTGGCCGCCGCCGCCAGCTCCGCGCGGGCGGCCAGCTCGGGCTCGGCGGTGCGCGCCCACGCCTGCGGCGGCGGGTCGGCCAGCCACTCCTCGGCCTCGCCCAGCTCGCCGGCGACCGTCAGCAGCCCGCCCAGCTCGACCGCCGCGCCGTGATGGCCCGCCTGCGCCGCCTGGCGGAACCAGTGGCGGCCGCCGGCCAGGTCGCCGAACTCGGCGATCAGCAGCAGGCCGTAGTTGAAGGCGGACTCGGCGTCGCCGCCCGCCGCCGCCCTGCCGAACCAGTGGCTGGCGGCCGGGGTGTCGCCGAGCTCCACGCAGACGAACCCGGCCATGCGCTGGTCCTCCAGCCGCCCGGCCGCGGCCGCCCGCTCGTACCAGGCGCGGGCCGTACGCAGGTCGCCGCGGGACAGGGCGATGGCGCCGAGCCGGGAGGCGGCGCCCGGGTGCTCGTTCTTGGCGGCCAGCCGGTAGTAGGCCTCGGCGCCCTCGGGGTCGCGGCTGGCGTGCAGGTAGAGGCCCATGCAGTGGGCGGAGTCGGCGTGGCCGCCCCTGGCGGCGTACTCCCACCAGCGCACGGTCTCCTCGTCCTCGCCGGCGGAGTAGGCCAGGAAGCCGAGGTCGTGGGCCGAGGCCATGTCGCCCTCGTCGGCCGCCCTGCGGTGCCACTCGCGGGCCACGCCGGTCTCGCCGGTGTCCTCGCACAGCAGCGCCAGCCGGCGGGCCGCGGCGCGCGACCCGGCCATGGCCGAGCGTTCGAACCAGGCCCTCGCGGCGCCGGCGTCGCCGCGCTGTTCGAGCAGGAGCGTGGCCAGGTTGGCGGCGGCCTCCGCGTCGCCGGTGGCCGCGGCGGTCTCGTACCAGATGACCGCCTCCTCCAGGCTGCCGTGCTTCTCGTGCCAGACGCCCAGGTTGTAGGCGCTGTCGACGTTGCCGCCCGCGGCCGCCAGCTCCCACCAGAGCCGGGCCGCCGCGCGGTCGCCGCGCTGGGCGTAGAGCTTGCCGAGCCGGTGGGCCGCCTGGGCGTCGCCCTGCTGCGCGGCCACCAGCAACTCCGGCTCGTCACCCACCCGTGGCGCCGGAACGGCCGGCGTCGCCACCTCTCCCTGCCACCAGGCCATGGCGACAGAGTGGCACGTGATCATACGATCGCGAACCGTAATCGCCGACAACGGCCCTAGGAGAACCTGATGAACCCGGAATACATCCCCATCCCGCACACGTAACGCAGCGAGCCGGGGCGGTGGGGCGGCAGCCGTACGGTGGCGGGCAGGGTCACGTCGCGCCCGTCGATGGTGACGGTGCCCGTGCAGCCCGGATCGACCAGTTTGAAGATGACCTCGACCGGCACGTTCGCCGGAACGGACACGGCGGCGGGCCGGTAGCCCTCGCGGGTGGCGTAGACCGTGACGGTCCGGGCGGTGGGCCCTGCGGCGACCGGCGCGGCCTCCCCCGTCCAGCCGCCCAGGTTGAGCCCGGCCACGACGGTCCAGAGCCCGGCGCCGACGGCGACGACCCCCGCGAACCTGGACAGCCGGGTGCGGGAGATCCGCCGCAGCACGTAGCCGAGCAGCGCGAACGCCGGCGCCGTGCCGACCACGAACCCCGCCATGGCCGCCGCGCCCGACAGCGGCGAGCCGCTGGAGACGGCGAGCATCTCCATGCCGATCGTCACGCCGCAGGGCACGAGGACGGTGGCCGCCCCCAGCAGCGGCGCCTTGTAGCCGGACGGCCGGACGGGCTCGGCGCACGAGTGCCCCCCGCCGCGCATGAGCCGGATCGCGAACACGATCACGGCGCAGCCGGCCGCGACCAGCAGCACGGCCCGCGCCCGCGGCGGCAGGCCGACCGCCGAGCCCAGCAGCCCGAGCAGCGCCCCCACCAGCGTGTACGCCGCCATCCGGCCGACCAGGAACCAGGCCACCAGCGCCGGGTCGCGGCCGGGGCGGTGGCCCACCAGCCCCACGAGCAGCCCGCCCTGGGCGGCCGTGCACGAGGCGGTGCCCGCCACCAGCCCGGCTGCCACGCCCCCGGCGAACAGGGTGACGGCCTCCACGCTCAGCCCTCCCCGCTCGCTCGCTCGCGATGCTTTCGGGGGAAACGTAACGCGGCAGGCTGGATGCGGCCAGTGACAGTTCTTGTACCCTTAGTGATGTTTAGGTGGTTGCGCCCTTGAGCACGGACATCTTCTCGAAGAACTCGTCGTCGCCCAGCTCGCCGCGGGCGTACCGCTCGGCCAGGATCCGCTCCGCCGACGCTGTGGGCCGGTCGGGGACGGCCGCCGGGCGACGCCCCCACCAGCCCTTGCGGCGGGCCGTGACGGCGAGTGCGATGAGCGCGACCCAGAACAGGCCCCAGAAGACCGGGAAGACCGGCCAGAGATGCGGATGCATGACTTCCTCCTTCGTCCTGCCTCCAGGGTCCGCCTTCCGGCGGCGCGGCGAATCGCCCGCCGGGAGCCGCCGCCGCTGCGCCCGGGGGAGTGCTCAGGCGGGCCCGGCGTACGCCTGAGGCGGTAGCGCGCCGGTGCGTCTCATCATCCGAAGGACGGGTGCGCGCAGGGCCGCCGGGCCTCGATGAGGAACCTGGACGAATGGGCGACGAACGGGCCCTCGGCCTCGATGAGCTCGTGCAGCTCGCGCAGCCTGTCGCCGTAGCGGCCGACCGAGAAGCCCGGCACGATCCAGATCACCTTGCGCAGGAAGTAGATCACCGCGCCGATGTCGCGGAACTCCATCCGCAGCCGCTCGGCCCGCAGGTCGACCACCTCCAGCCCGGCCGCCTCCGCCTCCGCCACGGCCTGGCGCGGGTCACGGGCCGAGCCGTCCTGCGGGCCCATGAAGAACTCGGTCAGCTCGAACACGCTGCGCGGGCCGACCTGCTGCGAGAAGTACGCGCCCCCGGGACGCAGCACCCGGGCGATCTCCGCCCACCAGGTCGCCACCGGATGGCGGCTGACCACCAGGTCGAAGACGCCGTCGCGGAACGGCAGGCGCGGCTCGTCGTCGTCGGCCACCACCTGAGCCCCACGCGGGTGCAGCCGGGCGGCGGCCAGCGCCAGGTTGGGCGGCCACGACTCGGTCGCCACCGTCACCTTCGGCAGCGTGGGCAGCCCGGCCAGGATCTCACCGCCGCCGGTCTGGACGTCGAGCGCCGCCTGCGCCGCCGCCATCCGCCCGGCCAGCAGGCGGGAGTAGCCCCACGAGGGCCGTTCCTCGGTGGCCCGGCCCTCCAGCCAGGAGAAGTCCCAGCCGGCCACGGACACCGTGTCGGCCTCTTCGACCAGGTCATCGTATGTACGCCGCATCCTTCGACCATGTCAGCGCCCCGGCCGCGGGTTCAACCGGATTTCTCCCGTGTCGCCGATCAGGCGACACGGGCGCGGACGGCCGCGCGGTCGATCCCGAGCTGGTCGATCAGCCGGGCCACCGGGTCGTGGCGGTCCCGCTCCAGGAGGGCGAGCAGGAGATGGCGGGGCGCCTGTGGCCTGGTCTTCCGCCGGGTGGCCCTGATGGCGGCGTTGACCACCGCGCGGGCGCTCGACGTGAGCGCGGTGCCGGGGACCGGCGGGTGCCGGCGGGGCGTCGCGCGCGGGGCCTGGCCGAGGTCGAGGCCGATCGAGCGCAGCGCCTCGCGGTCGAGCTCGTCGAGCGCGGCGCGCGCCCCGGCCAGGTCCACGCCGAGCGCCCGCGCCGGCTCGGCGGCGGGATCGTGCAGCAGGCCGAGCAGCAGGTGCTCGGTGCCGAGCCGGCGGTCGCCGCGCTGCCTGGCCTCGTCGAGCGCCGCGCTGACGACGGCCGCGAAGGGGCTCTTCTCCTTGCCGAACATGGCGATCCTCACTTTCCGTATCTGGCGTGCACGGACTGCCGCGACATGCCGAGCGCGTCGCCGATCTGTTCCCAGGTCCAGCCCTGCTCCCTGGCAGCCGCCACCGACGCCGCCTCGACCTGCTCGGCCAGCCGGTGCAGCGCGCCCACCGCCCGCAGGCCCAGGGCGGGGTCGTTCGACCTGATGCGTTGAGACAGCTCTTCCATGTCCACGTCGTCAGGCTAGATTGACAACCACGATTTTGTCAATCTAGCCTGACAGGCATGGACGACGTGATGATCGTGGGAGCGGGCCCGGTCGGGCTCATGCTCGCGGGCGAGCTGGCGCTGGCCGGCCTACGCCCGATCGTGCTGGACAAACGCCCGGAACCGAGCGAGCTGCCCAAGGCCAACGGGCTCGCCGGGCAGATCGTGGAGCTGCTCGGCCACCGCGGCCTGCTCGGCCCCCTCGCCGAGGGCAGCGGGTTCGCCGGCCCCGCCCCGGGGTTCCCGTTCGGGCAGGTGCCGCTGCGGTTCGCCGGGCACGACGACATGCCGCTGCGGCTGCTGCTGATCCAGCAGCCCCGGCTGGAACGGCTGCTGGCCGAGCGGGCCGCACGGCTCGGGGCCGGGATCAGGCGCGGCCACGAGGTCCTCGGGCTGGCCCAGGACGAGGAGGGCGTCACGCTGGAGCTGTCCACCGGCCGGGCCCGCGCCCGGTACGTGGTCGGCTGCGACGGCGGGCACAGCACCGTCCGCGCCCTGGCGGGCATCGGCTTCCCGGGCACCACCGACGACGAGGTGCTACGGCTCGGCCACTTCGCCTGGTACGAGCAGGGCCCGTTCGAGGCGCCGCGGGTCGAGGGCCTGGAACCCGGCTGGAACCGCACCCGGGCCGGCCGCCTGCTGCTCACCTCGCTGCAACCCGGCGTGCTCATCGCGGGCGTGCGCGAGCGCGGCACGCTGCCCGGCGGCCCGGTGACCCCGGACGACTTCCACGCGGCCGTACGCCGGGTGATCGGGCGGGACCTGCCGCTGGGCGAGCCGATCTGGCTGTCCGGCACGGTCGCGCAGGCCAGGCTCGCCGAGCGTCACCGGGCCGGGCGGGTGTTCCTGGCCGGGGACGCCGCCCACCTGTTCCCGGCGGGCGGGTCGGCGCTCAACGTCGGCCTGACGGAGGCGGCCAACCTGGCCTGGAAGCTGGCCGCCGTGCTGCTCGGACGGGTGCCCGCCGGGCTGCTCGACACCTACGAGGAGGAGCGCCGTCCGGTGGCCGCGCGGGCGCTCGCCCAGACCCGCGCCCAGGCGGCGCTGGAACGGGCCCCCGGCGAGGACGGCGACGCCCTGCGCGCGCTGCTCGGCGAGCTGTTCGCCGACGAGCAGCCGCTGCGCCGGCTCGCCGCGCTCCTGCACGGCTCCGACACCCGCTACCCGCCCGCCCGCGGGCCGGCGCACCCGCATCCGCTCGCCGGACGGTTCCTCCCCGACCTGGAGCTGAGCACGGCGGCGGGGGAACAGCGGGCGGCCGGGCTGCTGCGGGCCGGAAGGCCGGTGCTGCTCGACCTCCGCGACGGGCCGGCCCCGGCGCCGCCCGGCGACCCTGACGACGGGCCGGACCCGGCGCTGCCTGAGGGCGGCTGGATCGACGTGGTGCGGGCGCGGTGCGCCGAGCCGCCCGCCGACGTGCTGCTCGTCCGCCCCGACGGGTACGTGGCCTGGGCCGGGACCGGCGGCCTGGCCGAGGCCGCGCGGGCGTGGTTCGGCGCCGGTCCGGCCGCCGTCAGAGCCACCCCGGCTTGACCAGGCCGGACTCGTAGGCGATGACCACGAGCTGGGCGCGGTCGCGGGCGTGCAGCTTCATCATGGCCCGGCTGACGTGGGTCTTGGCCGTGGCCGGCGACATGAACAGCTTGGCGGCGATCTCGTCGTTGGTCATGCCCGTGCCGACCAGGGAGAGCACTTCGCGCTCGCGTTCGGTGAGCTGGTCGAGGCCCTGGGTGGCGACCGGCTCCTTGGCGCGCGAGGCATATTCGGCGATCAGCCGCCGGGTCACGCTCGGCGACAGCAGCGCCTCGCCCGCCGCCACCACCCGCACGGCCTGGATGAGCTCGGCCGGCTCGGTGTCCTTGACCAGGAAGCCGGACGCGCCGCCGCGCAGCGCCTCGAAGACGTACTCGTCCAGCTCGAAGGTGGTCAGGATGATGATGTGCGGCCCGGGCGGCATCAGGCGGGTGGCGGTCAGGCCGTCGGTGCCGGGCATGCGGATGTCCATCAGCACGACGTCCGGGGCGTGCTCGCCGGCCAGGCGCACCGCCTCCGCGCCGTCGGCCGCCTCGGCCACCACGGTCATGTCGGGCTGGGCGTCCAGCAGGGCCTTGAAGCCCGCGCGGACCAGCGCCTGGTCGTCGGCGAGCAACACCTTGATCACGTTGGGTTCTCCTCGGGTAGGGGCAGACGGGCCTCGACCTGGAAGCCGCCGTCCGACGGGCCGGCGACGAGCGTGCCGCCCAGGGCGGAGGCGCGCTCGCGCATGCCGGGGATGCCGTTGCCGCTGCCTTCCTCCGACAGCACGGCGGGCTTGGTCGCCCCCGTGTCGGCGACCACGATGACCAGCTCCTCGGCGCCGTACTCCAGGCGCACCGACACCCGCGAGCCGGGCGCGTGGCGGGCGGCGTTGGTGAGCGACTCCTGCACGATCCGGTACGCGGCCCGCTCGACCTGCGGCGGCAGCGGCCGCGACCCCACCCGCCGGAGCGAGACCTCCATCCCCGAACGCTGGACGAGGTCGTCGAGCCGGTCGAGCCCGGCCGTCGGGGAGCGCGGGGCGCCGTCGCGCAGCACGTTGAGCACCGAGCGCATCTCGCCCAGCACCTCCTTGGACGCCGTCTTGATCGTGGCCAGGGCCGAGCGCGCCTGCTCGGGGTTGGCGTCGATGAGGTGCAGCGCGGTGCTGGCCTGCACGTGGATGAGCGAGATGTTGTGCGCGAGCACGTCGTGCAGCTCCTGGGCCATGGTCAGGCGCTCCTCGCTGGCCTGCCGCCTGGCCTCCTCCTCCGCGACGCGCTCGCGCTCGGCCCGGCGTTCCCTGACGATCCTGACCAGCTCGGCCACGACCATGAACAGCATGATGAACGCGAGGATCGACAGGCTGTGGAACAGGTCGCGGTTGCCCACCCACCAGGCGTAGCTGAGCAGCGAGGTCACCGTCATGGTCGCCATCGTCCAGGCCATCAGCCGTCTGCCCCCCGTGACCAGGAGGAACAGCAGGACGCCGGGGCTGAGGAAGGCGGGGCCGTAGGCGTAGCCGCCGATGAGGAACAGGTCCATCGCGGCGAGCGCGACGGAGACCGTCAGCAGCGGGAACCGCCTGCGGAAGAGGATGGCCAGCGGCCCGACCAGCAGCAACGCGTACGCGTACGGGTCGAGCTGCTCCCTGAGGAGACGCTGGCCCCACGTCGCGCCTTGGGCGATCACCAACTGGGCGACCGCCACGATCAGGGCGAGATAAGGGTCGAAACCGGACTTCGTGCGCACGCCACCACGCTAGGCCACCGGCGGCGCGCACGACATCATCCCCTTGTCCGAGGGGGCCCTACCACGACGGGCGTAGCTGGGTCATCGTGGACACCATGCGCCGTGTGATCTTCTCCGCAGCAGCAGTCCTCATCTCCCTCCTGCCCGCCGCGCCCGCGTCGGCGGGCCCCCAGCAGAAAGCCCCGGTCGCCGAGGGGTACGGAGGCGCCGTCGCCACCGTCGACCTCGACGCCAGCAAGGCCGCGATCTCCGTGCTGAGACGCGGGGGCAACGCCGTCGACGCGGCCGTGGCCGCCGGAGCCGTGCTCGGGGTCACCGAGCCGTACTCGGCCGGCCTGACCGGCGGCGGCTTCATGGTGTTGTACGACGCCAGGCAGCGCAAGGTCGTCACCATCGACGGCCGCGAGACCGCCCCGCGCGCGATGACCGCCACCAGCTTCGAGGGCATCCCGTTCGACGAGGGCGTCACCAGCGGCCTGTCGGCAGGAGTGCCCGGCACGCTGGCGCACTGGGACCTGGCCCTGCGCCGGTTCGGCACGCTCTCGCTCGGCCAGGCGCTCCAGCCCGCCATCGAGGTGGCCTCCCGCGGCTTCGTCGTGGACCAGACGTTCCACGACCAGACGGCCGCGAACGCCGCCCGCTTCAAGGACATCACCTCGACGGCCCGCCTCTACCTCCCGAACGGCGCCCCGCCGCCGGTCGGCTCGGTGTTCCGGAACCCGGAGCTGGCGAACACGTACCGGGAACTGGCCCGGCGCGGCCCCGGCTGGCTGTACGGCGGCCGGCTCGGCGCGGAGATCGTGGCCACCGTGAAGAAGCCGCCGGTCACCCCCGGCAGCACCCGCAACGTCAGGCCCGGCCTGATGGAGCTGTCGGACCTGCGGGACTACCGCGCCCTCCTGCGCGAGCCCACCAAGATCTCCTACAACGGCATGGACGTGTACGGCATGGCCCCGCCGTCCTCGGGCGGCTCGACCGTCGGCGAGGCGCTCAACATCCTCGAAGCCCTGCCCAAGGTGGGCCTGCACGAGTACCTGGAGGCGTCCAGGCTGGCCTTCGCCGACCGCAACGCCTACGTCGGCGACATCCCCGGCGTGCCGCTGCGCGAGCTGCTGTCCGACGGGTTCGCCAAGGAGCGCGCCTGCCTGATCGGTGACCGGGCCCTGACCAGCCCGGTCGCCCCCGGCAGCCCCGACGGCACGTACGGCGCCTGCGCCACCCCGACCGGCAGCGCGACCCCGATCGCGGACGAGGGGCCGGAGACCACGCACATGGTCGTCGCCGACCGCTGGGGCAACGTGGTCGCCTACAACCTCACCATCGAGTCGACCGGCGGCAACGGCATCGTGGTGCCGGGCCGCGGCGTGCTGCTCAACAACGAGCTGACCGACTTCACCTTCGGCCCCGCCCCCGGCGACCCCAACCTGCCCGGCCCCGGCAAGCGGCCGCGCTCGTCGATGGCTCCCACGCTGGTGTTCGAGCACGGCAGGCCGGTGCTGGCCGCGGGCTCGCCGGGCGGCTCGACGATCATCACGACCGTGCTGCAGATCCTGGTCAACCGGTACGAATTCGGCATGAGCCTGCCCGACGCGCTCGCCGCGCCGCGGGCCACGCAGCGCAACACCGCCCAGACGCAGGCCGAGCAGGCGTTCCTCGACAAGTACCGGACCGAGCTGGAGGCCAAGGGGCACGGCTTCGTGCTGAACCCCGAGATCGGCGCGGCCACGGCGCTGGAACTGCGCGGCCACGGCCTGGTCCAGGCCGTCGCCGAGCCCGTACGGCGGGGCGGCGGCAGTGCCCTGGTCGTGAACCCGCGCTGAGCGCGCACGGCGGCGGCCCCCCGCGGGCCGCCGCCCCTCGCCGGACAGTGCCGGCTCGACTCCGGCATGAGGGAATGTTTGCCCAGGTCACAGGGTTGTGACGGGCATCGCGACGCGCCATGCCGCCGGGCGGGAACCGCCGGCCGCAGCTCGTCAGCCGCCGTCGCGGCATCCCGACAGACACCCGTGGGCGGCTCCGGCCTGCCCCCAGGAGGAACCCTGTGAAGCCGAACGCCAAGAAGCTGTACGCGAGCCGAGGCCGACCACTTCCTGTCCGTGGTCGACCGGCAGCCGGCCGCCGAGGGCGACCTGCTCGCGCTCGACCTGGAGACCACCGACGGCCGGTCGGTGACCGAGGTCAACGCCTGGGCCAAGAAGTGGCTGGCGCACGTCCAGGCCAGGACCGGCGGCACGCCGCTGTTCTACAGCGGCTGGAACTTCGCCGACGAGTACGGCCACGGCCTCCAGCGGTACCCGCTGTGGGTGGCCCGCTACGGCAAGGGCCCCGGCCAGGTGACCGCCCCCGCCGACTGGAAGACCTGGACCATCCACCAGTACGCCGACGCGCCGGTGGACCAGAACGTCTCCGCGCTCACCCCCGTCCAGCTCAAGGCGCTGGGCCGCAGGTGACCCGCCGTCCTCAGTAGATGAGCTCGTACGCCTCCGGCCGCACCTTCCGCGTACGGGCCCAGTACTCGAAGGTGAAGCCCGGCCAGATCGTCCGGTTCACTCCGTGCTCGTCCAGATACCAGGAGCGGCAGCCGCCCGCGTTCCACACGAGCGGGTCCAGGCGCGTGTGCAGCCGGCGGTTGAAGGCGTCCTGGGCGTCCTTCCTGACGTCCAGCGCCCTGGCCTGGCTTCTGGAGAGCAGGCGCAGGCACTCGACGACGTAGCGGACCTGCGACTCGATCATGAAGACGACCGAGTTGTGCCCGAGGCCGGTGTTCGGGCCGAGCAGGAAGAACAGGTTCGGGAAGCCCGCGGTGGTGATGCCGTGGTAGGTCTCTATGCCGTGCTGCCAGGCGTCCTGGATCTTCAGGCCGTTCCGGCCGGTGATGCGCTGGTCCTGGAGGGCCTCCACGACCTTGAAGCCGGTGCCGTAGACGATCACGTCGGCCTCGTGCTCCTCACCGGTCGTGGTCACGATCGAGCGGGGCCGGATCTCGGCGATGCCGTCGGTGACGAGGGTGACGTCCGGCCTGGTCAGGGCTGGGTAGTAGTCGCTGGAGACGAGCACGCGCTTGCAGCCGATCGTGTAGTCGGGCGTCAGCCTGCGGCGCAGGCCGGGATCGGGCACCTGCGCCGCCAGGTGCCTGAGCGCCAGCAGCTCGTGCGCCTTCATCAGGCGCGGGTGCACCGCGAAGCCGAGCGCCCGGCTCTCCAGCGCCCAGTAGACGGCCCCGCGCAGGGCCCGCGCCATGCCGGGCAGGGCCAGGACGCGCCGGGCGGCGGGGGAGAAGGCGAAGTCGGGCTTGGGATGGATCCACGGGGGCGTGCGCTGGAAGATGGTCAGCTCGCGTACCCGGGGGGCGAGCTGGGGGACGAACTGGACGGCGGACGCGCCGGTGCCGACGACGGCGACGCGCTTGCCGGTCAGGTCGACCGAGTGGTCCCATTCGGCGGAGTGGAAGGAGGGGCCGGCGAAGGATTCCCTCCCCGCAATTTCCGGAAATTTCGGGATATGGAGGGCGCCGATGCCGGAAACGATGGCGTTCGTCCGCATGGTTGCGCCGTCGTCCGTGGTGACCGTCCAGTTCCGGCGGTCGTCGTCGTACTCCAGGGACGTGACGTGCTTGTTGTAGCGGATGTGGGGGGTTACTCCGTACTTGTCCGCGCAGGTGCGTACGTAATCCCAGATCTCGGCCTGCGGGGCGAACATCCGCGACCAGCCCGGGTTCAGCTCGTACGAGTAGGAGTACATGTGCGACGGCACGTCGCACGCGCACCCGGGGTAGGTGTTGTCCCGCCAGGTGCCACCGAGGTCGGCGGCCTTCTCCAGGATCACGAAGTCGTGGTAGCCGGCCTCCTTGAGCTTGATCGCCATGCCGATCCCGGCGAAGCCGGTGCCGATGATCACCAATCCTGGCTCAGCCACTGAACCTCCTGAACTCCGCGTGGGCGGGCGAGACGGCGATGTAGTCCAGCGCCTCGATCGCGGCGATCATCGCCAGCCGTTCCCGCAGCCAGGACGCCCTGGCCGACGGTGGCGCCGTCCCGTCGCCCAGCAGCCGCCCGAACAGCCACTCGACGTTGTCCACGTACGGCGCCGGGTCGAGGCCCTGCCCCTTCAGATGGTCGAGGACGCGCTGGTGGGCGACCGCGTGGGTGCCCTCCTGCCCCATGAACCCCTTGACTCGCTCCTTGAGCCCTTCGTCGGCGATGAGCGGAAGCACCTGCTTGAAGACGTGCACGAACCAGCGTTCACCGGCGGGCAGCAGCAGGTGCAGGGCGTTGAGGGCGTGCGTGCTGGTGGGGTCGCCGGGCAGCCGGCGCGGCTTGATGTCCGGTGTATTGGACATGTTGTCCAATGTAGTCAGTCGTCGGCCGCCGGTCCAGAGGTGTCCGGATATGAAGCCCGCCACACCGACCGGCCGGTATGTCCAGGGTGTCCGGAGACGACAAAGACCCGCCACGGCGTCGGGGCGGGTGGGTGGTCCGTATGCGGTTGGGTGCTAGCGGAGCAGCAGGAAGGCGGCGACGCCGATGATCACGATCACCACGGCGACCGCGAGGATCGGCAGCAGCGGCGACTTCTTGGGGGCCGCCGCGGCCTCCTGCTCCTGGCGCTGTGCGAAGGCGCGGAACTGCTGGGTGTTGCCCGCGGGATCGATATGCTGGTCAGACATGGCCAGCAGCCTAGCGCGATGACATGGTCCATTTGCACCCCTTTGCCACTACCTATAGGCATGGGCTGATGAGGGGACCACTCCACCCGGCGGATAGCTTTGGGGCATGCTCCGGACCCTGCTCTCACCCCGCGTCGTGGGGCTGCATCTGCTGACGATCGGGGTCCTCGTCGCGTTCATCCTGCTCGGCCGCTGGCAGCTCGGCGTGTTCCAGGACTCCGGCAAGCCGCACGCGGCCGTCGATCCGGCCCCCGTGGGGGTCGCCACGCTGGCCCAGGTGGGCGGGCAGATGGAGGGCGAGGCCGTCGGCCGCAGGGTCGCCGCCGAGGGCACGTACGAGGCCGCCCGGCAGCTCCTGGTCGCCGACCGGCGGCCCGACGTCGACGCCCCCGGCGGCAACGTCTCGCGTGGCCACGGCTACTGGGTGCTCACCCCGCTCAGGCTCGACGACGGCACGCTGATGCCGGTCGTGCGCGGCTGGACGGCCAAGGCGGACGATCCGGGCGTCACCGCCGTGCCCCAGGGCCGGGTCTCGGTGCACGGCCGGCTGCGGGGCCAGCAGGGCACCGACAGCGTGCAGCGGCGGGCCGAGGGGCTGCCTCCGGGACAGGTGCAGACCGTGTCCACCGGAGAGCTGATCAACCTGTGGACCGGCCAGAAGCTGCGGACCGGCTTCATGGTGGCGCAGCCGCCGTCCGGCTCGCTCACGCAGGTGAAGATCCGGCCGCCGGAGGTCGGCGGGACGCTGACCTGGCGTAACCTGGCTTATGCCGCAAACTGGTGGATCTTCGCTGGATTCGCCGTCTTCATGTGGTTCCACTTCGTCCGCGACGCCGTACGGGCGGATCGGGACCGCGACAAGTCCCCCGAGATGGTTCTGGAAGGTTAACGGTGGAATCGGCTCTCAAGCCCTTCCGGGTGCTCGCCTACGTGGTCGGCGTCATGCTGCTCATCCTGTGCGTCGCCATGGTGCTGCGCTACGGCTTCGGCGCCGCGGAGCTGTCGAAGATCGTCGCGCCCATCCACGGCGGCCTCTACATGATCTACCTCATCACCGTCATGAACCTGGGCATGAAGGCACGCTGGAGCTGGCCGTACATGCTCGGGGTGATGCTCGGCGGCACGGTGCCGTTCCTGTCGTTCTACGTGGAGCGCAGGGTGCACAACCGGGTGCGCACCGAGCTGAGCGCGGCGAGGGCCTGACGACCCCCGCCGCGGCTCGCGGGCCTCAGCCGCCGATCCCGCGCCTGCGGGCCCGCTTGAGCCGCTCGCGCTGCGACGGGTCGAGCATGAGGTAGCCGACCACCGGCGCCGCGACCGCGCCGAGCACCACCAGCAGGGTGATCCAGCCCGGCAAGAAGATCAGCGAGAGCAGAACCGCGGCGCCTGCGCCGATGACGTACTTCTGAACTGGCGACATCCCTGGCTTCCTCCGAACGCGGAGCCCGCGCCCCGCCTCTCCCACATTCTGCGTCGCCCGTCCAACGAGTGGACCCGTGCCTGAGGTTCCATGACGCGATGTATCTCAATTGTTGCGGGACCAGAGGGTGAGGTGGATCGAGCCGTATGTGCGGGTCTGTCCTGGGGTGAGCGTTCTTTTGAGGGTGCGGTAGCGCTCGTCGTCGGCGTACTTCGTCCCGATCCTGGGGGAGATGAGCCACACCCGGTCCACGCCCTTCAGGGCCGCGTCCAGTTCGGCGGCCGTGCGCGGGCCGGGCGCGCCGGGCGCGCGGGTCAGGTCCGTCAGGCGGTCGTACGGGGCGCCGTACACGGCCACGAACAGCCGGAAGCGCTGCGGCACGAACAGCACCCGGTCGCCCGGACGTTCCTCCTCGGCCAGCGTGGCGGCCAGCGTACGCAGGTCGTCGGGACGGGCGGCGGGCTGCCTCAGCGCCGCCTGCGCGGGAAACACGAGCACGGCGAACAGCACCAGGACGGCGACCGGCACGGCCCGCCACCGCACCCCCGCCAGGCCGATCCCGGCGAGCAACGCGAGCAGCGGGACCGCGAAGAGCACGTAACGCGGATGGTAGACGGGCTGGACCTGGGAGATCGCGAACGAGAGCGCCACCGGCAGCACCGCCCACACCGCCACGGCCGGGACGCGTACGGCTCCCCACAGGGCAGCGGCGAACAGCACGACCGCCCCCGCCCCCGCGACCTCGCCGGGGAAGGTGGCCACCTCGGCCCACCCGGGGGTCCTGAGCCAGAACACCTGGGCGTCACGCTGACCGGCGGCCAGGACGAGCAGCGGCACGAGCGCCGCTCCCGCCGCGCCGACCGCGACCAAGGACGGCACGACGACCGGCGACCGGTTCGCGGTGAGCGGGCGGCGGAGGGCGGGCAGCCAGGCGGTGAGCAGGTGGGCGGGGACGAGCAGCAGGGCGTACAGGTGCAGCCAGCCCAGCAGGGCCACGCTCGCGCCGTAGGCCGCGCAGACCGCCGCGCCCGGACGGTCGAGCAGCTTGACCAGGAGCCACGTGGCCAGCACGGCGACCGCGCTCACCAGGGCGTACGAGCGGGCCTCCTGGGCGTACCGGGCGGCGATGGGGGTGAGGGCGTACAGGAGGCCGGCGTACAGGCCGGCGGGGGTGCCGGCCAGACGGCGGCCCAGGGCCGCGACCCCGAGGGCGGCGGCCGTGAAGGCGAGCACCGAGGGCAGGCGGACGGCCATCTCCGGCGGCCAGGGAAGGGCGGCGAAGGGCCGCAGGAGCAGGTAGTAGAGGGCGTGGACGGCGTCGAGGTCGGCGAGGAAGCGGCGCAGCTCGCCGAACGGCATGCGCGCGACCAGCGCGCTGACCGACTCGTCCCGCCACAACGACGGCCCGGAGAGCCCCCAGACCCCGGTCGCCGCGGCGACGGCCGCGGGCACGACCGGCCACCACCGGCCGGCGTCCCGCGTGGCGGCACCGGCGCCGGCGGGGCGCGGCAGGACGGGCAGGCGGGTCATCGGCGCGGGCTCATGACCGCCCGGAATTCGTGCCGGAGTGCTTCGGGGGCGGGACGGTCGGCCGGGTTGCCGGACAGGAGGCGCACCAGGACGGGAGCCAGCGCCCCGGCCCGCGCCAGCGACGCCCCCGGCGCGGGCGGCACGCCCTCCACGGCCAAGAAGAGGGTGGCGCCCAGGGACCACAGGTCGGCGGCCGGGCTCGCCACCCCCTCCGGAGCCGTGTACGCCGGGACGGTGCCCGACCGCAGCGGGGCGACCAGCGTGGCCCGCCCCTGGTCGGAGATGAGCACGCCGCTCGGCTGCACCGCTCCGTGATGGCCGCCCCTGGCCTGGAGCTGGTCGAGCAGGGCGAGCCCGATCTCGGCCACCTCGGCCGGCGGGAGCGGTCCAAGGGCGCGGACGACCTGGTCGAGCGGCTGGTCGAGGGCCAGCCTCTCCAGCGTCTCGCGGACCACCTCCACCGGCGGCGACCCGGCGGGATGCAGCATGGCGCGGATCAGCGACCGCAGCGGGTCGGCGCCCTCGGCGGGCACCTGGCCGGGCGGGCGGCCCTCGACGGCGAAGTGCAGCGTGGCGGCCAGCGACCACAGGTCGGCCGAGGGCCGCATGCTGAGGCTCGGCACCCCGAACCCGGTGAGCACCGCCCTCCCGGTGCCGGTCAGCAGCACGTTCCCGGGGCTGACCTGCCCATGGACGATCCCGGCCGCGTGCGCCACCGACAGCGCCGACAACACGCAGACGCCCATCCTGGCCACCTGGACGACGGGCAGCGGCTGCCGCGCGCGGACGGCCTGCTCCAGCGACACCCCCGAGACGAACTCCATGACCAGCCAGGGCGTCCGGTCCTCGACCAGCACGCCGAGCACCCGGGCGATCGAGGCGTGCCGCAGCCCGGCTGCCCTGCGCGCCTCGTGCAGCGCGGACTCGCGCAGCTCGGGCGGGACGCGCAGCTCTCTGACCGCGACGTCGCGGTGTTCCGTCTCGTCGAAGGCCAGCCGTACGGACCCCGCGCCCAGGGGGTTGAGCAGCCGGTAGCGCCCGGCCAGCTTCCTGGTCTCAGCCATGTCGAGTGCACGATAGCGCTCGCCCGGCCCGCCCGGCCATCACGCGGTCCGGCCGGTCAGCCACGCCTCGTGGGCGTCGTGCAGCCTGCTCCAGAGCCGCTCCGCGTTCCGCTCGGTCAGGTCGTCGAAGGTCAGCGAGAACACGTCGGCGAGCGCCGCGAAGTAGTCGCGCGCCGTGTCCAGGGTGATCGAGTGGCTGCCGGCGCCGACGCGGGTCAGGACGAGCCCGCGCAGCGTGTCCACACCCGAGGCGTCGCGTCTCTGCACGACGGCGGTGCGCACGAACCCCGACGACGGCGACGTCGACAAATGGTTGTGCATATCAGCGAAGGCGGACATCTCCGTTGGGATCCGCTCGAAATCCATCCCTATGAACGAACCGCTCGCGTCATGGTCGAACCGCCACCCGCCGGGCGCGACCTTCGACGGCCCCAGGACGTACGTGAACGGCCCCTGCCGGTACGCGCCCGCGACCAGCGGCAGCGGCTCGTGCACGCCGTCCCCGAGGCCGAGGTCGGCCAGCCACTCGCCGCCCGGATTGTCCTGGCTCGGCAGGCCGCGCACGGTCAGCACGAGGTGGTTGCCGGTGACGCCGGGCTCGCTGCCGGGGTTCTGCACGCCGCCGACGTGCCTGGTCACGTCGTAGCCGAGGCTCCTGATCAGCTCGGAGAAGGCGCCGTTCAGGTGGTAGCAGTAGCCGCCGCGGCCCCTGATGATGCGCTCGGCGGACTCGACGGGATCGAGGGAGGTGGGGCGGCCGAGCCAGATCTCCAGCGCCTCGTAGGCGACCTTCTCGACGTGCGCGACGTGGAGTGCGCGCAGGCCCTCGGCGCTCGCGGGGGCGCCTGTCAGGTGGGGCAGGCCCAGACGGCTGAGGTAGCCAGCGGTGTTCACGCGGCAAGTCTGCACCAGATGTGCACAAATTATGGAGTGTCGTCTGCACGGCGCACTTCTAGGCTTTCGTACGTGGCAGAGCAGCGGTGCGTCCTCGTGGTCGAGGACGATGTGACGATCGCCCTGGCCGTACGGAACAGGCTGGCCGCCGAGGGCTTCGACGTCCGGGTGGCGGGCGACGGGCAGGACGCCCTGGTCCAGTACGGGAAGGCGGAGCCCGACCTGGTGATCCTCGACCGGCTGTTGCCCGGTCTGGACGGGCTGGAGGTGTGCCGCAGGATGCAGGCGGCGCGCCCGGTGCCCGTCCTCATGCTGACCGCGCTCGGCGAGGAGACCGACGTGCTGGTCGGGCTGGGGGTGGGGGCCGACGACTACCTGGCCAAGCCGTTCAGCATGCGCGAGCTGGTGGCCAGGATCCACGCGCTGCTGCGCCGGGTCGAGCGGGCCGCCCAGCTCGCCGTCGAGGACACGGTGATCAGGGTGGGCGAGGTGGAGATCGACACGGCCGCGCGCCGGGTGTTCGTGGGCGGGATCGAGGCTCAGCTCACCAGGACCGAGTTCGACCTGCTGCGGCGGCTGGCCGAGCGCCCAGGGCAGGTCTTCGAGCGCGACCGGCTGCTGTCGGACGTGTGGGGCTTCTCCGAGGCCGCCGCGACCAGGACCGTGGACAGCCACGTCCGCGCGCTGCGCCGCAAGCTCGGCTCCGACGTGGTGCGCACCGTCCACGGCGTGGGTTACGCGCTGGTCCGGCAATGAGGCCGCTCGACTTCCTCGGCCGCATCAAGGTCAAGCTGGGCATCGTCATCGTGCTGGCGGTGGGCACCGCGTTCGTGGTGAACGAAGTGGGGCTCAACGCGGGGTTCACCCGGGACGTCCGGATCGTGGTCGCGGTCGTCCTCGCGCTGATCATGGTCCAGGTGCTGGCCATGGGCATGACCAAGCCGCTGCGCCAGATGGCCAGGGCCGCCCAGACGATCGCCAAGGGCAGCTACGGCCTGCGGGTCAGCGCCACCTCGCGGGACGAGGTGGGCGAGCTGGCCAGGGCGTTCAACGCGATGGCCGCCGACCTCGGCGAGGTGGACCGGCAGCGGCGCGAGCTCGTCGCGAACGTCAGCCACGAGCTGCGCACCCCCATCACCGGCCTGCGCGCGGTGCTGGAGAACGTCGTGGACGGCGTCTCCGCGCCCGACCCGGTCACCATGAGGACCGCACTCGCCCAGACCGAACGGCTCGGCCGGCTGGTCGCCCAGCTGCTCGACCTGTCCAGGCTCGACTCCGGTACCCGGCTGATCGAGCCCGAGGCCGTCGCGCTGGCACCGCTGGTCGAGCAGGCCGTGCGGGAGGCGTCGCTGGCCCGCGAGGACGTCACGATCGAGGCGTCGGTGCCCGGCGGGCTCGGGGTGCGGGCCGATCCCGACCTGCTGGCGCAGGTGCTGGCGAACCTGCTGGACAACGCCGTACGGCACAGCCCTCCCGGGGGCGTGGTGACGGTGGCGTGCGGCGCGGAGCGGGACGGGGCCCGGGTGGTGGTGGCCGACCAGGGGCCGGGCATCCCGGAGGCGGCCAGGGGGCGGGTGTTCGAACGGTTCTCCCGGCTGGACGCCGGGCGCGCGGCCGACTCCGGGGGCGCGGGGCTGGGGCTGGCGATCGTCAAGGAGGTCGTGGAGCTGCACAGGGGGTCGATCCGCATCGACGACTGCGCGGGGTGCCGCATGGTCGTCGATCTACCAGGAAGGACGACGATGACGGACACACCGTTCCCCACGGGGGCGGACCGGGGGCACGACGACCGCCTGGAGGACGCGCTTCCCCCGGCCGACGCGCCCCTGGCAACCGGCGACGGCCATGCCCCGCCTGCCATCCCGACCCCCGCGCCCCCGCCCGCCACGATGGCCCCCGGCACCCCGGCGGCCCCGGGCACGACGGCGGATCCAGACATGGCAGCAGGCCAGAGCATCACGGCAGGCCCAGGAACGACGGCGGGCCACGGCATCACGGCCGATCCTGGAACGACGGCGGGCCACAGCATCACGGCCGATCCTGGAACGACGGCGGGCCACAGCATCACGGCGGGTCCTGGAACGACGGTGGGCCAGGGCATCACGGCCGGTCAGGGTGCGATGGCGGGGCTGGGCGCGGCGGCAGGTCAGGCCGCGATGGCAGGTGATGGCGCGGCCACGGGTCAGGCCGCGATGGCGGGTGATGGAGCGGCCGCGGGGCAGGACGCGATGGCGGGTCCGGGCGCGGCCGCCTCGGGAACGCCGGACCGGCCGGCCACGGCCGAGGATGCGCCGCAGCCCGCCCCGGCAACGACGGGCCCCGGCCCGCTCGCGGCGTCCGGCACGCCGCGAGGGAGCGGCTCGCCCACAGGGTCTGGAGCGCCCACAGGGTCTGGAGCGGCCACAGGGTCCGACATTCCCGCAGGGGCTGGCACTCCCGCAGGGGCGGGCGCCCTCACAGGCGGCATCCCCTCAGGGGCGGGCATCCCCACCGGTTCCCCCATCCCCGCAGGGGCCGGGGCGCCCGCAGGGGCCGGGGCGTTGGCGGGGGCCGGGGCGTACCAGGCGGCCGGTCCGGTGCACCCCGCGCCGACGGGTGCGGCTCCGGCGGCGGTGGGGAGTGGGGGGCTCGCCAGGCTGGTCGGCGGCGGGATCCTCGGGGTGATCGTGGGCTTCCTGGGCGGCCTGTTCGCGGCCGTGCTGGTCTCGATGACCGTCGGCGACGGCCTCGCGCTCGTCACCCTCGTCATGGTGACCGCCCTGGGCGGCGCGCTCGGCATCGCACTGGGCGCGGGCTCGGTGCGCAGAACGGCGGCCTACCAGGCCGCCTACCAGGGCGCCGCCTACCAGGGCGCCACCTATCAGGGGGCCACCTCCCAGGGCGCCGCCTACCAGGGGGCGGTGGCGGGCCGGGGCCCGGCCGGACCTCCGGCAGGGGGCGGCCAGGCGTACGTGCCGCCGCCGCTCTTCCCCAGGCCCGAGCTGCCCGCCGCGCCGCGCTGGCTGCTGCCGGCCGCCGCCGGCGCGGGCGTGTTCGCCGCGGTGGCGCTGCCCGACGCGCAGGTCGGGCTGGGGATCGTGCTCGTCGCCATGGTGCTCGGCGCGGCGGCGCTGCCGGCCGCGCTGCGCAGGATGACCCCCTGGACGCTGGCGTTCGGGATGACGGCGTACTGGCTGATCTCCATGGCGGCCGTGCGCGACGCGGACTGGCTGGTCGCGATCCTGCTCATGGCGGGGGCCGGGCTGGGCGCGCTGGCGGTGTCCGGGGCGGGGGCGGGATGGCTGGGCGTGATCAGGGGCGGCATGTCCGTGGTGCTCGCGCTCGGTCCGGTGCCGTGGTTCCTCGCCGGGCCGTTGCGGAAGCTGACCGCCAGGCGGCGGATCCTGCCGGTGCTCGCGGGGCTCGGCATCACGGTCGTGCTGGTGCTGGTGTTCGGGCTGCTGTTCGCCTCGGCCGACGCGGTGTTCGCCTCGTACGTCGAGCGCCTGACCAGCACCCCGGCCTGGGCCGACTCGGTCCCTTCGCGGATCTTCGTCTTCGGGTTCGTCGCCGTGCTGCTGGCCGCCACGGTGCTGGTCGCGCTGCGGCCGGTGATCGACCCGGTCGGCCCGGAGCACAAGTTCGGCGTGAGCAGGAGCGTGTGGCTGGTGCCGCTGGTCGGGGTGAACCTGCTGTTCTCGGCGTTCGTGGCGGTCCAGATCAGGGTGCTGTTCGGCGGCGACGGCTGGGTGCTGAGGACGGCGGGCCTGACCTACGCCGAGTACGCCAGGCAGGGCTTCTTCCAGCTCGTGGTGGTCAGCGTGTTCGTGCTGGGCATCGTCGCGGTGGCCGGCGGGCTGCTGCGGACCGAGCGCGGCGAGCGCTGGCTGCTGGCCGTCATGCTCGGCGTGTTGTGCGGGCTGACCCTGGTGGTGCTGGCCTCGGCCCTGCACCGGATGAGCCTCTACACCGACGCCTACGGCCTGTCGCGGCTGCGGATCTCGGTGCAGGCCACGGTGTGGTGGCTGGGCGCGCTGTTCGCGCTGGTGCTGCTGGCCGGGGCGGTACGCCTGGCGGGCCGCGGCTCCGGCTGGCTGCCGCGCACGATCGTCCTGGTCACCGGGCTCGGCCTGGGGGCGTTCGCGATGGTGAACCCCGATCTCCAGGTCGCGCAGACCCAGGTAGAGGTGCGCGGCGTGACCAACATGGACTCCGACTACCTGGGCGACCTCGGCGCGGAGGCCGTGCCCGCGCTCGACCGGCTGCCCGAGCCGCAGCGCAGTTGCGTGCTGGCCGACGTCGTCCGCGCCAACGGGCTCGACCGCGCCGACCCGTGGAACGGCTGGAACCTCGCCCGCGACCGGGCCAGGGACCTGCTGTCCGAGCGGCCCGTCGGCCGCTCGATCACGTGCCCAACGGCGTCCTCGCGCGGCTCTGATTGAATCTTGGTGTGAGGTTCGACGTAGTCATCAGCGGTGGCCGGGTGCTCGACGGCACGGGCGCGCCGCCGTACCGGGCGGATGTGGGGATCGCGGGCGACGAGGTCGTGGCGGTCGGCAGGCTGGGCGGCGCGCAGGCGGCGACGGTGATCGACGCGACCGGCCGGTTCGTCGCGCCGGGCTTCGTCGACTGCCACGCCCACGGCGACGCCGCCGTTTTCGACCCGGCCGTGCAGCTCGCGGCGTTGCGGCAGGGGGTGACCACGTTCGTCCTGGGGCAGGATGGTCTGTCCTTCGCGCCGGGGTCGGCCGAGACCGTCGCCTACGCCTCCCGCTACTTCGCCGCCGTCAACGGCGCCCTGCACGAGGGCCCGCTGAGCGTGGCCGAGCTGCTCGACGGTTACGACCGCGCGGTGGCGCTGAACACGGCCTACCTGCTGCCGCACGGCACGATCCGCTACGACGTCCTCGGGCCCTCGCCGGAGGCGGCCTCGCGGGCGGAGCTGGGCGCGATGGTCGAGCGGGTCGAGCGCGGCCTGTCCGAGGGCGCGGTCGGGCTGTCCAGCGGGCTGGAGTACCTGCCGGGCCGCTACGCCGACGCCGCCGAGCTGGCCGCCCTGTGCGCGCCGCTCGGCGGCCTGCCGTACGTCACCCACATGCGGGCCTACGGCGCGAACGCCGGGGTCGGCATGGCGGAGGTCGTGGACATCGCCGGTCGTTCGGGTGCGGCCGTGCACGTCTCCCACCTGCATGGGCCGGCCGACGTGCTGCTGCCGCTGGTCGGCAGGGCGCACGACGAGGGCGTCGACCTCACCTTCGACACCTATCCCTACCTGCGCGGCAGCACGATCCTGGCCATGGTGGTGCTGCCGCCGTCCGTGCCGGGCGCCGACACCGACGCGGCGCTGGAGATGATCGACTCGCCCGAGCTGGACGACTGGTGGGCGGGGCTCGGCGAGGTCTACCCCCGGCTGACCGTCTCCCACGCGCCCGGCCTGGAATGGGCCGAAGGGCTCGCCCTGCCGGACGCCGCGGAGCGGGCCGGCATGACGCCCGCCGCGTTCTGCCGCCACCTGCTGGTGGAGACGCGGCTGGAGGCCGGGTGCGTCTCCGCCCGTCCCGACGAGGGCCCGGCGGGTGAGGAGTCCGTACGCCGGATCCTGCGCCATCCCTCCCACACCGGCGGCTCCGACGGCATCTACGTGGGCGGTCATCCGCATCCGCGAGGGTTCGGGGCCTTCGCCAGGTTCCTCGGCCGGCACGTCCGCGAGCTGGGCGACTGGACGTGGGAGCAGGCGGTCGTGCACCTGGCCTCCCACCCGGCCCGGCGGTTCGGGCTCGACCGGCGCGGGCTGGTACGCGGCGGGTACGTCGCCGACCTGGTGGTGTTCGACCCGCTCACGGTGTCGGACCGGTCGACGTACGCCGATCCGCGCACCCCCGCGCACGGCGTGGACGACGTGCTCGTGTCCGGCGTACGGGTGCTGACCGGCGGCGAGCTGACCGGGGCCGGTCCCGGGCGGGCGCTTCGATCACGCTGATCCCGCCTGGGATAAGGTCAGACGCGGATAAAAGGGGGGTGTCGTGCAGGTGATCCTTGGGCAGTCCGTCCTCGACGGCGAGCTCGGCTTTCCGCTGATGATCGTGCACCGCGACGCGCTGGAGCACAACGTGGCCACGATGGCGGCCTTCGCCCGCGACCACGGCATGGAGCTGGCTCCGCACGTCAAGACGCACATGTCGCCAGAGATCTCCGCGATGCAGCTCGAAGCGGGCGCCTGGGGGCTGACGGTCGCCACGACCCGGCAGGCCAGGATCGCCCGCGGCTACGGCGGCGACCGGATCATGGTGGCCAACCAGGTCGTCGACACCGCCGGGCTGACCTGGGCCGCCGGAGAGCTCGACCGCGACCCCGCCTTCGACTTCCTCAGCTTCGTCGACTCCGAGGCCGGAGTGGACATCCTCGCCCGGCACGCCTCGACCCGGCCGTTCCGGGTGCTGGTGGAGCTCGGGCACGAAGGCGGACGAGCCGGCTGCCGCACCCTCGACGAGCTGCTGAAGGTGGCCGCGTACGCGCAGGAGACGCCCGGCGTCGAGCTGGCCGGCGTCGCCGGTTACGAAGGGGCGCTGAAGAGCGCCGACGAGGTCCGGCGGTACCTGCGCGGGCTGCTGGAGGCCGTCGAGCACGTCCGCGTGCGCACCCCGATCCTGACGATCGGCGGCAGCCAGTGGTTCGACGTGATCGGGCGCGAGCTGGTCACCACGCACGCCAGGATCCTGCTGCGCAGCGGCGCGTACGTCACCCACGACGACGGCTACTACCGGGAGCGCACGCCGTTCAACCGGATCGAGGGCGAGCTGCGGCCGGCTCTTGAGGTGTGGGCGCACGTGTTGTCCACGCCGGAGCCGGGCCTCGCGATCGTGGGCATGGGCAAGCGCGACGCGCCCTACGACGAGGGCCTGCCGGTGCCGCGCCGCAGCGGCGTCACGATCACCAAGATGCAGGACCAGCACACCGTCGTCAGGGCCGACGGGCTCAAGCCGGGCGACCTGCTGGCCTTCGGGATCTCACACCCGTGCACCGCGTTCGACAAGTGGCGCGTGCTGCCGTTGGTGGACCGGGACTACCGTGTCGTCGGCACGATCCACACCGATTTCTAGGGAGATTCCGTGAAGAAAGAGCTCAAGACCACCGAGGGCGCCGCGCCGGTCGGGGCGTACTCCCAGGGGCTCGTGGTGGGCGACTTCGTCTTCACCTCCGGCATGGGCCCGCTCGACCCGCACACCGGCGAGATCGTCGGCGACGACGTGGCCGCCCAGACCCACCAGGTCATGAAGAACCTGGGGGCCATCCTCGCCGCCCACGGCCTGGGCTTCGACGACGTCGTCAAGTCGACGGTCCACCTCCAGAACGTGAAGGAGGACTTCGCCGCGTACAACGAGGTGTACAAGTCGTACTTCACCCAGCCGTACCCGGTGCGGACGACGGTGGGCTCGCAGCTCATGAACATCCTGGTGGAGATCGACTTCGTCGCGCACAAGAGCGCGTAAGGTCTGCACGTGGACAGTTCGGTATACGTCTTCGCCGAGGACCTGCACGGTGAGGGCGTCGAGCGGGTGCTCGACAGGATCAGCGCGTACGGCGTGGGCGGGGTCACGGTCGGCGCCGTCCACCACGCCGCGCGCGACGTCACCCCGCACGGACTGTCCCGGCTGACCGTCAGGCACGACGGCGCCCACTTCACCCCGCCGGCCGAGCTGTTCGACGGGCTCCGGCTCGCTCCCGTGCCCGGCCACGTCCACGCCCTCGACGGGCTGCGCGAGGCGTGCGCCGGGCGCGGCCTGAAGCTGCACGGCTGGACGGTCTTCCTGCGCAACGCCACGCTCGGCAACGAGCACCCCGACGTGACCGTGCGCGACTGCTTCGGCGACCGCGGCTCGCTCATCGACCTGTGCCCGGCCCATCCCGACGTGCGCGAGTACTCCGTCGCGCTGGCCAGGGCGGTGGCCCGGCTGGGCGTCGAGAGCGTGGTCGCCGAGGCGCTGCACTTCACGCCGGTCGAGCCGCAGCGCTCCTTCGTGCAGCTCGGCCCCATGGACTCGTTCCTGTTCGGGCTCTGCTTCTGCGACTACTGCATGCGCCGGGCCACCGACCTGGGCGTGAACGCCGAGGTGGCGCGCGAGGAGTGCGCGCGGATCGTGGGCGGCGTCTTCGACGGCGACCCGGCCGCGCAGGGCGAGGTGACCAGGGCGGCGCTCACCGCCTACGCCGGGCCCGAGGTGGTGGCGTACGCGCGGGCGCGCTCCGAGACCGTCACCACGCTGGTCTCCGAGGTGTCCTCGGCGGTCGCCGAGGAGGGCTCCAAGCTGGTCTTCATCGACTCGACCGGGGCGGTGAAGGGCTACCGGGACGGCCTGCCGACGCCGGGCCTGGCCGCCCACGACGCCTGGCAGCTCGGCGTGGACCTGGTGGCGCTGGGCGACCTGGTGCCCGCCTTCGGCGTGCTGGCGTACGCGCGGGACGCGGCGCGGGTGGCCGACGACGTGGGCGCGTACCTGCGCTCGGTGGGCAAGGATCGCGAGGTGCGCGCGGTGCTGCGGCCCGGCTACCCCGACAGCGACTCGACCGACCGCCTGGTGGCCAAGGCCAGGGGCGCGAAGGCGGCGGGCGCGCTGGCGGTCGACTTCTATGCCTACGGTCTGGTGCCGCACCCGGTGCTCGACCGCATCCCGGCCGCCCTCGCCGCCGCCGGCTGACCCGCCAGGCCCCACATCACGCGCAGCCGCTCAGAAGGCGTCGAGCAGGGCCGAGACGGCCTTCTCGGCGTAGCCGCCGGGCAGGGGCAGGCCGCGGAAGACCGTGCGCATCCACACGGCCCCGGCCAGCAGATCCATGATCAGCAACGGGTCGGCCGACGCGCTCAGCTCACCCCGCCGCACCGCGCGCTCGAACACCACGCGTTCCCGCGCGAACCGGTCGGCGAAGAACCGGCGGGCGTCGAGCTCGGGATGGCGCACGGCGGCGGCCAGCGCCGCGACCGCGATGTCGCTGCCGGGCGGCTCGGTGAGCAGCCGCTCGACCTGCTCGACCAGCGCCACCAGGTCACCCCGGAACGACCCGGTGTCCGGCGGCTCGAACGCCAGCACGTCCGACTCGACCAGCGCGGCCCCCAGCAGCGCAGCCTTGGACGGCCACCACCGGTAGATCGTCGTCTTGTTGACCCCCGAGCGTTCGGCGACCCCCTCGACGGTCAGCCCGTCGTAGCCCTTCTCCGCGACCATCCACAGCGTCGCGTCGAAGATCTCCTGCTGCTTCCTCGGCGCCATAGGTCATTTTCTCCCGGCGAACGCCATGGCCACGCCGAGCCCCAGGTAGACGACGCCGCTGACGTACCGAAGAGCCTTGGCGCCCCTGGTCAGACGGGTGCCGAGGGTGCCGGCGGTGAGGGCGTACACGACGTCGGAGACGAACCCCAGGAGCAGCAGCGTCAGGCCGAACACGACGATCTGCAGCGCCGGCGAGCCGGCGCCGGGGTCCACGAAGTGCGGGAGGAACGCCACGAAGAACAGCGCCACCTTGGGGTTGAGCACGTTGACCAGGACCCCTTCGAGGAACACCTTGGCCAGCGGCTGCACGGGCGGCGTCCCGGCCTGCGCGTCCTTGGCGGTGAAGGCGCGCACGCCCAGGTAGACGAGGTAGGCCACGCCGGCCCACTTGACGACCGCGAACAGCGTCGCCGACCGCGAGATCACGTACGAGAGCCCGGCCGCGGCGGCGGCGATGTGCACCAGCGTCCCGGTCTCCACGCCGAGCGCGCTGGCCAGCCCGGCGGCCCTGCCCTGGGCCAGGCCCCTTGCGGCGATGTAGAGGTGGTTGGGGCCGGGGACGAGCACCAGGGTGAGCGAGGCCGTCGTGAAGAGCACGAAAGTCGTCAAGGAGATCACGAAAGAGCAGCGTAGAGCGGGTCCGGCAGGACGATGAGGGCCAATTCCGCGGCGGCCGGGCGGACCAATGGAATGTCACCGGCGCGTGGCACACTTGCTGGCGTGAACGGTCTTCTCGTCGGGCGCTCGGCCGAGCTGTCCAAGCTCGTGCGTGTGCTGGAGTCCGCGGCCGACGGCACGGCCGGGGTCGCGCTCGTCGGCGGCGACGCGGGGATCGGCAAGACACGCCTGGTCGGTGAGCTGGTCGCCGAGGCGCGCGAGCGCGGCTTCCACGTCATGGTCGGCCAGTGCGCCGAGCTGGGCGACGCGCTGCCCTACCTGCCGCTGGCCGACGCGCTGCGCGGGGCCGAGCCCGGCGTGCGCGAGGCCGTCGCCGCCCATCCCATGCTGGGCCAGCTCCTGCCGGGCCGGGAGAGCGGGGCGCCGTCGGCCGGGCTCACCCAGCAGCGGCTGTTCGGGTCGCTGCTCGGGCTGCTGACCGACGTCCAGCCGGTGCTGTTCGTGATCGAAGACCTTCACTGGGCCGACCGTTCCACCCGCGACCTGCTGGTCTTCCTCAGCCGCATGCTCCAGAGCGAGCGCGTCTGCGTGGCCGGCACCTACCGCACCGACGACCTCCACCGCCGCCATCCGCTGCGCGCGGTGCTGGCCGAGCTGAAGCGGCTGCCGTCGGTGACGAACGTGGAACTCGGCCCGCTGGAATCCGGCGAAATGTCGGACTATGTCACCACTTTGGGGCAGGTCGACGCGCAGGAGCTCGGGCTCATCGTCTCGCGCGCCGAGGGCAACCCGTTCTACGCCGAGGAGCTGTTCGCGGCCATGTCCGAGGGCGACAGCCTGCCCGACGGGCTGGCCAGCCTGCTGCTGTCGCGGGTCGAGGTGCTGTCCGAGGCCGGGCAGCGGGTGCTGCGCGCCGCCGCGGTGGCCGGCCGCCGGGTGGAGGACGACCTGCTGCGCGAGGTGGCGGGGCTGCCGCTGGCCGAGTTCGAGGAGGCGGTCAGGGAGATCGTCTCGCGCGGCCTGCTCAAGGTGCAGGGCCACGGCTACGCCTTCCGCCACGCCCTGCTGCAGGAGGCCGTCTACACCGACCTGCTGCCCGGCGAGCGCACGAGGCTCCACGCCGACTTCGCCCGCCTGCTCACCTCGCCCGCCGAGCTGGCCCACCACCACCTCGCCGGCCACGACCTGGCCGGGGCGCTCGCGGCCTCGGCGCAGGCGGGCCGCGAGGCCGAGCGGCTGGGCGCGCCCGCCGAGGCCCACAACCACTACGACCAGGCGCTCGGCCTGTGGGACCGCGTCGAGGGCGCCGCCGGGCTGGCCGGGGAGAGCCGGGTCGTGCTGGCCTTCCGCAGCGCCGTCGCGGCGGCCGACAGCGGCGACAACCACCGGGCGGTCCACCGGCTGCGCGCGCTGCCCTCGACGTCCGAGGTCGAGGAGCGGCTGGCGTACTACCTCTTCGAGACCAACGACCCGCCCGGCGCGATCGCGGCGGCCGAGCGCGCGGTCGAGAGCGCCGAAGACGAGCCGAGCCTCGCCCGTGCCCTCGCCACGCAGGCCCGCACGCTGCTGTGGACGCCGCGCCACCACGAGGTCGAGCCGCTGACCGCGCGCGCCCTGGACACGGCCCGCGCCTGCGGCGCCGTCGACGCCGAGGTGGGCGCGCTGCTCACGCTGGCCAGCTACGTCGAGCAGCGGGGCGACGTCGCCCGCGCCCATTCGCTGGTCGAGAGCGCCTCCGCCCGGGAGACCGGCGACCTGGCGATGGACCTGCGGGCCCGCTTCCACCACGCCCGCATCCACTACGAGCAGGGCCTGCTGGCCCAGGCCGCCGAGGTCGCCGACGGCGGCATCAAGCTGGCCGTCCACACCGGCCTCAACTGGAGCACCTACGGCACCGACCTGCGCTTCCTGCGCCTGCTCATCCACTACGTCGCGGGCGAGTGGGACGCCGCGGAGGCGGTGGCGGCCGGGTTCGGCGCGCGGGTGGGCACGTTGTCGGAGGCCATCCTGTCGTCGTTCGCCCTGTTCATCGAGGTGGGGCGGGGGTTGCCCGCGGTCGAGGCGCGGCTGGGGTGGCTGCGTCCGTTCTGGCACGATCCGCTGGCGACGTACATGTCGCGCGGCATGGCCGCCGAGCACGCCCTGTGGAACGGCGACCCGGCCGCCGCGCTCGACCACGCCCACGCGGCCATGGCCACGCTCGACGAGGGCGAGTCCGGCACGCTGCGGCTGGCCGCCGTCAGCCTGTGGGCGATGGCCGAGCTGGGCACCACGGAGGGGGCCGACGACCTGCTGGCCCGCGCCCGGTTCGCCGCGACGAGAGGGCCGACCGGCGACGGCGGGCACCTCGGTCCCGAGGGGCAGGCGTGGGCGCTGCGGGTGGAGGCCGACTGGCATCGCCTCCACGGGCGGCTCGACGTCGCGCTGTGGCGCGAGGTGGTCGCGGCGTTCGACTTCGGCTTCGTCTACGAGGTGGCCAGGGCGCGCTGGCGGCTGGCCGAGGCGCTGCTCGCGGCCGGCGAGCGGGAGGCGGCGCAGGAGGAGTGGGCCCGGGCCAGGGAGGCGGCCGGCCGGCTGCGGGCCGCGCCGCTGGAGGCCGCGCTGCTGGAGTTCGGCAGGCGGGCCCGGTTCGGCGGCGGGCAGGCCGAGGGCGGGCTCACCGCGCGCGAGGTCGAGGTGTTGCGGCTGGTCGCCGAGGGGCTGACCAACAAGGAGATCGCCGGGCGGCTGTTCATCGCGCAGAAGACGGTGAGCGTGCACGTCTCCAACATCCTGGGCAAGCTGGAGGTCTCCACCCGTACCCAGGCGGCCGCCGCCGCCCGCGCGCACGACCTCCTCTGATCGCCGGCTCAGGCTGCCGGGCTTCCTCGCCCGCGCTGCCGGACGGCCGATGGCGGGACAGGCAGGGGTGAGTCCGTACATCTGGGACGCCACGTGCGGCCATTTGGGGCGATGTTTGCGGTTCGCCTCGTAGCGTCCGAGATCGGGACCTCTCACCGGAGAGCGATGGCGGGCCCGGCCGGCGGCTCGCGTCGACCCGTCCTGTCGCGACAGGTCGGCCCGATGCGCCGACCAGTCCTGCCTCGAAAAGGAGCAGTCATGCCCATTCTCGCCACGTCACTGCCCGCCCTGGCCGCCGCCGGGCTGACCATACTGGCTCCGGCCGTCGTCCCGGGGGCCGCGCACGCCGCGGCCGTGATCTCCTGCACCGTGTCCGGCCAGGCACAGTACATTCCCGGGGCGCAGCGGCTGCTGCACCCTGACCGTTCCGTCAGCCACCGGGAGCCGTGGAACTGCGTCGACCGCAGCGGCACGGGCGTCACCGCGGCACGGCTCAGAGCCAGCTTCAACGGCGTGAACCCGAGCTGCGGCGGACGCACCACCACAAGGGGCCGCCCGTCCGGCGAGGGCAACGCCTTCGACCGCGTGTTCGGCAACCGCGACGCCGAGAACCGCAGCCTGTCCAACCGCATCGTCTACAACCGCGAGGGCCACAGCCTGGCCGACCGCATCATCCACGACCAGGACGAGCGGAACCTGGCCGACCGCATCGTCTACGACCGCGAGCGCTGGGGGCAGTCCGACGGCGTCATCCGCGACCGCGCCGCCGCCGCCGGGACCGCCGCGCCCACGGGCACCGGCACGGTCACCATCGACTGGACCATCAGGGGCACCAGGCAGACCAGCAAGGCCGCCGCGCGCATCGTCGAGGTCATGCACGACACGGCCAAGGTGTCGGGGACGATCCAGTCCGGGCCGTTCAGGGGCAAGACGTTCACCGGCCGGTTCGACACCAGCCTGCTCGGCGGTTCGGGCACGTGCGCCTCGGGCTCGTCCGGCAGCGTGCTGCACGCGGGCTTCAAGGGGCAGTTCAACGTCGGCTGACCCAGCCACCTCACCGGACGCGACCGGCGCACTGGCTCGTACGGGCCAGTGCGCCGGTCCCGTCCGGCCGCGCCTCTTGGTAGGTTGTCCTGAGGTGTGCCGGGAAGTCTGGTCGGCGATTCCGTCGTCGATCGTGGAGTTCTCCTGGAAGGCTTTCCCGGGTGGTCCGCCGTGACCGTCACCGCGTGGCTGGCGGTCGCCGTCTTCCTCGTCTCGTACACGCTGATCGCCACCGAGAAGGTGCACCGGGTCGCCGCGGCGCTCGGCGGCGCGGGGATCATGCTGGTGCTGCACGCCACCGACGGCGGTGCGGCCTTCTTCGACGAGCACACCGGCATCGACTGGAACGTCATCTTCCTGCTGCTCGGCATGATGGTCATCGTCGGCGTGCTGAAACAGACGGGCGTCTTCGAGTTCCTGGCCATCTGGGCCGCCAAACGGGCCAGAGGGCGCCCGTTCCGGCTCATGGTGCTGCTGATCCTGATCACCGCGGGCGCGTCGGCGCTGCTGGACAACGTGACCACCGTGCTGCTGATCGCGCCGGTGACGTTCCTGGTCTGCGAGCGGCTGGCGCTGCCGGTGGCGCCGTTCCTCATCGCCGAGGCGATGGCGTCCAACATCGGCGGCACCGCCACCCTGGTCGGCGACCCGCCCAACATCATCATCGCCAGCCGCGGCGGGCTGACCTTCAACGACTTCCTCGTGCACCTGGCCCCGCTGATCGTGGTGCTGATCGTGGTCTTCATCGGGCTGTGCCGGGTGATGTTCCGCCGGTCGTTCAGCTACGACCCCGAGCTGGCGGCCGAGATCATGACGCTCGACGAGCGCGAGGCCATCGCCGACCGCAGGCTGCTGTGGCAGTCGCTGACCGTGCTCGCGGTGGTGATGGCGGCGTTCGTGCTGCATCCCGTGCTGCACTACGAGCCGTCGGTGGTGGCGCTGCTCGGCGCGGGCGTGCTGGTGGCGCTCACCAAGGTGACCACCGAGGAGGCGATCGCCGAGGTCGAGTGGCCCACGCTGGTGTTCTTCGCGGGGCTGTTCGTCATGGTCGGGGCGCTGGTGGAGACCGGGGTCATCGCCCAGGTCTCCCAGGCCGCCGCGCAGGCCACGCACGGTCAGCTCGGGCTGACGACGATGGTCCTGCTGTGGGCCTCGGCGGGCCTTTCCGCCATCGTCGACAACATCCCGTACGTGGCCACCATGAGCCCGATCGTCGCCGACCTCGTCCAGGCCAACGGCGGCGAGGGGCCGGCGCAGGTGTTGTGGTGGGCCCTGGCGCTCGGCGCCGACCTGGGCGGCAACGCCACCGCCGTGGGCGCGGCGGCGAACGTGGTCATCCTCGGCATCGCCGCCCGCAACGGCACCCCGATCAGCTTCTGGCAGTTCACGAAGTACGGCCTGATCGTCACGGCGACGACGGTCGCGCTGGCGACGCCGTACCTGTGGCTGCGTTACCTGGTGTGACGCAGGTCATGTCACACCCGGGGGCCGCGAAGGCTCTCAAAGGACATGATGCCTGGAATGACGGACGTTTTCGGCGGCCACAGGGAACTGCTGTTCTCCATCGTCTACAACATGCTCGGCAGCGTCTCCGACACCGAGGACGTGCTCCAGGACACCTGGCTGGCCTGGTCGTCGAGGAACCCGGACGAGATCGGCAACCCGCGCGCCTACCTGGTGCGCATCGCCGTGAACCAGGCGCTCGCGCACCAGTCGGCGCTGCGCCGCCGCCGCGAGACCTACGTCGGACCATGGCTGCCCGAACCGCTGGTCACCGAGGCCGACGGGGCGGCGGACGTGGTACGGGGCGAGTCGGTGTCGCTGGCCCTGCTGGTGGTGCTGGAGACGCTGACCCCGCTGGAGCGGGCCGTGTTCATCCTGCACGAGGTGTTCGCCTTCCAGCACACCGAGATCGCCGGCATGCTCGGCCGCAGCCCCGCCGCCGTACGCCAGCTCGCGCACCGGGCCCGCGAGCACGTCCAGGCCCGGCGCCCGCGCAACCGGGTGGACGCGCACGTCCAGCAGGAGGTGACCGAACGGTTCGTGGCCGCGGCGTTCGGCGGCGACCTCGACGCGCTGATGGAGCTGCTGGCGCCGGAGGTGACCCTGTGGGCCGACGGCGGCGGCAAGTCCGCGGTGGGCGGGCCGCGTCCGGTCCGGGGCCGCGACAAGGTGGCCCGGCTGCTCGTCGCGCGCACCGCGCAGCCGATGGAAGGGCTGGACATCCAGTACCGGGAGACCAACGGGGACCCCTCGGCGGTGGTGTTCGTGGAGAACGCGCCGTTCGCCGTCATGGTCGTCGACCTGACCTCCGACGGGTCGCAGGTTCGCGACATCTACACGGTCGCGAACCCCGACAAGCTCTCCCGGGTGCGGAAGGAACCGGGATCGGACCCGTCCTAGCCGACGGCCTCGGGCACCGGGCTCTCCACTGGCGCGGCGGCGGCGCGGGCACGCAGGCCGAACGCGGTGACCAGCACGGCCGCCACCGCGGCGGCCACCGGGACGGCCAGGGCGATCCGCAGCGAGTCCAGGGTCGGCGCGGCGCCCCCGCCGAGCGCGGCCACGTTCACGGCGGTGACCGCCGACAGGCCGAGCGCGGTGCCGAACTGCATCGCCGTGTAGAGCAGGCCACCGGCCAGGCCCTGCCGGTCCTCCTCCACGCCCTCGGTCGCGGCCATGGTCAGCGGGCCGTAGGTCAGCGAGAAGGCCAGGCCGAGCAGGAGCATGGTGGGCAGCATGGCGGCGTACGTCCAGTCCGGGCCGACCGGCAGGAACAGCGCGTACGCCAGCGCCGACAGCACGATCCCGGCGAACAGCACGCGGGCGTTGCCGAACCTGTTCACCAGGCGCGGCGTGAGCGTGGGGGCCAGGACGGTGTCGATGCCGATCACCAGCATGGCCAGGCCGGTCTGCAGGGTGCTCCAGCCGCGCACCTCCTGGAGGTAGAGCGTGGCCAGGAACTGGAACCCGGCGAACGAGGCCAGGAACAGCAGCGCGCCCAGGTTGGCCCGGACGAGCGGCCCCGAGCGCAGGATGTCCAGCCGGACCAGCGGGTTGGACGAGCGGCGTTCGATCAGCACGAACAGGGCGAGCAGCAGCAGCCCGGCGGCGAACGTCGCGATGGTGGTGCCGGAGCCGTCCGCGGGCGCCTCCAGGCGGACCACACCGTACACGAGCAGCAACATCGAGCCGGTGATGGTCAACGCCCCGCCCAGGTCGAACGAGCCCCGCGCCCGTTCGCCGGAGTCCTTGACCAGCGGGACGGCGGCCAGCAGGATCACCGCCGACAGCACCACGGGGGCGAAGAACACCCAGCGCCAGCCGATCGAGGCCAGCAGGCCGCCGGCGACCAGGCCGAGCGAGAAGCCGCCCGCCGCGGTCCCGGCGTACACGCCGAGTGCCTTGGTGCGCTGCGGGCCCTCGGGGAAGTTGCCGGTGACCAGCGCCAGCCCGGCGGGCGCCATGAACGCGGCGGCGACCCCCGTGACGAACCGGGCAAGCAGCAACATCCATCCTTCGGTCGCGAACCCGCCCAGGCCGGAGAAGAGCAGGAACACCGTCAGCCAGGTCAGGAACATGCGGCGGTGGCCGAGCAGGTCGGCGGCCCGGCCGCCGAGCAGCATGAACCCGCCGTAACCCAGCACGTACGCGCTGACCACGCCGCTGAGCGTGCCGGTGGACAGGCCGAGGTCGGCGCGGATCGACGGCAGCGCCACGTTGAGCATGGCCACGTCGATGCCTTCCAGGAAGACGGCCCCCGCCAGGACGAACAGCGCGCTCCACGCGCGTGCCCCCATGCGGTCGTTCGAGGGAGACGAGGGAGACGAGGGAGACATGGTGCATTCCTTCCACAATGGTCGGTTCCTTCTTGTAACCAGCAGCATTTTTGGTCACCATGAGGAGCCATGGAAGACGGAACTTCGATGTCCCTCGGTCACTGCGGGGATACCGACTACGACGTGCTGCAATGGGACCAGCGGGAGGACTGCGAGGTCAGGCAGATCCTCGACCGGATCGCCGACAAGTGGTCGCTCCAGGTGATCGCGCTGCTCGACCGGCGCAGCCTGCGCTTCACCGAGCTGCGCCGCATGATCGACGGCGTGAGCCAGCGCATGCTGACCAGGACCCTGCGTCACCTGGAGCGCGACGGCCTGGTGAGCCGTACCGTCCATCCGACCGTGCCGCCCCGCGTGGACTACGCGCTGACGCCCCTCGGCGGCACGTTGCACGCCACCATCCGCGCCCTGGTCACCTGGACCGAGGAGCACCAGGGCGAGATCGCCACGGCCCGCGCCGCCTACGACGTACGGGTGGCGGCCGAGCAGGCGGCGGCGGCCGAGGAGGAGGCCGAGCGGGAGGCCGTCGCGCGCGGCGTGCTCGCGGGCCTGCGCTGACCGCGGCCCGCGAGGACGCCGATCAGCGCCGGCCGGCCGCGAACTCCCCGATGCTCACCGGACGCCGCCCGCCGACGCGCTCGATGCTCTCGGTGACCCGGTAGAGCGGGTGGTCGCCCGAGCCGATGAAGCGGAAGATCGCCCACAGGTGGGTCTGGTGCTCGACGGCGTACGGGTCGCGGTACACGTCGTGCGCCCGCCGCTGCCACTCCTCGGGCGGCAGGTCCGCGTAGCGCACGCCGAGGGCGTCGGCGGCCTCGGCGGCCGTCGCCATCTGGCCGGTCACCAGGCACACCGGGTCGGCGGGCGCCGGGTCCAGCAGGAGGCCCGCGCCCACCCGCGCCCAGTCGAAGACCTGCTCCGAGCTGGACCGGCTGCTGTCGGCGCTGCGGCCGTCAGTGGCCGGTTGAGTGGCCGGTCCGGTGCCGGGGAGCGTGGGGCGGCGCGTGGCCCGGCGCCGCCGGAGTGGTCGCGGGGCCGGCCGGGCCGGCGGGGGCCTGGCTCGCGTTCTGCTTCACGGGCACGAACACGCGCACGGCCCCGGCGTCGCGGAAGGTGAAGGTCATGGGCACGGTGGTGCCGCGGACGCCGGTGACCGTGCCGAGCGGCTGGTCGCCCGCGCCCACGGGCTGGCCGGGCCGGATGTCGGCGGCGGCGCCGGAGAGCTGCACCGAGCCGCCGCCGTCGACGGTGATCTGCTGGAGCTGGTCGGGCTTGTGGCCGTCGTTGATCAGCACGGCGTAGAGGGCCTGCTCGGCGGCGGGCGAGGACGGGCCGGCCGCCTGGCCGGGAGCGGCCCGGAGGTGGGCGTTGCGCACGTGCATGACGCCCTTGGCGTCGGCGTTCGCGCCGTCGTTCTGCGGCAGGTGCTGCCCCGTGTCGTATCCGGTGTTCGTGCAGCCTGTGACGCCCAGGGCCAGGATCGCGACACAGATGATGGGACGCTTCACGACGCCCTCCCCGTTCGATACTCGACGTCACCGTTCCGTTACCCGCGATGATGGAGGCGAACCCTTGAGAAAAGGCCAATTTTCCTACCGGAAGTGTGGGAGAATGGAGTATGGGCTTGGACCGGACCCGCTCGCCGAGTGAGCGCGCCGAGACTCCGCTGACCGCCGCGATCATGGCGGGCCGCTGGATCCGCACCGCCGCCGTCGACGACGGCAGAGGCCGCCACTGGCGTGCCAACCCCGACCCCCGTGGCAGGTCGGCCGCCGCCGGCGACTCCGCGTCCCTGTACGCGGGCGCGGCCGGCATCGTGCTGTTCTTCCTGGAACTGGCCGCCGCGACCGGCCACGAGGCGTACCTGGACGACGCCCGCAGAGGCGCCCGCTACCTGGCCGCCACCTGGCGCGAACGCGCCGACCTGACCCTCTACCACGGCCTGACCGGCACGCTCGTCGCGCTCGTCGAGGCCGGCTGGGCCTTCGGCGACGGCGTCTTCGAGGAGGAGGCCGTCGCGGTGGCCGACGCGATCGTCCGCGCCGCGCGCCCGCTGGACGGCGGCCCCGGCTGGACGCGCGAGCCCGCCCAGCGCGGCGACGGCGGGATCGTGCTCGGGCTGCTCCAGGCCGCCGCCGCGCTCGGCGTACGCGGCTACGAGGAGACGGCGGTGGCGGCGGGCGAGCGCATCGCCGGGCTCGCCGTGCCCGGCCATCGTTTCGGCGACTGCGCCGACCTGCCGCTCGACGCCGTCACCCCGGGCTTCCTGTCCGGCACGGCGGGCACCGCCTTCCTGCTGGCCAGGCTCTACGGCGTCACGGGCGAGCGGCGTTTCCTGGAGGCGGCCGCCCGTGGCGCGGGCTTCGTTCGCGAGGTGAGCGCGGTGGCGGGCAGGTGCGCCGTCGTCCCGCACCACGTGCCGCAGGGGCGCGAGCTGCACTACCTGGGCTTCTGTTCGGGCTCGGCGGGCGTCGCGCGGATGTTCTACGAGCTCTACCGGGTCACCGGCGACCCCGGCCACCTCGACTGGGTCGAACGGCTCGCGCACGGCGTCGTCGAGAGCGGCGCCCCCCTCCGGCAGACCGACGGCTTCTGGAACGTGGCCTGCCAGTGTTGCGGCGCGGCCGGGCTGCTCGAACTGTTCGTCGGCCTGTGGGCGGCGACCGGCGACGAAGCCCGCCTCGCGCAGGCCCAGGTGCTCGCCGGGCACCTCATCGGGCGTGGCGACAACCACGACGGTCAGGGGTTCCGCTGGTACCAGGCGTACCGGCGGCTGCGGCCGGGCGAGGTGAGCGCGGACACCGGGTACATGGTCGGCGCGGCCGGCATCGGGGCCGCCCTGCTCCACCTCGACGCCGCCATGCAGCCCCGGCAGGCGCGCAGGGTCATCCTGCTGCCGGACAACCCCTTCCCGGCGATCCCGGTGCCGCCCGCCAAACTTCGCGATTCATCCCAATAAGGTATTCCCTTTAAAACCAGTAGGGAATATTGACTTGAGGCTCGCGGCGGCCTAGCGTCGTTGGCATGAGCCAGGGCACTCTCCTGACCAGGCGCCCGCACGTGGACTTCGGCCACGTCGCCAGCGCCCAGTGTCGTTGATCACGGACCAGCAGCCGCCCGCCTTCCCCTGAGCGCTCCAGCGTGGCCGACGCCGTCCACGCCTCCGCTGACGAACCCCTCCGTGCCCCCTTCCCGGCGCTCCCGGCCCGGCCGCCGGGAGCGGCGTGAGCACGCCCTCTCTCCCGTGAGGAGCCTTTCCGTGATCGCAATCAGACCCGTCCGCCCGTACCGAGCGGAGGCCGGCGCATGACCGACACCCTGCCCGACCAGCAGGCCGTCGGCGCCGACGTGTTCCGCCAGGCGCTCGCCGTGCACGCCAGCGGAGTGGTGGTGATCACCGCGCAGAGCGAGGGCATCCCCGTGGGGCTCACCGCCACCTCGTTCTCCTCGGTCAGCCTCGACCCGCCGCTCGTCTCCTTCTACGTGGACCAGTCCTCCACCACCTGGCCGTGGTTGCAGGGGGCCGACCACTTCGCGGTCAACATCCTGGCCAGCGACCAGGCCGAGCTGGCGGCGCGGTTCGCGCGCAAGGGGGTGGACAGGTTCGCCGCGCCCACGCGGTGGCGGGCGGGGCCGCTGGGCGCGCCGCTGCTCCAGGACGTCTCCGCCCACCTGATCTGCCTGCCGTACGAGACCGTCGAGGTCGGCGACCACGTGCTGGTCGTCGGCCTGGTGGCCGAGGCGGCCACGCACAACGCCGGCCGCCCGCTGCTCTACCACCAGGGCCGGTTCGGCCGCTTCCTACCCCACCAGGAGAACCTGTGACCGCCACCACCGGCACACCGGTCTACGCAGGCCCGCTCGACCGGATCGCCTACGGCCGCTACGGCCCCGGCCGCCTGCACCTGTCGGCCGGCTGGGACCGCCCGGTCTACCCCTTCCAGGACCGCGTCACCGCCGACGGGACCAGCGGCTACCGTGCCGAGCCCGGCCGCTACCACCTCTACGCCGCCTGGACCTGCCCCTACGCCCAGCGCGTCGCGATCGTCCGCAAGCTCAAGCGCCTGGAGGACGTCGTCTCGCTGTCGTACGTGGACGACGAGCGCGACGGCCGGGGCTGGGCCTTCAGGGAGCGCAGGGGCCCGGACCCGGTCAACGGGTTCGCCTTCCTGGAGCAGGCCTACGACGCCACCGAGAAGGGCTACCCGGGCCACATCTCGGTGCCCGTGCTCTGGGACAGGGTGCGGCGCAGGATCGTCAGCAACAACTTCCCCGACATCACGATCGACCTGGCCACCCAGTTCGAGAAGTGGGCCGACACCTCGGTCGACCTCTACCCCGAGCACCTGCGCGCCGAGATCGACAAGCTGAACGCGTGGATCCACCACGACATCAACACCGGCGTCACGCGGGTGGCCCCCGCCGGCACCGAGGCCGCCCGCGAGAACGAGCGCCACCGCGTCGTCTCGGCCCTGGAGCGCCTGGACGAACGCCTGGCCGAGCGGCGCTTCCTGACCGGCGACACGATCACCGAGGCGGACGTGCGGCTGTGGGTGACGCTGGCCAGGTTCGACGCGCTGCACAACCGCGAGCACCTCATCAGCGAGCGCGAGCTGCCCGACTTCGAGCACCTCTGGGGCTACGCCCGCGACCTCTACCAGCGCCCGGCGTTCGGCGAGACCATCGAGGGCCTGCCCGCCGCCTGGGACACGCCGCACGGGCGGGGCCGGTGACGCGCAGGAGGCAGGTGCACCTCGCCGCGCACTTCCCCGGCGTGAACAACACCACCGTGTGGGCCGACCCCCGGTCGGGCAGCCAGATCGACTTCGCCTCGTTCGTCCACCTCGCCAGGACGGCCGAGCGCGGCACGTTCGACTTCTTCTTCCTGGCCGAGGGGTTGCGGCTGCGCGAGCTCAAGGGCCGCATCCACGACCTGGACGTGGCCGGCAGGCCCGAGGCGCTGACCGTGCTCAGCGCCCTGGCCGCCGTGACCTCGCGGCTCGGGCTCGCGGGCACGGTCAACGCCACCTTCAACGAGCCGTACGAGCTGGCCAGGCGGCTGTCCACGCTCGACCACCTGAGCGAGGGCCGGGCCGGCTGGAACGTGGTGACCACCTCCGACGCCTTCACCGGCGAGAACTTCCGCCGTGGCGGCTTCCTCGACCCCGCCGACCGGTACCGGCGGGCCGAGGAGTTCGTCCGGCTGTCGCGCGAGTTGTGGGACTCCTGGCAGCCGGACGCCGTGCTCGCCGACCAGGGCGCGGGCCGCTTCCTGCGGGAGGGCGCGATCGGCACGGTCAGCCACCGGGGCAGGCACTTCACCGTCGAGGGCCGGTTCACGCTGCCGCGCTCCCCGCAGGGACACCCGGTGATCATCCAGGCCGGCGACTCCGACGACGGCCGCGAGTTCGCCGCCGCCCACGCCGACGTGGTCTTCACCCCGCACGGCAGGCTGGAGGACGGCAGACGTTTCTACGCCGACGTCAAGGGCCGCCTGGCCCGGTACGGCCGCGAGCCCCACCAGCTCAAGATCATGCCCGGCGTGACGTTCGCGCTGGGCGACACCGAGGAGGAGGCCGCCGAGAACGCGGCCCGGATCCGGCGGCAGCAGGTCGGGCCGCAGACCGCGATCGCGTTCCTGGAGCAGGTGTGGGGGCGCGACATGTCGGCCTTCGATCCAGATGGACCGTTCCCCGACGTCGAGCCGGACCTGTCCCAAGGCGTCTCCCAGGGACGGGTGCCGATCAAGGACCGCGCCGAGGTGGCGGCCAAATGGCGGGCGCTGGCCGCGGAGAAGGGGCTGAGCATCCGCGAGCTGGTGATCGAGGTCACCGGGCGGCAGACGTTCGTCGGCACCCCCGAGGGCGTGGCCCGGCAGATGGACGAGCACGTGCAGGCCGGCGCGGCCGACGGCTTCATCCTCGTCCCGCACCTGACCCCCGGCGGGCTGGACGAGTTCGTCGACCGGGTGGTGCCGGCGCTGCGCGAACGCGGCGTCTTCCGCGCCGAGTACACCGGGACCACCCTGCGCGACCACCTGGAGCTGTCATGACGCTGCACCTGGCCGTGGCGCTGGACGGCGCCGGCTGGCACCCCGCCGCCTGGCGCGCGGCCCCCGCCCCGCGGCTCTTCTCGGCCGGCCACTGGGCGGGGCTGGTCGCCGAGGCCGAGCGCGGGCTGCTCGACTTCGTCACCATCGAGGACGCCCTGGGCCTGCAGTCCACCCGGCCCGACGGCCCCGACGACCGCATCGACCAGGTACGCGGCCGGTTCGACGCGGTGCTGCTCGCGGCCCGGCTGGCGCCGCTGACCACCCGGATCGGCCTGGTGCCGACGGCCACCACCACGCACACCGAGCCGTTCCACGTGGCCATCGGCATCGCCACCCTCGACCACGTCAGCGGCGGCCGGGCCGGCTGGCGGCCGCAGGTCTCGGCGCGGGCGAGCGAGGCGGCCCACTTCGGCCGGCGCCGGTTCGCCCCGCTCGACCTGGTGCTGAACCGGCCCGGCGGGGTGGACCTGTCGGCCGACCCGCACGTCCGCGCCCTGTTCGCCGAGGCCGCCGACGCCGTGGAGGTGGCCCGGCGGCTCTGGGACAGCTGGGAGGACGACGCCGAGATCAGGGACGTGGCCACCGGCCGGTTCGTCGACCGCGGCAGACTCCACCACATCGACTTCGAGGGCGGCTTCTTCTCGGTGCGGGGGCCGTCCATCACGCCCAGGTCGCCGCAGGGACAGCCGGTGGTGGCCGCGCTGGCCCACGCGCGGCTGCCGTACGAGTTCGCGGCCGGCGGCGCCGACGTCGTCTTCGTCACGCCGCACTCGGCCGAGCACGCGCGGGAGATCGTCGAGGAGGTCCGGGGGCTCTCCGGCGACCTGCGGATCTTCGCCGACCTGCTCGTCTTCCTGGGCCCGGACGCGGCCCGGCGCAAGGCGCGGCTCGACGAGCTGGACGGGGCCGAACTGACCTCCGACGCGGCGATCTTCGCCGGCGGCGTCGGGGAGCTGGCCGGCCTGCTGCTGGAGTGGCGGCGGGCCGGGATCGAGGGCTTCCGGCTGCGGCCGGGGGCGGTGCCGTACGACCTGGAGCGGATCAGCCGGGAGCTGACGGCCGAGCTGCGCGGGCGCGGGGCCTTCAGGAGCGGGTACGAGGCCCGGACGTTACGCGGGCTGCTCGGCCTGCCGCGCCCGGCGAGCAGGTACGCGGAGGTGTCATGAAATTTCTGGGCATCACATTGATCGTCCACAACGACGGCCGGTCACCCACGGAACGATTCCGCGAGGTCGTCGGGAACGCCGTGCTCTTCGAGGAACTGGGCTTCGACGGCTACGGCGTGGGCGAGCGGCACGAGCGGCCCTTCATCTCCTCCTCGCCCCCGGTCGTGCTCAGCCACATCGCCGCCAGGACGTCCAGGATCAGGCTGTTCACCGCGGTCACCACGCTGAGCCTGCTCGACCCGGTCCGCGCCTACGAGGACTACGCCACGCTCGACCACCTGTCCGGCGGCCGGCTCGAACTGATCGTCGGCAAGGGCAACGGCGCGGCGCAGGCCAGGCTCTTCCACGTCACCGCCGCGGACCAGTGGGAGCGCAACCGCGAGTCGTACGAGCTGTTCCGCCGCCTGTGGCGGGAGGACCGGGTCACCTGGCAGGGCCGCTTCCGCCCCGCGCTGACCGGCGCCGAGACCTGGCCGCGCCCGCTGCAACGGCCGATCAGGGTCTGGCACGGCAGCGCGACCAGCAAGGAGTCGGTCGAGCTGGCCGCCCGGCACGGCGACCCGCTGTTCTCGGCCAACGTCACCAACCCCATCGAGCCCTACGCCGAGCTGATCGACCACTACCGCGAACGCTGGGCGCACCACGGCCACGACCCCGCCGACGCCCTGGTCGGGGCGGGCAGCGCGGGCTACTACGCGGCCCGCACCTCGCAGCGGGCCCTCGCCGAATACCGGCCGATCTTCCAGGCCCGTCTGGAGACGTTCCGGCGGGCCGGCGTGCAGCCGGTCTTCCCCACCCTGGAGGACGCCATCGAGCGCGGGTCGATCCTGGTCGGCAGCCCGCAGCAGATCATCGACAAGGTGCTGCGCTACCACAAGCGGTTCGGGCACGAGGTCATGCACCTGCCCGCCGACGCCGACGGCCTGACGCCCGGGCAGCACCGGGAGACGCTGGAGCTGTTCCAGGCCGAGATCGCGCCGGCGCTGCGCGCGGAGATCCCCAGCCGCCCGTTCCCGAGGAGCGCGTCATGAGCCTGTCCATCCTCGACCTGGCCCCCATCAGCTCGGGCGGCACCGCGGGCCAGGCGTTACGCGACACGATCGAGCTCGCCCGCCGCGCGGAGCAGCTCGGCTACGCCCGCTACTGGCTGGCCGAGCACCACTTCGCCCCGGGCGTGGCCGGCTCGGCCCCCGCCGTGCTGATCGGCCTGGTGGCGGCGGCCACCTCGACGATCAGGGTCGGCTCGGGAGCCGTGCAGCTCGGCCACCGGACGCCGGTGTCCGTGGTCGAGGAGTTCGGGATCATCGACGCGCTGCATCCGGGCCGGCTCGATCTGGGGATCGGGCGCTCGGGGCGGCGCGGGGCCGAGCCGGCTCCCGCACGTCCCGCGAGCAAGGAGGCCAGGGTGGTGGACGGGCTGCTCATCCCGCCGCCCTTCGACTGGTCGCGGCTGGCGAAGATCCCCCGTCTGGCCTTCCAGGCGAGCCTGCTCCAGCAGCCCGGAGCGGTGACGCCCGACTTCGCCGACCAGATCGACGAGGTGCTGGCCCTGCTCGACGGGACCCACGAGGCGCACGTGACGCCCGGCGAGGGGGCCGACGTCCAGGTGTGGATCCTGGGCAGCAGCGGCGGGCAGAGCGCCCGGGTCGCGGGGGAGCGCGGGTTGCCGTTCGCGGCCAACTACCACGTCAGCCCATCCAGTGTGCTGGAGGCCGTGGAGGCGTACCGCGAGGCGTTCAAGCCGTCGGACGAGCTGGCCGAGCCGTACGTGATCGTGTCGGCCGACGCGGTGGTGGCCGAGGACGAGGCCAGGGCGCGCGAGCTGGCCTCGCCGTACGGGTTGTGGGTGCGCAGCATCAGGACGGGGGCGGGCGCGATGCCGTACCCGACGCCGCGGGAGGCGGCCCGGCACGTCTGGTCCGAGGCCGACCGCGAGCTGGTCAAGGACCGGATCGACACCCGGTTCGTCGGCACGCCGCAGGCCGTGGCCGAGCGGCTGCGCGTGCTGCGCCGGGTCACCGGGGCCGACGAGCTGCTGGTCACCACCATCACCCACGACCCCGCCGACCGCGTGCGCTCCTACGAACTGCTCGCCGAAGCCTGGGCGCGCCCGTGACCCGGAAACGCCTCTGACGCCCGGACCGAAACCCCTGGTGGTTTCGGTCGCGCGCATGCTGTAGCCTTTTCCTACTTTTTAGGTATGTTTTGTCTGAAAGGCAGTACCCCCATGTCCTCATCCAGCCTGCGCACCGCAGCCGTCATGCTCGCCGTCGTTGGGCTCCTCGGCGCCTGTGGTGGTCAAGGGGGTGCTGCCGGCGCGGCGCCGTCCAGCGGTCAGCCGGTCTACGGCGGCACGCTGACCTACCTGGAGCACCAGCCGCCCACCTGCCTCTACCTGCCGGCCGCCGGCTTCTATCCCAACGGCGGCATCCTCCACCAGATCACCGACAAGCTGACCTGGCAGAACCCGCAGACCCTGGAGATCGAGCCCTGGATCGCCACCAAGTGGGAGGTGACCGACGACGCCACCGAATACACCTTCCACCTGCGCCAGGGCGTGACCTTCAGCGACGGCAGCCCGCTCGACGCCGCCGCCGTCGCCGCCAACTTCGACGTGTACGGCCTCGGGAACACCGAGCTCAAGCTGCCGGTCGCCGAGTTCGTCAACAACTACGAGCGCAGCGAGGTCGTCGACCCGCTGACCGTGAAGTTCCACTTCAAGAAGCCCTCTCCCGGCTTCCTCCAGGGCACCTCGGTCATCGGGGCCGGGCTGGTGTCGAAGAAGACCATCGCGCTGCCGTACGAGCAGCAGTGCCAGCTGAAGAACATCGTCGGCTCGGGCCCCTTCACGCTGAAGAAGCAGATCGTCGACAAGGAGGTGGACCTGGCCGCGCGCAAGGACTACGACTGGGCGCCGCCGTCGTCGAAGCACCAGGGGCGGGCGTACCTGGACGAGATCAAGATCATCGTGACGCCCGAGGACAACGTCCGGGTCGGTGCGCTGACCTCCGGCCAGGCCGACTTCGTGCGCTACGTCCAGGCGTACGACGAGAAGACCGTCAAGGACGCCGGCTTCCAGATCTACGCCGAGCCGACCAGGGGCGTGAACAACGGCCTGTACCTGCGGCCGTCCAACAGCATCCTGAAGGACCTCGACGTGCGCAAGGCGCTGCAGGCGGGCACCGACGTCAAGGAGGTCGTCGACACCCTGTTCACCGCGAGCTACCCGCGGGCCACCTCCGTGCTCAGCCACCTCGCCCAGGGCTACCTCGACCTGTCCAAGGACCTGACCTACGACCCCGCCAGGGCGAACCAGCTGCTCGACAAGGCCGGCTGGACCAAGGGCGCCGACGGCGTGCGCGAGAAGGACGGCGTCAAGCTGCGGCTGGGCGTCTTCGTCGCCGGCCCGCAGCCGCTGTCCAAGCAGACGCTCGAACTCGTCGGCCAGCAGTGGGCCAAGCTCGGCGTGCAGCTGGAGATCCGTCCCGCCGACGCCGGCACCCAGGCCGTGGACATCAAGGACGCCGAGAAGACCGCCGTCGCGCACAGCATGGTCGGCCGCGCCGACCAGGACGTCATCAAGAGCCACTTCCACAGCCAGAACCGCGACGTCATCCTGTCCAAGGACAAGAAGCTCGACACCCTGCTGGAGGAGGAGTCCGCCGAGCCCGACAACGCCAGGCGCAACGCCAAGGTCGCCGAGATCCAGCGGTACGTGATCGAGCAGGGCTACGCCATCCCCCTGTTCGAGGAGCCCCAGGTGTACGGCGGCGCGCCGTACGTCAAGGGCGTGGCCTTCGAGGCGGTCGCCCGGCCGTGGTTCTACTCGGCCTGGAAGTCCCAGCAATGACCAGGTATCTCCTGACGCGGGCCGGGCAGGCGGTGCTCGTGCTGTGGGCCGCCTTCACCGCGAGCTACGTGCTGCTGCAACTGCTGCCCGGCGACTCGATCCTGATCAAGTTCCAGAACCCCGAGCTCGGCCTGTCGCCGCAGCAGATCGCCGACATCCGGGCGTACTACAGCGGCGGCTCGCCGATCGGCGAGTACCTGCGCACCCTGACCGGCTTCCTGACCGGCGGCTTCGGCTACTCGATCGACACCGGCACCCCGGTGGTCGAGCGCCTGGGCGAGGCGTTGCCCGAGACGGCCCGGCTGGCCTCGGCGGCGTTCGCGCTGGCGGTGCTGCTCGCCGTGGTGATCGCGTTCGTGGCGAGCTACAGCAGGACGTCGTGGCTGCGCGGGGCGCTGCTGTCGGTGCCGTCGCTGTTCATCTCGGTCCCGGCGTTCTGGCTGGGGATCCTGCTGATCCAGGTCTTCTCCTTCCGGCTGCGGCTGGTGCCGGTCATCGGTGGCGGCGAGCTGCAGCAGCTCGTCCTGCCGGTGCTGACGCTGGCCGTGCCGATTTCGGCGCCCATCGCGCAGGTGCTGGCGCGCGGCATCGACCAGGTGTACGCGCAGCCGTTCGTGCCGGTGATCGCGGCCAAGGGCGCCACCCGCTGGTGGATCCTGTGGCGGCACGTGGCGCGCAACGCCGTCCTGCCGACGCTGACCGTGGCGGGCCTGACGTTCGGCGAGCTGATCGCGGGCTCGGTCGTGACGGAGACCGTCTTCGGCCGCAACGGCATCGGCCGGCTCACCGAGCAGGCCGTGACCGCCCAGGACACGCCGGTGATGCTGGCCGTCGTGGTGCTCGCCGCGGCGGTGTTCGTCCTGGTCAACTTGGTGGTGGACGTGTTGTTCCCGGTGCTCGACCCGCGGCTGAAGGCGGCGTCGTGAGGGCGGGCCTGATCCTGTCCTGGACGGTGATCGCCGTGGCGCTGCTGTGGGCGGTCGTCCCGGGGCTGTTCACCGGGTACGACCCGATCGCCGGCGTGCCGGTCGAGAAGCTCCAGGCGCCGAGCGGGCAGCACCTGTTCGGCACCGACGCCGTCGGGCGGGACGTGTTCGCGCGGGTGGTGCACGGGTCCGTGCACTCGTTGTCGGGGGCGTTCGTCGCCGTCGCGGTCGGCCTGCTGCTCGGCACGCTGCTCGGGCTGCTGGCCGGCTCGCTCGGCGGGGTGCCCGACGCCGCCGTCATGCGGGTCGTGGACGTGCTGCTGTCGGTCCCCGGCCTGCTCCTGGCCCTGGTCGTGATCATCCTGCTCGGCCCGGGGACGGTGCACGTGGCCGTCGCGGTCGGCGTCGGCTCGGTCGCCGCGTTCGCCCGGCTGTCGCGGTCGGAGGTCGTCCGGGTGCGCCGCACCGACTACGTCGAGGCCGCGTTCGGCAGCGGCGGCCGGTTCACCGCCGTGTTGTGGCGGCACGTGCTGCCCAACTCGCTCGGCCCCGTCGTCGCGCTGGCCGCCCTGCAGTTCGGCGTGGCCATCCTGGCCATCTCGACGCTCGGCTTCCTCGGCTACGGCGCCGAGCCGCCGACCCCCGAGTGGGGCCTGCTCATCGCCGAGGGCCGCAACTACCTGGCCACGTCCTGGTGGCTGACCACGCTGCCCGGGGCCGTGGTGGTCGCGGTCGTGCTCGCCGCCGGCCGGATCAGCCGGTCCATCGCCAAGGAGTCCTCGTGAGCCTGCTCGACGTCCGCGACCTCGCGGTCTCCTACGACGGCCGTCCGGCGGTCCACGGCGTCTCCTTCACCGTCGAGCCGGGTGAGGTGGTCGCGGTCGTCGGCGAGTCGGGGTCCGGCAAGACCACGACCGCGCACTCGATCATCGGCCTGCTGCCGCGCAACGCCTCGCTCGACCGGGGCAGCGTCCTGCTGGGGGAGAACGACCTGGCGACCTGGTCGCCGCGGCGGATGGAGTCCGTCCGCGGGGCCCAGATCGGGCTGGTCCCGCAGGACCCGTCCAACTCGCTCGACCCGGTCAAGACGGTCGGGGCGCAGATCGCCGAGGTGCTGCGCATCCACAAACGCGGCGACCGGGCCGCCGTCCGGCGCCGGGTCGTCGAACTGCTCACCCGCGTCGGCCTGCCCGACCCCGAGACGCGGGCCCGCCAGTACCCGCACGAGCTGTCCGGCGGCATGCGCCAGCGCGTGCTGATCGCCATCGCCGTCGCGCTCGAACCCCGGCTGATCATCGCCGACGAGCCCACCAGCGCCCTGGACGTCACCGTGCAGCGGCGCATCCTGGACCTCGTCGACGACCTGCGCGCCGAGTTCGGCACCGCCGTGCTGCTGGTCACCCACGACCTCGGCGTGGCCGCGAGCCGCTCGGACCGGCTGGTCGTCATGAAGGACGGCCGCGTCGAGGAGCAGGGCCCGACCAGGGGCGTCCTGGCGGCGCCCGGCGCCGACTACACCCGCAGGCTGCTGCACGACGCCCCCGCGCTGTCGGCCCGCCCCTTCCGCGAGCCGGTGGCGGCCGAGCCCGCGATCGTGGTGCGCGACCTGGTCAAGGAGTTCCGGTCGGGACGGCGGGCCTTCCGGGCCGTGGACGGCGTCTCGTTCGAGGTGCCGCGCGGCACCACGCACGCGCTCGTCGGGGAGTCGGGGTCCGGCAAGACCACCACCGCGCGCATGGTGGTGCGCTTCGCCGAGCCCACGTCGGGCACGGTCACCGTCGCCGGGGCCCCCGACGGCCGCGGCTTCCGCCGTCACGTCCAGCTCGTCCACCAGAACCCGTACGGGTCGCTCGACCCCCGCCAGGCGGTCGCCGACATCGTGGAGGAGCCGTTGCGCAACTTCCGGCTCGGCGACCGGGCCGCCCGCAGGGCCCGCGTCGCGGAGCTCCTCGACCGGGTGGCGCTGCCCGCGGACGTGTCGTCGCGCAGGCCGCGCGAGCTGTCGGGCGGCCAGCGGCAGCGGGTGGCCATCGCCCGCGCGCTGGCCGCCGGCCCGGAGGTGCTGGTGCTCGACGAGGCCGTCTCGGCGCTCGACGTCACGGTCCAGGCGCAGATCCTCGACCTGCTCGGACAGCTCCAGCGCGACCTCGGCCTGACCTACCTCTTCATCTCGCACGACCTGGCGGTGGTGCGGCAGATCTCGCACACCGTCTCCGTCATGAACAAAGGACGCATCGTGGAATCAGGATCCACCCGGCGGGTCTTCACCGACCCGGCCGACGACTACACCCGCGAGCTGCTCGCCGCCATCCCGGAGCCGGTGCGATGAGGCTCGGCTTCTTCACCCGGGTCCTGGACGAGGCGCCCCCGGCGGAGCGCTACCGGCTGGCCGCCGAGCAGATCGCGCACGCCGAGTCGCTCGGGTTCGACACCGCCTGGGTGGCCCAGCACCATTTCGACGGCGAGGAGGGCGGGCTGCCCGCGCCGCTGGTGTTCCTCGCCCACGCGGCGGCCCGTACCAGCCGCATCCGGCTCGGCACCGGCATCATCACGCTGCCGCTGGAGCACCCGGTGCGGGTGGCCGAGGACGCCGCCGTGCTCGACCTGCTCACCGGCGGCCGGCTGGAGATCGGGGTCGGCAGCGGCGGGACGCCGTCGTCGTTCGGGCCGTTCGGGCACGACAGCGGCGACCGCGCCGCCCTGTACGCCGAGCACCTGTCGATCCTGCTCAGAGCCTGGTCGGGGGAGGATTTGGGCGGCGGCAACCGGCTCTACCCGCCCGCGCCCCGGCTGCCCGGCGCGATCTGGGAGGCGACGTTCTCGGCCGCCGGAGGAGCGCGCGCCGGACGGGCGGGCAACGGGCTCATGCTCTCGCGCACGCAGCCCCGACCGGCCGACGACCCGCAGGCGACGCTGGCCGACCTGCAACGGCCGATCGTGGACGCCTACTACGAGAACCTGCCCGCGGGCGTCGTCCCGCGCATCGTGGCCTCGCGGACCGCGTTCGTGGCCGACAGCCGCGCCGAGGCGCTGCGCTGGGCCGAGCGGGGGCTCGGGCGCGGCCGGCTGCCGTGGGAGCTGCCCGGCGGCGACCTCGACAGCCGCATCGCCGCCTTCGACGTGCACGTGGGCACCCCGCAGGACGTCATCGACAGCCTGCGCGCCGATCCGACCCTCGAACGGGTCACCGACCTGGTCTTCCAGGTGCACTCGGTGGACCCGCCGCACCCGCTGATCCTGCGTTCGACCGAGTTGCTGGCGACCGAGGTCGCACCCGCGCTCGGCTGGCTCCCCTCCACCGAAATGAGCTCCACATGATCAACGACGTCATCGACCACCTGGCCGGAATAAGACCGGGCTCCCGCCTCGACAAGCTGCGCGACCTGCGGCCCGCCGCCCGCGAGCACGCTCAGCGCGGCTTCGACGCGCTCTTCACCCCCGACGAGGAGGGCGAGGTCACCCTCGTCGAACGCGACGCCGTCGCGGCCTTCGTGGCCGGGCTGCACCGTGACGCCGTCGTCGCCGGCTTCTACGCCGACCGGCTCGCCGAGCTGGCCCCCGGCCTGCTGAAGGCGGTCGAGACCGAGGTCGAGGCGGGCGCCACCACCGGCCCGTACGGGGTCTACCCCGCGCCGCTGGCCGCCGAGAGCGACGAGGGCCTGCGCTACCGGGTACGCAATCCGGACGAGCTGGGCGTCCGGCTCACCGCCGCGTTCGAGCACGCGCACCTGCTGGTGTTCCGGCCCCGCGAGGCGAGCGGGCAGGCCCTGGAGGCGCTGGCCGCGGCGGGCTGGAGCCCGACGGGCGTGGTGACGTTGTCGCAGCTCGTCGCCTTCCTCGCCTTCCAGGTCCGGGTGGTCGGCGGGCTGCGGCTGCTCAACGCGGAGGTGGCGGCGTGAGCACCGGCTTCACCCAGGAACAGCTCGGCTGGCGGCCCTGGCTGCCGCCGCTCGCGCCGGAGGAGCTGACCGAGGCCCACTACGAGGCGCTGGTGGACCGGGCGCGGGCGTCGTCGCCGTACTTCCTGCTGCTGGCCCGCGACCCCGAGATCCTGCACGCGCGCACCAAGACCGACAACGACATCTTCTACAACGCCGACGGCGGGCTGCCGCGCGCCGAGCGCGAGCTGGCCGCGACCGCGACCTCGCGGCGCAACGGCTGCGTGTTCTGCGCGTCGGTGCACGCCCGCTTCGCCGCCCACCACTCCAAGCGCCCGCAGGACGTGCAGCGCCTGCTCGACGAGGGGGTGGACGCGCCGCAGGACGGCACCTGGCGGGCGGTCGTCGACGCCTCGGTCGCGCTGGCCGCCACGCCCGTGGAGTTCGGGCCCGAGCACATCGCGGCGCTGCGCGCGGCCGGGCTGGACGACCTGGCGATCAGCGACACCATCCACGCCGCCGCCTTCTTCAACTGGGCGAACCGGCTCATGCTCTCCCTCGGCGAACCGGAGGACCACCGATGACCGACCGTCACCTCGACCACCTCGTCCATGCCGTTCCCGACCTGCTCGCGGGGGTCGAGGACTTCGCCGCGCGCACCGGCGTGCGGCCCGTCCGGGGCGGCAGCCATCCCGGCGGCACCGCGAACTACCTGGTGCGCTTCGGGCCGACCGCGTACCTGGAGATCATCGGGCCGGACCCCGAGTCGGAGGTGCGGCCGAGGGCGTTCGGGCTGGCGACGCTGACCGAGCCGCGCCTGGCCGCCTGGGCCGTGCATCCGCAGGACCTGGACAAGACCGTGGAGCTGGCCCGCGAGCGCGGCTACGACCCCGGCGACGTGCAGCCGCTGTCCCGGCGCACCCCGTCCGGCGAGCTGCTGGAGTGGCGGCTCACCCGGCGCGAGGACCCGGCGGCGATCCGTCCGGTGCCCTTCCTCATCGACTGGGGGACGACCACCCACCCGGCCGCCACGGACCTGCCGCTGCTCGGCCTGGTCTCCTTCGCCGCCGTCCATCCCGACCCCGCCGCGCTCCGCCGCGACCTGGCCGCCCTCGACGTGACGCTCGACGTCACCGAGGGGCCCGAGCCCGCCCTGCGGGCCGTCATCGACACCCCGCTCGGCCACGTGACCCTGAGCTGAACCCCGTTCGAGAGAGAAAGACCCATGAGTACCCTTCGCGAGTACCTGTCGCACAAGCGCGCCGCCCTGCTGGCCCGCCGGGAGGCCCCGGCGGCCGGTCCGGTGCCGCTGCACGCCCACGTCACGGCCGAGGGCCGCAGCGGGATCCGGCGCATCAGGATCAGGGACTTCCAGATCATCAGCGACAGCGGCCCCGACTTCGCCGGTTACGACCTCGGCCCCGGCTCGCCCGAGCTGCAGGCCGGCGTCCTGGGCAGCTGCGTGACGCACATCTTCCTGATCAAGGCGGCCGAGCTGGAGGTGCCGATCGACTCCCTGGAGGTGGACGTCCGCGCCGAGTACGACCCGAGGGCCCAGCTCCCGGGAGACCAGGGCGTCCCGGTGTACCCGCACAACTTCCGCTACGAGGTGCTGATCGGCTCGCCCGCCTCCGACGAGCAGCTGGCCGGGCTGCACGCCGAGGTCGAGCGGGTGTGCCCGATCCTCAACCTGATCCGCAACCCGCAGCAGATCAGCGGCTCGATCGTCCGGGTGGCGGATCCCGCGCAGCTGCCCGTCGCGTAGCAGGTCAGCGCCGGGTCGCGGCCCGGCGTGGGTGGCGCAACCTCACCGTTATCCCCTTTTTCCTACCTGCGAACTAGGTTGAAGGCATGGAACCGGTGGCGCTCGACGATCGGCGGCCTCGGGCGGATCGTGCCCGCCAGGTCGCCGACCTGCTGCGAAGACAGATCATCCAGGGCAGCTTCCCCCAGGGGCAGCTCCCGCTGGAGGCGGCGCTCGCCCGCGAGTTCGGCGCCTCGCGCAACACCGTGCGCCAGGCGCTCGACCTGCTGCGTGCGGAGGGGCTGGTCGAGCGCTGTCCCGGCGTCGGCACGACCGTCGCGGCCGAGAAGTACCCGCACGGCCTGCACCGCCTGCTGGGCCTGGCCGAGACCCTCCACGAGCACGGCCGGGTCGTCAACCAGGTCCGCACGATGACCCTCATCGAGCCGCCCGCCCCGGTGAGCCGGCGGCTCGGCCTCGCCCCCGGCGAGCAGGTCGTCTACCTCGAACGGCTGCGCAGCCTGAACGGCCTGCCGCTCTCGCTCGACCTCACCTATCTCGTCCGCGACGCCGGCGAGCCGCTGTTCGCCGCGGACCTGGTCAACAACGACATCTTCGTGCTGCTGGAGCGGATCGCCGGGCAGCCCCTCGGCATGGCCGAGCTCACCCTCGAAGCGGTCAACGCCGACCCCCACACCGCCGCCGCGCTCGGCACGCCCCGCGGCGCCGCCCTGCTCATGGTCGAACGGCTCACGCACCTGGCCGACGGCAGGCCCGTGGACCTGGAGTTCGTGCGCTTCCGCGGCGACCGGCTCACGATGCGCGGGCACCTGCGCAGAACCCCGGAGGAGGAACGGTCATGACCCTGGTCAACCAGCGCGTCGAGGTCCCCGTGACGATCGACGAGGCGCTGTGCATCGACGGCTGCACCCTCTGCGTCGAGGCGTGCCCGCTGGACTCCCTGGCGATCAGCGAGACGACCGGCAAGGCGTACATGCACGTGGACGAGTGCTGGTACTGCGGGCCGTGCGCGGCCAGGTGCCCGGTGGACGCGGTCACCATCGACATCCCCTACCTGCTGCGATGAAGGAAGCGCGATGCTGCGTAAGGCTCTGACGGCGGCCGCGCTGACGGCCGTCGCGCTGACGGCGGCCGGCTGCTCGGTCTCCGGCGCGACCGGCGGCGAGGACCGGATCAGGATCGTCGTCGGCTACCAGTCCAAGACCATCAACACCGTGACCGCGGGCACGCTGCTGCGCTCGCTCGGCTACCTGGAGAACAGGCTCGGCCCCGGGTACGCGGTCGAATGGCAGGACTACGACACGGGCGCGCCCATCACCGCCAAGATGGTCGCCGGGAAGATCGACATCGGTTCGATGGGCGACTACCCGCTGCTCATCAACGCCGCCCGCACGCAGGCCGTCCCGGAGGCGCGCACCGAGCTGGTCTCCATCACCGGCTACAACCTGCGCGGCGGGCTGAACATGGTGCTCGTGCCGCCCGCGTCCAAGGCCAGGACCCTGGCCGACCTCGCCGGGGCCAAGGTCTCGGCAAGCGTCGGCTCCGCCGGGCACGGGACGCTGGTCCAGGCCCTGGAGAAGGCGGGCGTCACGGACGTGGAGACGGTCAACCACCAGCCCGCGGTCGGGGCCGCGCAACTGGAGTCGGGCGGCGTCCAGGGGTACGCCCAGTTCGTGGCCTGGCCCGGCCTGCTCGCCTTCCAGGGCAAGGGCCGCCTGCTGTACGACGGCTCCGCGCTGGACGTGCCGACCTTCCACGGCGTGGTGGTGCGGCAGGCGTACGCGAAGGAGCACCCGCAGGTCGTGGACGCCTTTCTCAAGGCCCAGATCGACGCCACCCGTTACCTGCACGAACACCCGCTGGCGGCGGCCGAGTCGGTGGCCGCCGCGACCGGGCTCCCGCCCGAGGTGGTCTACCTCTACAACGGGCGGGGCGGCATCGCCACCTTCGACGTCACGCTGAAGCAGCGGCTCCAGGCAGCGCACGAGCACGACGTGACCTACCTCAAGCGGATCAGCCCTGACTTCTCCGGCGTGGACGTCGCCTCCTTCGTCGACGACACCTACCTGCGCAGGGCGTACGGGCCCGCCTACGACGCCGACCGGGCCTCGACCACCAACCCGGCCGCCGTCACCGGGAACGACGCCGCCTGCGGCATCCCGGCCGGCGATCCGCGGACGGCCTCCGAGCTCTGGCTGACCGGCGAGCGGGACACCCGTCCCGCGGCCACGCCCACGTGCCTGCTCCGGCAGGTCGCCGGGGCCGGGGGGAAGGTGCGCGCGGCGTACGTCCCGGACGCGGCGACCGGCACCCGGTGGTTCGCCGACCGCTCGGTGTGGCTGGAGGACCCGGCCGCCGCCCCCACCGGCCGCCTGCTGCCGTTCACCACGGAGGACGGCGCCGACGCCTACCGCGAGGCCCACCCCAGGACCCGGCCCGTCACCTACGAGGCCGCCCTGAAGGCCGCCAGAAAGGCCGGCGACCCCCGATGACCAGCACCGAGACCCCGCCGGCCGCCCCGCCGGCCACCCCACCCGCCACCCCACCGGCCGCCGTGGGCGCGTCTGCTGAAGCGGGTGCCGTCGTTCCCCGGAAGGAGCCCGGCCCGCGGGGCGGGAAAGGGGCGCGGTGGGCGGTCAGGGCCGCCTCGGTGACGGTGGCCGCGGGGGTGTGGCAGTCGCTCACCGTCACCGACGCCCGCCTGTGGCTGCGCTTCGACCGGCTCCCCAGCCTGGACGAGATCGCCGCCCAGGCCGCCCGCCAGCTCGCCACCCGCACCTACTACCTGGACCTCCTCCAGAGCCTGATCAGGATCCTCACCGGCTTCGGCCTGGCCGCCGTGGCCGGGGTCGCCGTCGGCGTGCTGGTGGCCAGGTCGCCGAGGACGGGCGACGTGCTCGGCCCGCTGCTCGAAGCGGTCCGTCCCGTACCGGCCATCGCGCTGGTCCCCATGGCGATCCTGCTGTTCCCGGCCGACGAGCAGGGCATCGTGTTCATCACGTTCACCGCCGCCTTCTTCCCGGTCATGGTGAGCACCCGCCACGCCGTGCGGGCGCTGCCCACCCTGTGGGAGGACGCGGTCAGGACGCTCGGCGGCCGGCGCCGTCACGTGCTGGTGAACGTCGTGCTGCCCGGGGTGCTCCCCGGCGTCTTCGGCGGGCTGTCCGTCGGCATGGGCGTCGCATGGATCTGCGTGATCTCGGCCGAGATGATCTCCGGCGAGTTCGGCGTCGGCTACCGCACCTGGATGTCGTACACGATCGTCGACTACCCGGCGGTCATCGTCGGCATGATCACCATCGGCCTGCTCGGCTGGCTCACCTCGGCCGCCGTCGAGCTGGCCGGGCGCAGGGCGACGCGGTGGCTGCCGCGCGCCGGAGGAGGCCGGTCATGACGCTCGGCATCACGCTGGAGTCCCTGTCGCTCGGGTACGCCCGCGAGCCGGTCCTGCGCCAGGTCGACCTGGCCGTGCGCCCCGGTGAGGTGCTGGTCGTGGTCGGCGCGTCCGGGTCGGGCAAGTCCACGTTGCTGCGGGCGCTGGCCGGGCTGCTGCGCCCGTACGCCGGCCGGATCGTGGCCGGCGGGACGGAGATCGCCGCCACCTCGCCCGACCGGTCGATGGTCTTCCAGGACGACGCCCTGCTGCCCTGGCGTACCGTCCGGCGCAACGTGGAGCTGCCGCTGCGCATCCGCGGGCTGCCCAGGCGCGAGCGGCGGGCGGCGGCCGAGGAGTGGCTGGCCCGCGTCGGCCTGGCCGGGCACGGCGACCGGCTGCCCCGCGAGCTGTCCGGCGGCATGCGCCAGCGCGTTCAGCTCGCCCGCGCGCTGGCCGGGACGCCGCGCGCGGTCCTGATGGACGAGCCGTTCGGCGCCCTCGACGCCCAGACCCGCGCCGGCATGCAGGCGCTCCTGCTCGACGTGCTGCGCGACACCCGCGCCACGGTCGTCTTCGTCACCCACGACGTGGAGGAGGCGCTCCTGCTCGCCGACCGGGTCGTGGTGCTCGGCCACGGCGGCGTCCGCGCGGTGATCGAGGTGCCCGGCCCCCGCGAGCCCGGCGCGGACCGGGCGGTCCTGCGCGACCAGATCCTCAAGGAGTTGTGAATGGAGATCCCCCCGATCGAGGACCGCCTGCACCTGGAGTGCGAGGTGCTCGTCGTCGGCGGCGGCACCGCGGGCACCATGGCCGCGATCACCGCCGCCGAGCGCGGCGCGCGGGTGCTGCTGCTGGAGAAGGCCCACGTACGGCACAGCGGTGCCCTGGCCATGGGCATGGACGGCGTCAACAACGCGGTCATCCCCGGCAAGGCCACCCCCGAGGACTACGTCGCCGAGATCACCAGGGCGAACGACGGCGTCGTCAACCAGAAGACCGTCTACCAGACCGCGACCAGGGGCCACGCCATGGTCCGCCGTCTGGAACGCTACGGCGTGAAGTTCGAGAAGGACGAGCACGGCGAGTACGCCGTCCGCCGGGTCCACCGCTCGGGCAGCTACGTCCTGCCGATGCCCGAGGGCAAGGACGTCAAGAAGGTGCTCTACCGGGTGCTGCGGCAGCGGCACATCCGCGACAAGGTGCGCATCGAGAACCGGGTCATGCCGGTCAGGGTGCTCACCTCGCAGGGACGGGCGGTCGGCGTGGCCGGGTTCGACACCCGTTCCGGGCGGTTCGTCACCGTGAGCGCGGGAGCGGTGATCCTGGCCACCGGCCCCTGCGGCCGGCTCGGCCTGCCCGCCAGCGGCTACCTCTACGGCACCTACGAGAACCCGGCCAACGCCGGGGACGGCTACGCCATGGCCTACCACGCCGGGGCCGAGCTGAGCGGCCTCGAATGTTTCCAGATCAATCCGCTGATCAAGGACTACAACGGCCCGGCCTGCGCGTACGTGGCCAACCCGTTCGGCGGGTACCAGGTCAACAACCGGGGGGAGCGGTTCGTCGACTCCGACTACTGGTCGGGCCAGATGATGGCCGAGGTCTCCGCCGAGATCGCCTCGGCCAGGGGGCCCATCTACCTCAAGCTCTCCCATCTCCCCGACGAGACCGTGAGCGCCATCGAGGGCATCCTGCACTCGACCGAGCGCCCCACCCGCGGCACCTTCCACGCCGGGCGCGGCCACGACTACCGCAGCCACGACGTGGAGATGCACATCTCGGAGATCGGCCTGTGCGGCGGTCACTCGGCGTCGGGCGTGTGGGTGGACGAGCACGGCGCGACCACCGTCCCCGGCCTGTACGCGGCGGGCGACCTGGCCTGCGTGCCGCACAATTACATGATCGGCGCGTTCGTCTTCGGCGACCTGGCCGGGGAGCACGCCGCCGCCCACCACGGAGCCTCCGGGCCGCCCCTGCCGCAGGACCAGGTGGCCGCCGCCCACGAGCTGGTCTACCGGCCGCTGCGCAACCCGGACGGGCCGCCGCAGCAGCAGGTGGAGTACAAGCTGCGCCGTTTCGTCAACGACTACGTGGCCCCGCCCAAGACGGGGGCGAAACTGGAGATCGCGCTGGAGTCGTTCGAGCGGATGCGGGCGGAGATCGCCTCCATGGGCGGGCGGACGCCGCACGAGCTGATGCGCTGCGTCGAGGTGGACTTCATCCGCGACTGCGCGGAGCTGGCCACGCGCGCCTCGCTGACCCGTACCGAGAGCCGGTGGGGGCTCTATCACGAGCGCGCCGACCTGCCCGGCCGCGACGACGCGGGCTGGCTGTTCCATCTCAACCTGCGCAGACGCGCGGACGGCGCGACGGAGTTCGTCAAGCGGCCCGTCGAGCCCTACCTGGTGCCCGTCGAGGAGTTCGCGCCCGTCGCCGCCGAGCCGGTGACGCTGGAGGTCGCGGCCACCGCCGCCGTGCGACGGGCGCCGCGGGCACGTCGCGGACGCGCCGCCGTCGGCCGTTCACCGCGCATCCTGGAGCTGAACCGGCTGGCCGAGGAGCAGCCGTCCGCCGAAGACCTCGCCCCCTACCTCGCCGACCCCGACCCCAAGGTGCGCAGGGCCGCCATCGCCACCCTCACCGAGACCGTGCCGGACGGGACGGGCGCCGCCCTGGCCGCCGCGCTCGCCGACCCGCACGGCACCGTGCGCAGGGCCGCCGCGACCGGCCTGGTGGAGCTGGTCGAGGTGCTGCCGGCCACCCCGGAGCTGGGCCGCGCGCTGACCGGCGCGCTGACCGGCGGCGACGCCCTGGTCCGCGCCGCGGTCCTGGACGTGCTGCGCGCGCTGCGGCTCGGCGGCACGCCGGTGTTCGCGGCCGCCCTCGCGGACGGCGACCACCGGGTGCGGATCGCGGCCGTCCGCGGGCTGGTCTCGCTGGACGAGCCCGGCCTGCTGGCCCAGGCGGCCGGCGATGCCTCCCGGGAGGTGCGCGTCTGGGTGGCCAAGGGCATCGGGGCGGTCGGGAAGCCGTCCGCGGCGCTGGCGGTGTTGGCCGGGGACGGCGACCCGCTGGTGCGGGCCGCCGCGCTGGAGGCGTCGGGCTCGGTGGGGGAGCCGCTGGAGCGGGAGGCCGTACGAGGGCTGCGGGACCCGGCGTGGGAGGTGCGGGTGGGAGCGGCGCGCTGCCTGGCCGCCGCCGACCCGCGGACGGCGGGGCCGCCGCTGGTGGCGGCGCTGTCGGACGGCAACCTCGACGTGCGCAAGGCCGCCGTGCTCGCGCTGGCCCCGTGGGCGGCGGCGCCGGACGTGGCCGCCGCCCTGCGGGACGCGCTCGCCGACACCGACGCCGACGTGCGCGCCTACGCGGGCAAGGCCCTGTCCCGGCGGTGAAAGCCGCCCGACCGGCCCTGTCCCGAAGGGAACGCCCGGTCGGCCGGCCGCCCGGTCAGCCGGTGGTGAAGCCGGAGAACAGGGCCAGGGCCAGGGCCAGGGCGACGACCACGTTCACCACCGTCGCGGCGGCGAACACGGCGACCGGCCGCCACCCGGCCGCACGCAGCGCCGCCACCCGGAACTCCAGCCCGATGCTGACGAACGCCAGGATCAGGAACCAGGTCCGCAGATCGTTGGCGACCCCGACGACCGCCTTGCCCTCGCCCGCGGGGACCGTCGTGAGCCACCAGGTGGCGATCACGGACGCGGCGACGAACCCGAGCACGAACTTCGGGAAGCGCCGCCACAACTCCGCCGCCCCCGGCCGCTCCGCGTCCGCCCGCCGCTCGACCCGGAAGGCGAACCAGGCGGTCAGCGCGACCACGACGACGCCGATGAGCGCGTTCTGGGTGACCTTGACGATCGTGGCGATGGCCAGGGCGTCCTCGCCCGCGATCGTGCCGGCGGCGGTGACGGCGGCGGTGGTGTCGATGTTGCCGCCGATCCAGGCCCCCGCCACCTCGGGAGGGAGCCCGAACGCCGAGGCCAGGGCGGGCAGGACGAAGATCGACGGCAGCGCGAACGCGATCACCAGGCTCGCGCTGTAGGCCAGCTGCTCCTTCCTGGCCTGGACGGCCCCCGCCGCCGCGATGGCCGCGCTGACCCCGCAGATGGACACGGCCGACGACAGCAGCGCGCGCAGCCGGTCGTCGAGCCCGAGCCGCCCGCCGAGCCACCAGGTGAACAGGAACACCGTGCTGATCAGCACGATCGCCTGGAGCACGGCCGGCCCGGCGGCGGTCACGATCACCTTGAGGTTGATGGAGGCGCCGAGCAGCACCAGGCCGGTCTTGATGAAGAACTCGGTGCGGAACCCGCCGGCCAGCCGCTCCCGCAGCCCGGCTGCGGTCAGCAGCGCGTTGCCGAGCAGCCCGAGGGCGATCGCGTAGATCGGGAACTCGACGGCCTTGGCGAGCCCGGAGTCAGGGAACCAGCCGGGCACGCCCTTCTCCAGGAACCGGGTCGCGGCGGCCAGCACGAGGACGACCAGGACGCCGAGCGCCGCCCCTCGCCAGGTCGCGCGGTCGGCGGTGACGGTCTCGGCGCTCATCAGGGCACCAGCCCGACGGGGATGACGCCGGTGAGGACGAGGACGAGCAGGACCAGGCCGACGGCCGTGGCGGCCCAGTCCTCGTTGATCGCGACGCGGCTCTCGCGTCCGGTGGGGGATTCGCCGGTGCTCATGGGCGTGCCTTTCAGGTGGGGGATGGGAGGTGCGGGCGGGGCCCAGCCAACCCCGCCCGCACTGGCTTCGGCCGATCCGCGAGGCCCCGGCCACGGCGACGTTCGTGGCCGGGGCAGCCCCGGGGAGGGTCAGGCGGCGATCGGCGAGTAGGTCGCGGCGTCACCGCTCAGCGCGGTGCTGGGCCGGCCGTCCACGCCCACCGGCACGTCCCCGGCGATCGTGACCCGGTGCAGGCGGCGGGGACGGTCGCCGAAGTCGTGCACCACGCGGTGCTGGGTGGCCCGGTTGTCCCAGATCGCCACGTCACCGGGCGACCACCGCCAGCGGACGGTGTTCTCCATCTCGGTGACGTGCTCCTGGACCAGCCGGATGATCGAGCCGGAGGCGTGCCCCGACAGGCCGCTCAGCCGCTTGGCGAAGTCGCCGAGCAGGATCGACCGCTCGCCGGTCTCCGGGTGCACGCGCACGACCGGGTGCTCGGTCTCGAACAGGGTGGCGGCGAACACCTCGGCGTGCTCGCGGGCGCGCTCGTCGATCGTGGCCGTGCGGACGTAGTCGTACTGGTTGGTGTGCACGGCGCGCAGCCGGTCGAGCAGGTCGCGCAGCTCGGCGGGCAGGTTCTCGTACGCGCTGACGGTGTTGGCCCACAACGTGTCGCCGCCCGCCTCCGGCACGACGACCGCGCGCAGCACCGAGGCCAGCGGCGGCCGGTCCACGAAGGTCACGTCGGTGTGCCAGCGGTCGACCTTGTGGCCGTTGCTGTAGTCGAGGTCCAGGATGTGGGCGTTGCCGTGCAGCGCGGGCACGGTGGGATGGGCGGCGGTCGGCTCGCCGAGCAGCCGGGCGAAGCCGACCTGGCTCTGCTCGTCGAGGTGCTCCTGACCGCGCAGGAAGATCACTTTGTGGGTGAGGAGGGCCTGGCGGAGCTCGGCCACGACGTCGGGGTGCAGGTCGGGCGCGAGCCGCACACCGGTGATCTCGGCTCCTACACGGCCGGCGACGGGGGTGATGGTCAGGGATGGCATGGTGTCCTTCCTTCCGTACGCCTCCACCGTAGATAAAAACCAACTAAATTGGTAGGGCTTGACGGAATAAGATCGCCGTGCTGGGGTGAAAGGCGTTCACGACGCCAGAAAGGCCGCGACATGCCTGTGGAGTTCCTCGGTATCGGTGGCACCAACGACGGCTCGGAGACCTCGCCCCGCTCGGGCCCCTCCTTCGACAAGCAGTACACGCTCCGGCTCGCGCGGGCCCACCAGGAGCACGGCTGGGACCGGGTGCTGTTCGCCTACGGCTCCGGCTCGCCCGACCCGGCCCAGGTGGCCGCGTACGTCGCCGGCCGGGTCGAGGACCTGGGGATCCTGCTGGCCCACCGGCCGAACGTGTCGTACCCGACGTACGCGCTCAAGACCTTCGCCACGCTCGACCAGATCAGCGACGGCCGCCTGACCGTGCACTTCATCACCGGCGGCAACGACCACGAGCAGGGCAGGGAGGGGGACGTCCTGACCAAGGACGAGCGGTACGCCAGGACCAGGGAGTACATCCGGATCGTCAAGAAGGGGTGGACCTCCAGGGAGCCGTTCGACCACGAGGGCGCCCACTACTCCTTCCGGGACTTCGTCTCCGACGTCTTCCCGGTCCAGCGGCCGCGGCCCCAGGTCTCCTTCGGCGGCTCGTCGCCCGCGGCGTACGCGGCCGGCGGGGCCGAGGCCGACGTCTACTGCCTGTGGGGCGAGCCGCTGGCCGAGACCGCGCAGCAGATCGCCTCGGTCAAGGAGGCGGCCCGCGCGGCCGGGCGGGCCGACGTGCCGCGCATCCAGGTGGCCTTCCGGCCGATCATCGCGCCCACCGAGGAGCTGGCCTGGGAGAAGGCGCACCGGATCCTGGGCGAACTGCGGCAGGCCGGGGCGAACCCGCGGCGGCGTCCCGGGGGCCCGCCGCAGAACGCCGGGTCGCTGCGGCTGCTGGAGGTGGCCGCCAGGGGAGAGCGGCACGACCGCGCCCTGTGGACGCCCACCGCGGCGGCCACCGGCGCCGCCGGCAACTCCACCGCCCTGGTCGGCACCCCGGAGACGGTGGCGCGGGCCCTGCTCGACTACCACGACCTGGGCGTGGAGATCCTCTCGGCGCGCGGCTACGCGATCCTGGACGACGCCGTCGACTTCGGCCGGCACGTCATCCCGCTCGTCCGCGCGGAAGTGGCCCGGCGCGACGCCGCCCGCGCGGGGGCCGCGCGTCAGGGGCGTGACGACGACGTGCGTGCGGGCCATGGCGCTGCATGACACGGCCGAGGCCGTGCCCGCCGCCGGGCGGGAGGAGCCCGCGCCGAAGGTCGTGACCGCCCGCCGACCGTCCCGGACGGTGGCCGCGCTCGGCGTGCTGGTGCTGCTGGCGATGGCGGCCAACGCCCTGGTCACCAACCCCGCCTGGGAGTGGGACGTCGTCGGCATGTACCTGTTCGCGCCCTCGGTCCTGCGCTCGGTGCTGCTCACGCTGGAGCTGACCGGGCTGGGTATCGGGCTCGGATTCGCGCTCGGCACCCTGCTCGCCCTCATGCGCCTGTCGGCCAACCGGCTGCTGGCCTCGGTGGCCTGGGGGTACGTGTGGCTGTTCCGCTCGGTGCCGCTGATCCTGCAACTGCTGTTCTGGTACAACCTGGCGCTGCTGTACCCGAGGTTGTCGTTCGGGGTGCCGTTCGGGCCCGCCTTCTTCGACGTCGGCACGATGGACCTGATCGGGCCGGTCACCGCCGCCGCGCTCGGGCTCGCGCTGCACCAGGCGGCCTACGCCGCCGAGATCGTCCGCGGCGGTCTGCTGTCGGTCGATCCGGGGCAGCGCCTGGCCGCGGCGGCGCTGGGCGTGCCGAGGGCCCGCCGGTTCTTCCGGATCATCCTGCCGCAGGCCATGCGGACGATCGTGCCGAACGCCGGCAACGAGATCGTCAGCCTGGTCAAGGGCACCTCGGTGGTCTACATCATGGCCCTGCCCGAGCTGTTCTACCAGGTGCAGGTGATCTACAACCGCAACGGCAGGGTGATGGCGCTGCTGCTGGTCGCGACCGTCTGGTACCTCGTCCTGACGACCACGCTCTCGGTCGGCCAGCACTTCCTGGAGCGCCACTACGGCAGGGGCCGCTCATGATGGTGGAACTGGCCGGCGTGCACAAGAGCTTCGGCGCGCTGCACGTGCTCAAGGGCATCGACCTGCGCGTACGTCAGGGCGAGGTGGCGGTGGTGCTCGGGCCGTCCGGCTCGGGCAAGTCCACCCTGCTCCGCGTGATCAACCACCTGGAGAAGGTGGAACGCGGGACGGTCACCGTCGACGGCGAGCTGCTGGGCTACCGGCGCGCCGGCGACCACCTGTACGAGCTGCCCGAACGCGAGATCCTCCGCCAGCGCACCAGCATCGGCTTCGTCTTCCAGAACTTCAACCTCTTCCCGCACCTCACCGTCAGCCAGAACATCGCCGAGGCCCCGCTGTCGGCCCAGCGCCGGCCGCCCGCCGAGGTGGCCGCGCTGACCGCCCGCCTGCTCGACCGGGTCGGGCTGGCCGGCAAGGCCGCGGCCTACCCGCGCACGCTCTCCGGCGGCCAGCAGCAGCGCGTCGCCATCGCCAGGGCGCTGGCCCTGGAGCCCAAGGTGGTGCTGTTCGACGAGCCCACCTCCGCCCTCGACCCGGAGCTCGTCGGCGAGGTCCTGGAGGTCATGAAGGACCTGGCCCGCAGCGGCACGACCATGATCGTCGTCACGCACGAGATCGGCTTCGCCCGGGAGGTGGCCGACACCGTCGTGTTCATGGACGAGGGCCGCATCGTCGAGCGCGGCCCGGCCGCACAGGTCCTCGACGCCCCGCGCCACGAGCGCACCCGCGCTTTCCTCGGCAAGGTCCTCTGATCACAAGGAACCCCATGCGTCTCACCGCCGTGCCCGCACTCCTGCTGATCCTGTCCGCCACCGTCACCGCCTGCGCGGCCGAACCCGCGCTCGTCCCCAGAACCGGCGAGGGGGCCGCGGTCGCCGGCCGCGCCATCGACACCGGCCCCGACCAGAAGCGGGTGCGCACCGGCAAGGTGGCGAGCATCGCCGCCCGGGTGCCCGCCGAGATCGCGCGGGACGGCCGGCTCACCGTCGGCTTCAGCGTCCAGAGCTCGCCGCCGCTGGTCTTCCCGGCCAGTGACGACGTCACGCTGATCGGCGTGGAGACCGACCTCGCCCAGCTCGTGGCGGACGTGCTCGGCCTGGAGCTGGAGCCGGAGAGCTCCTCCTGGGAGAACCTGTTCCTGGGGGCCAGGTCCGGCAAGTACGAGGCCGTGTTCAACAACGTCACCGTCACCGAGGAGCGCAAGGACGTCTACGACTTCGCGACGTACCGGATCGACCAGCTCGCCTGGCAGGTTCCCGGCTCCAGCCCGATCAGGAGGATCTCCGGGCCCGCCGACGTGGCCGGGCTGCGGGTCTCGGTCGGCTCGGGCACCAACCAGGAGAAGATCCTGCTCGACTGGGACGCCCGGAACCGGAAGGCCGGCCTGAGACCGGTCGAGATCCTCTACTACCAGAAGTACGGCGACGTGCTGCTCGCCCTGAAGTCGGGGCGCGTGCAGGCGTACTTCGGCCCGAACCCGACCATCGCCTACAACGTCGCGGTCAGCGGCGGCTCCAGGATCGTGGGCACCGCCTCGGGCGCCGGGCCGGGCCTGCAGGGGCTCATCGCGGCGATGACGAAGAAGGGCAACGGCCTGGTCGGGCCGGTGCACGACGCGCTGGCCACGGTGATCGGGAACGGGACGTACCGGCAGGTGCTCGACCGGTGGGGGCTGGGCAACGAGGCGGTCCCCGAGTCCAGGGTCAACCCGCCGGGCCTGCCGAGGCAGAGCGGTTGAGCGCGCCCGCCTTCGAGGTCCGCCTGGTCGCGCCGGACGATCCCGCCGTCCGGCCGCTGCTGGCGGACCTCGCGCTGGAGTACACCAGCCGGTACGGCGCCAACGACGAGCTGAACCGGTACCCGGCCGAGGAGTTCACGCCGCCGGACGGGGCCTTCCTCGTCCTGGTGGTGGGCGGCGAGACCGTGGCGGGCGGGGCGTTCCGCCGCTACGACGCCGACACGGCCGAGCTCAAGCGGGTGTGGACGCATCCCGGCCACCGCAGGCGCGGCCTCGGCGCGGTCGTCGTACGGGAGCTGGAACGCGAGGCCGCCCGCCGCGGCTACCTGCGCATCCACCTGACCACCGGGCCCCGCCAGCCCGAGGCCGTCGCCCTGTACCTGGCCGGCGGCTACACCCCGCGCTTCGACCCGGACGACCGTCCGGCACGCGGCCCGCTGCCTTTCGTGAAGAGTCTGTGACCCAGCGTGGGATTGACGAGCGCCCTCTCTTCCTCCTATAAACACTCTAAAGCCACTAAATAAGTGGGAAATAGGGAGAAGAGATGAACGCTCGCAGGGTTCGCGTATCGGTGGCCACCCTGGCCGCCCTGGCGCTCACGACCATGGCGGCCGCCTGTGGGGGCAGCGGCAGCCCTGCGGACAGCGGCGCGAAGAGCGGGGGAGCCGGCACCACGCAGGTGCGTCTGGGCTTCTTCCCCAACATCACCCACGCCACCGCCCTGGTCGGCGTGGAGAAGGGCATCTACGCCAAGCACCTCGGCACCGCGCCGAAGACCAGCACGTTCAACGCCGGCCCGGCGGCGATCGAGGCAGTGTTCTCCGGCGCCATCGACGCCACCTACGTCGGCCCCAACCCGGCCATCAACGCCTGGTCGAAGTCGAAGGGCCAGGCCATCAAGATCGTCGCCGGCGCGGCGTCCGGCGGCGTGTTCCTCGTGGTCAAGCCCGGGATCAACTCGGTGGAGGACCTCAAGGGCAAGAAGATCGCCACTCCGCAGCTCGGCAACACCCAGGACGTCGCGCTGCGCTACTGGCTGACCGAGAAGGGCATCAAGACCGACACCAAGGGCGGCGGCGAGGTCTCGATCGTGCCCCAGGAGAACTCCCAGACCATCCAGACCTTCGCCACCGGCGACATCGACGGCGCCTGGGTGCCCGAGCCGTTCGCCAGCCGCCTGATCAAGGAGAGCGGCGGCAAGGTGCTGATCGACGAGCGCGACCTGTGGCCGGACAAGCAGTTCGTGATCACCCACCTCATCGTCCGCCAGGAGTGGGCCAAGGAGCACCCCGACCTGCTCAAGAAGCTGATCGAGGCGCACGTCGAGGCCAACGACGTCATCGCGAAGGACCCGGCCGGCGCCGCGCAGACCGCCAACGCCGCCCTGCAGAAGCTGACCGGCAAGGCGCTCAAGCCCGAGGTGCTGGACAGCGCGTTCAAGAACATCACCTTCACCAACGACCCGATCGCCTCGTCGCTGGTGGGCAGCGCCGAGCACGCGACCAAGGTCGGCCTCCTCGACCCGGTCGACCTGAACGGCATCTACGACCTCAAGGTCCTCAACGAGGTCCTCGCCGCCAAGGGCCAGCAGGCCATCTCCGACAAGTAGGAGGCGCACGCGATGTCCGCTCCGCTCACGGAGCAGGTCACCGGCCGGGTCGACGGGCAGAGCCCCGCGATCCGGCTGGAGGCCGTCTCCAAGCTCTACGGTCAGGGCCGGACGGCCCTGCAAGCCCTCGACCAGGTCTCGCTGTCGGTGGCGCCCGGCGAGTTCGTCTGCCTGCTCGGCGCGTCCGGCTGCGGCAAGAGCACGCTGCTGTCGCTGGTCGCCGGGCTCGACCGGCCCACGGCCGGCCGGATCGACGTGGACGACGACCGCGTCGCGCTCATGTTCCAGGAACCCGCGCTGTTCCCCTGGCTGACCGTCTCGGCCAACGTCGAGATGGCGCTGCGCGCCAAGGGCGTGAGCAAGCGGGAACGCCGGGACCGGGCCGCCGAGTTCCTCGACATCGTCCACCTGGGCGGGTTCGGCAGGAAACGGCCGCACGAGCTGTCCGGCGGCATGCGCCAGCGCGTCGCCCTGGCCAGGGCGCTCGCCCAGGACGCCGACGTGCTGCTGATGGACGAGCCCTTCGGCGCCCTGGACGCCATGACCCGCGACCTGCTGCACGACGAGCTCGAACGCATCTGGCGGGAACGCGCCCTGTCGGTCCTGTTCGTCACCCACAACGTGCGCGAGGCCGTCCGGCTCGGCGACCGGGTCGTGCTGCTGTCCAGCCGGCCGGGGCGGCTGGTCGAGGACTTCCCCGTCGCGCTGCCGCGGCCCCGCCGTACCGACTCGGGTGAGGTGGCCGAGCTGGCGGGGGAGATCACCGGCCGCCTCCGCCAGGAGGTCCTGCGCCACGCCCGTCAGGAGGAGCCCGCATGACGACGACGGACACCCACGCCCAGCAGCTGGCCGGGCTCGACGCGCTGGAGCTGGGCACCGGCCACCGCGCCGGCCTGGCCTCCCGGCTGTGGGCGGGGTTGTGGCCGATCGCCACGGCCGTGCTCATCGTGCTGGCCGTCTGGCAGGCCGTGGTGTGGGCGGGCTGGTGGCCCGAGTACGTCTTCGCCGGGCCGGTCACCACGCTCGCCGAGCTCGGGCACCGGCTCGGCGACCCCGAGTTCTACACCGCGCTGACGGTCACCATGCGCCGCGCGGTCACCGGGTTCGCCCTGGCGATCGCCGCCGGGCTGGTCGTCGGCGCGCTGGTCTCGCGCATCGGGCCGCTGCGCCGCGCCACGGGCTCGCTGATCACCGGGCTCCAGACGATGCCGTCCATCGCCTGGTTCCCGCTGGCCATCCTGCTGTTCGGGCTGTCGGAGAGCGCGATCCTGTTCGTGGTGGTGCTGGGCGCGGCGCCGTCCATCGCCAATGGCCTGATCACCGGGGTGGACTACACGCCGCCGATCCTGCTGCGCGCCGGGCACATGCTCGGCTTCCGCCGGATCGCGCTCTACCGGCACGTCATCCTGCCGGCCTCGCTGCCGTCGTTCCTGGCCGGGCTCAAGCAGGGCTGGGCGTTCGCCTGGCGCTCATTGATGGCCGGTGAGCTGCTGGTCATCATCGCCAACCAGGCCTCGCTGGGCGAGCAGCTCCACTACGCCCGCGAGCTGGCCGACTCGCCCGGCCTGCTCGCCACCATGATCGTCATCCTGGTCATCGGCATCGTGGTGGACCGCGTCTTCGGCGTGGCGGACGACGCGCTGCGCCGCCGCTGGGGCCTGCACCAGGTGAGCACCTGAGCAGTAGACGGCCATGCGGATCTCCGCCAGAACCCAGTACGCCCTGCGCGCCGCGGCCGAGCTGGCCGCAGCGCCGCCGGGCCCCATGCCCGCCGAGAAGATCGCCACGGCCCAGGGCATCCCCCGCAAGTTCCTCGACAACATCCTGCTGCAGCTGCGCCGGGCGGGCCTGCTGCACAGCCAGCGCGGCCCCGACGGCGGTTACTGGCTGGCCAGGCCCGCCGGCGAGATCACCCTCGCCGACATCGTGCTGATCGTCGAAGGCGTCTCCGAGGGCGGCGACCACGGCGGTTATCCCGGTGTGGCCAGCCCGCTCGCCGAGGTGTGGAGCGCGCTGCGCGACCACGAGGAGATGATGCTGGCCGACATCACGCTGGCCGACATCGCCCGCGCGAGCGTGCGGCTGGGCGGCGAGTCGCGCTGAGGGACGTCCTCCGGCCCGCGGCTAGCTAGCCCGCCACCCCGTTCTCCCAGGCCCACGCGATGATCTCGACCCGGTTGCGTACGCCCAGCTTGTCCAGGATGGCCGAGATGTGGCCTTTCACGGTGCTCAGCGAGATGTGCAGGGCGGCGGCGATCTCCTGGTTGGTGCGTCCGGCGGCCACGGCGCGCACCACGTCGGTCTCCCGCTCCGACAGCGGGTGCACCGCTCCCGTCGCGCGCGGCGCCCGCCTGGCCAGGCGGCCCAGCAGGCGCGGCGTGATCGACGGCGAGATCAGGGCGTCCCCCGTGCTGGCCGCCCGTACGGCCTCGGCGAGCAGGGCCGGGCCGGCGTCCTTCAGCACGAACCCGGCCGCGCCGCAGCGCAGCGCGTCGTAGACGTACTCGTCCAGGTCGAAGGTGGTGACCACGACCACCGGCAGCGGGTCGGGCACGCCGGCGCCGGCCAGGGCGCGGGTGACCGCGATGCCGTCCATGCCGGGCATGAGGATGTCCACCAGGCAGACGTCGGGGCGTACCCGCCGGGCCAGCTCCACGGCCTCCGCGCCGTCCCGGGCCTCGGCCACCACGCGGATGTCGGGCTGGTCCTCCAGGATCAGCCGCAGGCCCCGGCGGACCATCGCCTGGTCGTCGGCCAGCAGCACGCCGATCGTCAACGCCGCCCCCCGACTGGCCCCGTGAGTGGCCCCGTGAGTGGCCCCGTGAGTGGCAGGGTGGCGTGGACCGTCCAGCCGCCCTCCGGCCGGGGGCCGGCGCGCAGGGTGCCGTCGAGGGCCTCGACGCGTTCGCGCATGCCGAGCAGGCCGTAGCCGCCGCGGCTCCGGGACGGCGGCGCGGGCGGCGCGTCGTCGGCGACCTCGACCACGACCGCGCCGTCCCGCCCGGTGACCTCGACGGTGACCGCGCGGGCGCGGGCCGCGTGGCGGGCGACGTTCGTCAGCGACTCCTGGACGATCCGGTAGACGGTGCTGGTCACCTCCGGCGGCCAGCCCTCCGTCTCGCCGGGGGCGCGCAGGGTCACGGGCGGGCCGTCGAAGCCGCCGACCAGGTCGGTGAGCCGGCCGGGCGGTCCCGGCACGTCGTCGGCGGCCTCGCGCAGCAGGCCCACGACGCGGCGCAGCGCGGCCAGGGCTCCGGTGCCGGCGTCCTCGATGTCCTCCAGCGACTCCTCCAGCGGGCCTGACCCCCTGCGGGCCAGCAGCCGGGCGGCCTGGGCCTGCAGGACGATGCCGGTCAGGTGGTGGGCGGCCACGTCGTGCAGCTCCCTGGCGAGCCTGCGGCGCTCGTCGTGACGGACGCGCTCGGCGGCCGACAGGCTGCGCGCCGCCAGCAGCCGCAGGCCGCCGCCGACGCCCAGGGCGGCCAGCCAGCCGACCACGTTGAGCCCCACCACGGCCCCGCTGTGCGCCCCGGGCACGCTCGCGGCGGCGACCGCGAGCCCACCGGCCGCGACGGCGCAGGCCGGCCGCGCGGGAAGCGTCCTGACCGCCGACCCGACCAGCACGGACAGGCCCAGCGCCATGGCCGGTCCGGGCTCGTTCGGCAGCTCGGCCCACGAGGCGACCAGGACGGCCACGGCCGCCACCGCCAGCCCGCCCGCGGCCGTCCACATCGGGGCCAGGCGGCGCGCCAGGGCCAGCGCGCACACCGCCGCGCCCGCCGCGCAGTCGAACACCCAGTAGCCGCCGCCCCAGCTGCCGGCGATCAGGCCGGCCCAGAAGACCAGCACGGCGACGGCCGTCACCGCCAGCGCGGCCTGCGCCGTCACGGCCGCGGCCCGCCGCCCGCCGGGCCAGGCGAGCTCCGGCCGGTTCCGCACGTTCACACACCCAGGCTAGGAGGCGGGCCCGCCCGGCACACCGGCCGAAAGTACGGTCGCCCCGGCCCGAACCCTGCTTTCGACCCTCCCCGCGCCCCGCCGCCCGTCGCAGGATGAGGCCCCATGCCCTATGACGACCCGCGGCCCGCCCGCGCCCTGCCCCAGGACAAGACCCCGCCCGCCGCCCCCGGGCGGTCGCGCATCATCGCGCTCGACGTCGTGCGCGGGTTCGCCCTGTGCGGGATCCTGCTCGCCAACGTCCAGCCGATCTCGCACCTCGGCACCGACCCGGTCACCGCGCAGCAGGCGACGCTCGACGACACCGCCCGCTGGCTGGGCCTGCTCGTCGAGCAGCGCTTCTTCCCGATCTTCTCGCTGCTGTTCGGCGTCGGCTTCTCGCTGCTGCTCGACTCCGCCGCCGCCCGCGTGCCCCATCCGCGGGCGTTGCTGCTGCGCCGGCTCCTCCTGCTGGCCTGCATGGGCCTGGTGCACATGTTCCTGCTGTGGCGCGGCGACATCCTGACCGTCTACGCGGTCGTCGGCCTGGTGGTGCTGCTGCCCTCGACGTGGTTGCCGCGCTGGGCCGTGGCCGGGCTCGCCGCCGTGCTCGTCGTCGCGGCGCTGGTCGCCTTCGGGGGCGGCACGATGCTGGTGCCCGGCCTGTTCCTGCTGGGCTCGGCCCTCACCAGGTACGGCGTGATCGACCGGATCGAGAGCTCCACCCGCGTCCCGGCGCTGCTGGCGCTGGGCTTCGCCGTGGCCACCGTCCCGGCACTCACGTGGCAGGCGGGAACCACGGCAACCCCCCTGCCGATGGCCACGTCCGGGCTGCTCATGGCCGGTCTGTACGTGTGCGTCCTGCTCGTCCTGCTCAGGACCCCGCTGCGCCCGGTGTTGCGGGCCGTCTTCGCCCCGCTGGGCCGCATGGCGCTGACCAACTACCTGAGCGCCACCGCCCTGGTCCTGGTCCTCGGCAAGGTGGCCGGCGGCCCGCCGGAGGGCTGGACGCTGAGCACGATCGTGGGGATCGCCGCCGTCATCCTGGCTCTGCAGTGGGTGTGGTCGACCCTCTGGCTGCGCCGGTACCGCTTCGGCCCGCTGGAGTGGTTGTGGCGCTGGGCCACCTGGGGCCGCCGTCCGGCCCGGCGGGCCCGGTGAGGCCGTAGGGAATTCTGGTACGGACCTGCAACCCTCCGCCCGGCCGGCCGCGTTGGGAACGGGCGAAGGGAGATCACCACATTGGACGCTCATGACGGCTTCCGCGAGTTCGTCATCGCCCGGCAACAGGCGCTGATGCGGACCGCCTACCTGCTCGTGGGCGACCCTCACCAGGCCGAGGACCTGCTCCAGAGCGTGCTGGTCAAGGTCGTCAAGCACTGGCACAAGCTGGCCCGGGACGGCAACCCCGAGGCGTACACGCGTAAGGCGCTGGTCAACCAGTACATCTCGTGGCGGCGCCGGCCGAACCCCGAGCTGCCCAGCGCCGATCCGCCCGAGCGCGCGGTCACCTACGACGAGGACGTGCTCGACCGGATCGTGCTGCGCCAGGCGCTGGACAAGCTGACGCGCAAGCAGCGCGCGGTGATCGTCCTGCGCTTCTGGGAGGACCTCACCGAGGCCCAGACCGCCGACGCGCTCGGCTGCGCGGTCGGCACGGTGAAGAGCCAGACCCATCACGCGCTGGCGCGCCTGCGCGCGCTGGCCCCCGACCTCGTGGATTCGCGAACCGCTCAGGAGGCGGCCCGATGACCAGACTGCGTGACGCACTGAACGGCATCGCCGAGGAGGCACCCCCGGTGAACCTGGCCGACCTGGCGGTGGCGGGGTACCGGCGCAGACGCCGGGCCTCGGCGACGCTGGCGGCCGCCGCGACGATCGCGGTGCTGGCCGGGGTGACGGCGACCGTGCTGGTGGTTCCCAGGCAGGCGCAGTCCGCCGCGCCGCAGGCGGCGGCCGTGCCCGTGCTGCCCGCGGGGAAGGTGGGGACGCTCAGCCACGCCTACAGGGAGAGCTGCCTGCCTCCCGAGGGCGAGAGCGCGAAGCCCGGCTGCCTGGACGGCGAATGGCGGGTGGTCACCGGCGACGGCAGGACGTACCGGGTGCCCCAGGCGCTCGGGACGACCGCCCGGAACGACCGCGTGCCGGTCGCCGTCAGCCGCGACGGGCGCATGTTCGCCTACTACGACAAAGACGCGGGGGCGCACGTCGTCCGCGACATGGTGACCGGCGCGGAGACGGTCTCCGCCGCGAAGGTCAAGGAGGAACGCCTCGGCATGGGCTCCATGCTGGTGGTCTCCGACGACGGCCGCCATCTGGCGTTCGACCCGCGCGAGGGCAGCAAGAACCCCGGCCTGCTGATCGACGTGCGGACCGGCAGGACGGTGTCCGTCCCCGGCGTGTACGAGCCGGTCGCCATCAAGGACGGCGTCGCCGAGCTGGTCCGCTACCGCAGGACCGACCTGCTGTTCATGCCGGTCACCGGCGGCGGCAGGCCGGTGCGCTTCGACGGCGTCTTCATCATGTTCAGCGAGCTCGCCCCGGACGGCCGCACGGTGGTCGCCTTCGAGTTCCCGCCCGGCAAGAGGGCCCAGCCGGAGTACATCACCGGCAGGCTCACCGTGCTCGACACCAAGACAGGCCGCGCCCTGCGGAAGGTCTCCGTGAAGGGCCTGCCGAAGGGGGCGGGCATCGACGACGCCACGATCTGGCAGAGCCCGTCGGAGGTCACGCTCGCCGTCGTGGCCGGGAAGGAGACCCGGGCCTACGCGGTGGACGTCCGCACCGGCAGGGCCAGGCTGGTGGCCAGGTATCCCGGCCCGCTCAAGGGACAGCTGGCCATGCCCGGAGCCGCCGGCGGGCTATGAGGCTCCCGGGAGCGCTGCCCGTACGGAGGCCAGGCAGCGCTCCACCACGGGACGCGGGTCGAAGGCGTAGTCCCCGGCCCCGAACAGCTCGAACGTCATCGCCCCCCGGTAGCCCCTGCGGTCCAGCGCCGCCAGGTAGTCCGCGAGCGGCAGCTCGCCGTCCCCCCAGGCCAGGTGCCCGGTGGGGGAGCCGTCGATCAGGTGCACGTGCCTGACCCGGTCGCCGAGGGCGTCGAAGTAGTCGTCCACGCTCTCCCCGGCCGCCGCCATGGCGACGGTGTCCAGCACCGCGCCGAGGTTCGGGGCGCCCACCTCGTCGATCATGCGGGCCAGCGTGGGCGCGTCGTTGACCAGGTTGGACTCCACCCGCTGCAACGCCTCCAGCACGCACGACACGCCGAGCGTCCCGGCGTACCCGCAGATCTCGCCGATCGCGTCGGCCGAGCGCCGCCAGGCGCCGGCGACCGGCTCGTCCTCGAAGCCCCGGCCCGGGGTCAGCAGCAGCAGCTCGGCCCCCAGCTCGGCGGCCAGTTCGGCGGCCCGCCGGAACATCGCCACGCTCCCGGCCCGCAGCCGGCTGTCCGGCGAGGCCAGGTTGACGGGGTAGGCCACCTGCTCGGGCGTCAGGCAGCGGACGGTGAGCCCCCGCCGGGCGGCGCGCCGGCGGATCGCCCGCGCCTCGGCGTCGCTCAGCCACGGCACGTGCAGCTGCGGCGCGACGCCCCACAACTCCAGGTGCTCGCGCCCGAGCGCGGCGGCGTCGTCGAGGAAACGGTCGAGGGGCAGGTGCTGGTAGGCGAAGTTCGAACCGGTGATCTGGCGCAGTGACAAGGACATCTGGCTCACTTCCCGACCCCGTCGGCGAGGCCCTTGACGATGTAGCGCTGGCCGAGGAAGAACAGCAGCACCACGGGCAGCGCCGCGATCACCATCCCGGCGAAGACGACGGGGAAGTCCGTGCCGTGCTTGCTCATCAGGCCGGTCAGGCCGACCGGCAGCGTCTGCACGCCGGCGCCGCTGGTGAAGACCATCGCGAACAGGTACTCGTTCCAGGCGAACAGGATGTGCAGCAGCACGGTCGAGGTGAGGATCGGCTTGCACATCGGCAGGATGATCCGCCAGAACGCGGTCCAGCGGCCGCACCCGTCCATCTCGGCGGCCTCGTCCACCTCGCGCGGCAGGTCGATCATGTACGCCCGGATGAGGAACGTCGTGAACGGGATCCGGAATGCGGTGTAGAGGATCAGCAGCGCCCAGAAGCTGTTGTACAACCCCATGGCCTGGAACATCTTGACCAGCGGCACGAGCGCCACGGTCGGCGCGAGCATGAGCCCGCCCAGGATGCCCATCGTGACGAACCGGTTGAACGGGATGTTCACCCGGGTCAGCCCGTAGGCCGCCCACGCGCTGACGAACACGGTGGCGACCGTGGAGGTGAGCGTGACCAGCACGCTCGTCGTCAGGTAGTCGCTCACCCCCCGGTTCCACGCCTTCTGGTAGTTCTCGAAGCTCCAGCTCGACGGCAGCGCGAACGGGTTGCCGAACAGCTCGCTGTTGGACTTGAACCCGTTGAGCACCATCCACAGCAGGGGATAGAGCACGACCACCGCGAGGCAGAGCAGGAACGCCCAGAGGAACACGCGCGCGATCACGCCGAGAAAGCCGCGGCGACTCACCATTCCACCCTTCTCTTACGGGTGACCCACATCTGTCCCACGGCGATGCCGAGCGTGATGACGAAGATCACCGTCGCGATGGCGGCGGCGTAGCCGAAGTTGTTGCGCACGAAGCCACTGCGGTAGAGCCAGGTGCCCAGGACCTGGCTGGAGTTGTCGGGGCCGCCGCTGGTCATCACCATGACCTCGTTGAACACCTGGAAGGCGCCCGAGACGGTGACCATCATCATCAGCCCGGTCATCTCGCGCACGAGCGGCACGGTCACGTGGAAGAACCGCCGGACCGGCCCGGTGCCGTCGATGGCGGCGGCGCCGTAGATCTCGCGCGGGATGCGCTGGATCGCGACCGCGAACAGCAGCGTCGAGTAGCCGAAGCCCTGCCACTGGCTCATCGCGATGATCGCCGACATGGCGGTGCTCTCCTGGCCCAGCCACGCCTGGGCCAGGCCGTCCAGGCCGATCGCCCTGAGCAGGTGGTTGAGCGGGCCCAGGTTGGGCTCGTAGATGAAGTAGAAGAGCAGCCCGGCGACGGTCATCGAGATCGCCGACGGGATGAAGTACACCGCCCGCAGGCCGCGCTGCCACCGCTCACTGCGCACGCCCTCGATCAGCGCGGCCAGCAGCAGCGCGCCGAACACCTGGAAGACGATCGAGACCACCGCGTACAGGACGTTGTTGCCCAGCGAGGACCAGAAGACCGGGTCGTCGATCAGCCTGCGGTAGTTGTCGAGCCCGACGTACTCCTGGGTGCCGCTGTAGATGTCCCACTTGAGGGTGCTGAACTGGAAGTTCTGCACCAGCGGCAGGTAGACGAACACCACGACCAGCGCGAGCGCGGGAGCCACCCACGCCAGGCCGAGCGCCCGTTGACGTATGGCACGCACCGGCATGCCCTCCCTCCGGCCCGCCCGGCCTACTTCGCCGACTCCGACGCCTCGCGGACGCTCGCCAGCACCTTGTCGGGGGTCGAGCCGCCGCTGATCAGCGCCTCGCCGCCGGCCAGCCAGGCGTCGGCGACCTCGGGCACGGTGACGGTGTCGAGCCACGCGGCCAGTCGCGGCGCCTTGTTGACCTGCTCCATGCCCTCGTAGACGGCCTTGCTGGAGGTCTCGGGGCTGACCGCGCCGACGACCGTGCTGGGCTGCCCGTACGGGGGCGCCGACAGGGTCTTGGCGTTCTGCGTGGAGGTCACGAACTTCATGAAGTCGACGGCCAGCGCGGCCCGCGGCGACCTGGCGTTGATCAGGTAGCCCTCGGGAGCGCCCTCGACGGTCTTGGGGTCGCCGGCCGCGTTCTGGGGGACCGGGAGCTGGAAGATGCCGAAGTCGTCCGGCTTGAGGCCGTTCTTGTCGGTGGCGTTGTCGAACTCCAGGACCTCCTGGTAGTACATGGCCGCCTTGCCGTCGTGGAAGGCCTGCTGCGCCGAGCTGTAGAGCACGCCGTTGGTGCCCTTGCCGGTGTCGGTGCAGGTGTCGACCAGGGTCTTGAACCGGTTGAGCGCGGTCACGTAGCCCGGGTGGTCGAGCTTGGCCGTCTTCGGGCTGAAGTCGGCCTGCAGGACGTCGGCCGGCACGTCGTAGGCGAAGAGCTGCTGGAGGTAGTGCAGGGCGGGCCAGCCGTCCTTGTTGCCGAAGGCGACCGGCTCGTAGCCCGCCTTGCGCAGCGCCGCGCAGCTCCCGACCAGTTCCTCGAACGTGCCGGGCACCTTGACGCCGGCCTTGTCGAAGGCGGTCTTGTTGTAGCCCATGAACTTGCCGTTGCCGTACAGCGGGATGCCGTAGTACTTGCCGTCGTAGGCGAAGGCCGACAGCGAGCCGGGGCTGAACGTCCTGCCCCACTCGGTGTCCGGGCCGATCACCTTGCTCAGGTCGGCGGCCCGGCCGCCGCGCACGAAGTTCTCCGCCCAGTTGCCGCTCCAGGTGAAGAAGACGTCGGGCAGCGCGTCGGAGGCGGTCAGCGTCTTGGTCTTGTCCTTGATGCTCTGGTCGGTCTCCTGGATGAGCTCGACCTTCACGCCCGGGTGCTGCTTCTGGTACGCCGCGGCCAGGTCCTCGAAGTACGGCTGCAGCGGGTCGCCGGCGAACTTGGTGAGGATGCTCAGCGTGCCGGAGAAGTCGGGCGTGGCGGACAGGTCGGCTGCGGGGGCCTTGGCCGCTCCGTCGCCGCCGCCGGAACAGCCGGCCAGGGCGAGCGTCCCGAGGAGCGCCGCGAACGACGTCATTGCGCGAGGGCGCATGGGCTTCCTTTCTCTCGGAGGGAGAGGGGGACCTGCCGGTCCGCGGTGGGGGTGTTGGCTGACTGTACAGATGAACTGATACCGGTACCAGACCACAAAGCAAGATTTTCTTTCCAGGCGGCTGCCGACGGGCTTTTCGCAGCGATGAAACAGCAGGCCGTCACCGGTTCTCGCAGGTGGGGTGTTGACGCGTGGCCGGATCCTGTGTCAGCGTGACCTCCGCGTGATACCGGTATCAGGCCGCTGAGCGGCGCCGGCCCGCAAGCTTTCCCGAAAGGACGCGAAGATGCTCGGATTCAACGAGCCGGAATTCCTGTCGCAGCTGGCCAGCACCGTGGCCCTGCGCCCCCAGATCGAGGAGCTCGTCGATCGGCTCGTGGACCAGGGGTTCGACACCCTCCTGCTCGTCGGCGCCGGCGGCACGTACGCCCAGATGTGGCCCTACGAGCACCTGGCCAGGCGCAGCTCGACGCTCGACGTGCGCGCCGCGATCGCGGCCGAGCTGGTCGTCTCGGGCGACGCCCGGCTCGGCGGGCGCACGGTGGCGATCTTCACCTCGGTCTCCGGCACCACCGAGGACAGCCTGCGCGCGATCGAGTACGTCAAGGACAGGGGTGTGTACACGGTCGGTTTCACTGGCTACCCCGACTCGCCGATCGCCAAGGCCGTGGACGCCGTGCTGGTCTCGGAGCCGAAGGCGTGGCCGTTCGACCAGCAGATGTTGCTGTTCATGGGCCGCCTGCTGTCCCGCCGCGGCGAGTTCGAGGGCTACGAGAAGCTGGCCGGCGAGCTGGCCGGGCTGCCCGGCGTGCTGCTGGAGGTCGCCCGGCAGGCCGAGCCGGTGGCCGCCGCGTTCGCCGAGGCCCACAAGGACACCGACTACCACTTCCTCATCGGCGGCGGGAACCTGTGGGGATTCACCTACCTGTACTCGATGTGCATCCTTGAGGAGATGCAGTGGCTGCGTACCACCAGGGTGCACAGCGCCGAGTTCTTCCACGGCTCGCTGGAGCTGCTGGAGGAGGACACGAGCGTGCTGATCTTCCAGGGTGAGGACGAGACGCGCCCGCTCACCGACCGCGCCGAAGCCTTCGCCCGGCGCATCTCCAAGGACGTCACCGTCTTCGACACCCGCGACTACCCGCTCGACGGCATCAGCCCCGAGTTCCGCGGCCTGCTCGCGCCGCTGGTGCTCGACACGGTGCTGGGCCGGGTCAGCAAGCACCTGGAACGCGTCCGCGACCACTCGCTCGACCTGCGCCGCTACTACCGGGTCATGGACTACTAGGCCGCCGCACCTCCGCTCCCGCTCCCGCCCGCCGGGACGGGAGCGGCCCCGGCCTGCCCACCCCGAACACCCCGGCACAGGAGAAACATGAGAGTCCTCGGCTTCGGCGACAACATCGTCGACCGGTTCGTCGATCGGGGCATCGACTATCCGGGCGGCAACAGCGTGAACGTCGCCGTCTACGCGGGCCGCCTCGGCGTCGAGGCCGCCTACCTCGGCGTCTTCGGCGACGACGACCTCGGCGGCTTCCTGCGCGAGGCCGTCGCCGCGCAGGGCGTCGCGGTCGACCGCTGCGTGGTGCGTCCCGGCGAGAGCGGCGTGTCCCGGTTGCGCGTGGACGACGGCGACCGGGTCTTCCTGGGCTGGAACGGCGGCGGCGTCACCGTGCGGGAGCCGCTGGCGCTGGCCGGTGACCTGCTCGCCTACGCCGGCTCGTTCGACCTGGTGCACTCCAGCGTCTACTCCGGCAGCGAGGACGAGCTGCCCGGGCTCGCCGGCCTGCGTCCCCTGGTCAGCTTCGACCTGTCCAGCGAGGACGACTACCGCGCCCCCGCCTACCTGGACCGCGTCTGCCCGCACGCCGACCTGGTGCTCCTGTCCTGCTCGCACCTGGACGAGGCGGGCACCCGCGACCTGCTGGCCCGCGCCGTGGCGAGCGGCGCCCGCCTGGCCCTCGGCACCAGGGGCGTGGACGGCGCGATGGCCTACGACGGCCACGACCTGGTCGCCGCCCCCGCCCGGCTGGTCGAGGACCCGGGCAAGATCGTCGACACCATGGGCTGCGGGGACGCGTTCCTGGCCGGGTTCGCGGTCTCCCTGCTGCGCGACGGCTGGCGCAAGGGCACCGCGCCCGGCCGCGGGCCGGTCCTGCGGGCGCTGCTGGCCGGCGCGGAGACCGCCTACGACCAGTGCTTCGTCGAAGGCGCCTTCGGCTTCGGCAGGCCCGCCCCGCGCGGCTAGCATGGGCGTGCCCGCGACCCCCCAGAAACGAGGAACCCGTTCGATGGCAGCCGACCGGAGCCAGTCGGGGCGGCCGACGATCTCGGAGGTGGCCGCCGAGGCCGGCGTCGGCCGCGCCACCGCGGCCCGCACCCTCGGCGGCTACGGCTATGTCAGCCCGGAGCTGCGCGAACGGGTGCTGGCGGCGGCCGAGAAGCTCGGCTACCGCACCAACGCCCTGGCCCGCAGCATGTCCACCGGGGTCAGCCACACGCTCGGCGTGATCCTGGCCGACATCGGCAACCCGTTCTTCGCGGGCGTCATGCGCGGCATCTCCGACGCCTCGCGCGCCCGCGGGTTCGACACGATCGTGCTGAGCACGTACGAGCGGCTCGACGAGGAGGTGGCGGCCACCGACGTGCTCATCGACAAGCGGGTCGACGGCGTCATCATCGCCTCGGCGGCCGTGGGGCGCGACGAGGTCAAGCACATCAGGGCGGCCATGGGCCGGGGCATCCCGATCGTGCTGGTCGACCGCGCGGTCGCGCCGCTCGACCTCGACACGGTCGTCATCGACAACCGCGGCGCGGCCCGCGAGGCGGTCGAGGTGATGATCGCGGCCGGTCACCGGCGCATCGGGTTCGTGTGGGGGCCGTCCTCGGTCGATCCGCCCGTGACCAGGCGGGCGCTGCTGGAGAAGGCCCGCAACGTGTGGACCGACGGCGAGCGCCTGCGCGGCTACCTCGACGCGCTCGACGACGCCCGCATCCCCTTCGATCCCGAGCTGGTCATGACCGGCCCGAAGACCGAGGAGTGGGCCACCCAGGAGGTGGCCCGCATGCTGGCGCTGCCCGACCGCACCACCGCCCTGTTCTGCACCGAGACCGACGCCGTGACCGGGGCGCTGCGGGCCGTACGCGCCGCCGGGCTGTCCTACCCGGCCGACATCTCGCTCATCGGCTTCGACGACAGCGCCTGGGCGGCAGTCATGGACCCGCCGCTGACGATGATCGAGCAGCCGGTCCACCAGCTCGGCGCGAAGGCGGCCGAGGTGCTGCTCGACGTGCTCGACGGGGCCGAGCCGCGGCACGACGTGCACACGCTGCGCTCGCGCCTGGTCACCCGCGCCTCGGTCGCCCCGCCGCCGTCCTGAGCGGGCAGCCGGCGGTCAGGGATGGGTGACCTGGGGCGAGGTGGTCACCACCTCGCGGGTGGGGCGCGGCGCGGGCTGGGTGCGCGGACGGCCCGCCGCCACGAACACGACCGCCGACAGCAGCGTCATCGCGACCACGATGACCAGGATGAAGGCCATCTCCCGGCGCGTCACCGGGCAGCGGCGGCGCCGGGCCGGTTTGGCGTTGAGCGCGTCGATGCGGCAGGCGAAGTCGCGATCCTGCCAGCGCAGATCCTGCTCGATCTCGGCCAGGATGCGGCGTTCGCGGTCCGACAGGCTCATGGCCGCCGCTCCCGTCCCGCGACGCCGTGGGCGGGGGCGGGCGGTGAGGTCAGCGGTTCGGTCATGTCGTTCTCCGTCGCTCCCGGTCAGAAGTAGCCCCCGTCAGGGCGGCCCGGTCGGGGTCGGGCCTGGTCAGAGGGCGTCCCGCTGGTGAGGCGCGCCTTCGTGGCGGCGCGCTCTGGCGGGTCGCCGGCGGCCCCACAGGCCCGCGATTTCTCCGTACCCGGCGGCGCAGGCTCGATGCGGCGCCTTACCGCGCCCGGTATGAACCGTTACGCCCGGTGTGCGATGTCGGCCTAAATCCAGACATTTCCTTCACCTGGCGTCGATTTCCGGCTTACTGGGCTTCGGCCGTGCCGGCGGGTCAGCGGTCCGGCTTCTCCACCAGCGGGGTGTCCACCAGGTGCTCGATCAGGAACCAGGTCTGCAGCTCGTTCGTCCTGATGACGTCGGAGACCAGCAGGTCGTTGGTGCCGTCGTCGCCCATCTCCTGCGCCCGGTTGGCCGCGTCGTGGGCGGCCACGAGGATGGTCTCGTGCGCCTCGATCAGGCGCGAGAGCATGGCGGGCACCTCCTCGCAGCCGTTCGGCGGGCGCGGGATCACGGTGATCTCGGCCACGTGCCGCGGGTCGCCCACCGCGACGCCGCCGAGGGTCTGCACGCGCTCGGCCATCTCGTCCACCAGCGCGATCTGCTCCGAGGCGTGCTTGTCCAGCAGCAGGTGGAGCTGGTAGAACGTCGGGCCGCGCATCAGCCAGTGGTGCTTCTTGTACAGGCTGTAGAGGATCTGGGTGTCGGCCAGGATCTGGTTGAGGCGCTGGCAGGAGTACTCGCGCGCGTCGCGGGAGAGGCCGAGCGGGAACATCCGCACGGTGCCGTACTCCTGGATCTCCACGCCGTTCACGTGCAGCCACGGCTGGCTGTCGGGCTTCGACCGGGTCGGCTTGGCGGAACGTTTGGTGGGCACGTACATCTCCTCAGAAAGTCGGAACAATCGCCCGGAAACCTCCCCTCCGGCACGCCAAGCGCCCCCACGAGCCCGCACAAGAGCCGGTCAACATCCGGCGCCCGCGATCGTTTGCCCGCAGGTCAGAGGGGTAGCCGGAGCGATGGGCGCGGGGGAGCCCCGTGCCCGGTCCGCCGGGAGGGGGATGACCATGCGACGCAAAGAGCCCGAGGACGAAGAGACGCCCGCGGCCGACCTCGAAGGTCCCAAGGACGAGGAAGACTACGACGAGGAACGCGAGCGCTTCGAACGCCTGAAGGAACTGAACCCGGACGACTTCGAGTGAACCGCCCGAGCCCGGCGGCCGGACGGGGGGCGGTCCGGGCCGGTGCGGGCCGGGCCGGTGGCCGGGCGGGGCGGCGCGGGCCGAGGGGTCAGCCCAGGTCGATGAGGGCCAGGCCGGTGGCGGGGTCGTGGCGGCGCCGCAGGTAGCGCGGCGACTGTGTGACGATCACTTCCAGCGTCGGCCACACCTCGCCGGCCAGCAGGTGGCCGCCGCGGGTCGTGCCGTCGGGCAGACCCACGACCACATGGGCGTGCAGGTGGGGCCGTACGTCGTCGTCGGGCATGGCGAAGTCGCCGATCAGGGAGAGCACCTCGGTCTGGCGGTCGACCGGGATCGGGTCGTAGCGGAGCGCCTCCGGGTCGAAGAAGCCCAGCGTGACCTGCCGGAACCCGCCGATGCCGGTCAGCCGGGCGGCGCGGACGCCGCTGTCGGCCGCCCACTCCGTCAGGCTCTCGACCGCCTCGTCACCGGGGTCGAGGACCACCGCGTACGTCTGCTCCTCGACGGTGGAGAGCCGCTTGCTGCGCATGACGATCTCCTGCCCGCAGGGCGCGCGGGCAACCCGGTCATTTCCAGACGGCCTTGGCCAGGATGTTCCCCAGCCCGGGGGTCTTCCACTGGTCGACGACCAGCACCTTCTCCTTGCGCAGGTACCAGATGCGCTGGGTGAAGGACACCGGGGCCGGCTTGCCGGTCTTCGTCTGGCAGCCCAGTCTCCACTCGGTGAAGCGGGCCTGGTGCCCCGCCCCCACCTGCACGGACGCGGTGCGGGCGGGCCGGACGGGCTGGACGCCCTCCCAGTAGCGCCGGTCCGGGACGCACTCCACGACCCCGGTGCTGGGGTGGTACGGCTTCCCCGGCCGGTACGTGCCGCCCTCGGAGGCGTAGGCGATGGCCCGCGGCCCGCCGAGGGAGAAGCCGGGGCACTCCGTCGCCCGCTTGGAGCAGGCCCCGGTGACCACGTCGAGCCCGCCGATCGGGTCCTTCTTCACCTTCCAGGAGACCGGTATCTGGATGGTGAACCCCTGGAACGACACGGGTTTGGTGGCCTGCGCGGGCGTTCCGGTCAGGACGAGCGCCGCGCTGAGCGTCAAGGTCATGAGCACGGCGGCGATCCTAGATCCTGACGCCGATGGAATGTCAAGCACCGATAAAACGAGAAAAATGATCGCAACTTTGCCGGCGATCACCGCATCCAACCAGCCGTGAACGCGTTGACCCCCGACGATCCGCAACGCCTGGGCGGCTACTGGCTCGCCGGACGGCTGGGCGCGGGCGGTCAGGGCGTCGTCTACGAGGCCTACGCCGAGGACGGCGCCCGGGTGGCGATCAAGGTGCTGCACGGCGACGAGGCCGGACGGCTGGCCAGGGAGGCCGAGGCGGCGCGGCGGGTCGCCTCGTTCTGCACCGCCCGCGTGCTCGCCGCCGAGCTGGACGGCCCGCGCCCCCACATCGTCAGCGAGTACGTCGCCGGGCCGAGCCTGCGCCAGGCGGTCACCGGCGGACGCCGCTTCCTCGGCGGCGATCTGCACCGCCTGGCCACGGCGGTGGCGACGGCGCTCACCGCCATCCACGAGGCCGGCGTGGTGCACCGCGACCTCAAACCGGACAACGTGCTGCTCGGCCCGGACGGCCCGCGGGTCATCGACTTCGGCATCGCGCGGACCGCCGAGATGTCGCTGACCGCGACCGGCCTGGTGACCGGCACGCCGACGTACATGGCGCCCGAGGTGTTCGGCGGCCAGCGGGCCGGCGCGCCCGCGGACGTGTTCGCCTGGGGCTGCGTCGTGCTGTACGCGGCCACGGGCGCCGACCCGTTCGAGGCCGAGAGCCTGGGCGGGGTGATGCACCGGGTGTTGTCGGCCACGCCCGACCTGGCCGCGCTGCCGGACTCGCTGCGCCCGCTGGTGTCGGCGGCGCTGAGCAAGGAGCCCGGCCGGCGTCCCGAGGCCCGCCGGCTGCTGCTCGCGCTGGTCAGCGGGGACGGCGGGCTGGACACCGCACGGCTGCTCGAACGCGGACGGCAGGCCGCCCACGTCGCCGGGACCGCCGCCGACCCGGCGCTCGGCACGCTGGCCGAGGACTCCTACGCGCTGCTGGCCCCCGCGGAGCGGGAGCTGGCGCCCGAGGTGTTCCTGCGCCTGTTCACCGTGGACGGCATGGGCGAGCTGGCCACCCGGAACGCCGCCCTGGACGAGCTGGTGGCCGGCCGGCCGGCGGCCGAGGCGCCGGCGGTCACCAGGATCCTGGAGGTGTTCGCGTACCTGCTGGGCCGCGACGACCGCGAGGTCTGGCTCGCCCGCCCGGCCCTGCCGCACGCCTGGCCGCGGCTGCGCCGCTGGATCGAGGCCAACCGGGAGGGGCTGGCCGTCCACGGCCCGATCCTGGCCGCCGTCCGGCGCTGGGACGAGGGCGGCCGCAGGGACGGCGGCCTGTTCCACGGCACGATGCTGGACGAGGCCCTGAGCTGGGCGGCGACCGACCGCCGCGACATCAGGCTGTCCCAGGCCGAGCGCGACTTCCTGGAGTCCTCGGCGCGGCTGGCCAAACGCCGGGCCCGCCGCGCCCGGCTGCTGACGCTGAGCCTGGCGGTGCTGCTGGTCGTCGCGCTGGCCGCGGGCGGCCTGGCGGTCCAGCAGAGCAGGCTCGCCGCCGCCCGCGCCGACGAGTTGCAGGACCGCCTGACGACGTCGGAGTCCACGCGCCTGGCCGCGCGCGCCGAGGCGACCAGGCGGAGCGATCCGGTGCTCGCCGGGCTGCTCGCCGTGGCCGCCTGGCGGCTGCGGCCCACGCCGCAGGCCAGGGCGGCGCTGACCGCCGTGCTCGCGCAGCGCGAGCGCGGCATGTTCCGCGACCCGGCCGATGCCCGCAGCACCCTGCGGGCGCTGGGCGCCGACGGGCGCACGCTGCTCAGCGTCGGCCAGGACCAGGCGCGGCTGTGGGACGTGCGCACGGGCCGGCGCGTCGCGCTGATCTCCGGCCTGGGCCTCGGCCGTGAGCGGGTGTCCGACATCGGGCTGTCCCCCTCGGGCCGCACGCTGGTCGCCGCCACCACGCGCCGCGCCCGCGCCTGGGACGCCGGCACCGGCCGCCCGGTCGGCACCTGGCCGGTCCACCGGACCAGGGACCTGGTGGAGGGCTGGGCGGACGCCGTCCGCCGGCACGAGGGCCGGAAGGTGATCGTCAAGCCGGGCGACAGCGAGCAGTGGGAGGTCACCGACCCCGCCGCCCGGCGCGGCACGCTGAGCCCGGACGGCCGGTGGCTGGCCACGTCCGGTGACGGGCCCCTGACACTGAAGCAGACGAAGGAGGGCTGGACCGAGGAGGTCGGCGAGGGCAACGAAGGCGTCTGGAACAAGGGCGATCCCGTCTTCGACCACACGGGCCGGTTGCTGGCCACCGTCACCGACGCCACCGTCCAGTTCTGGCGCCTGCCCGACAGTCACCTGCTGAGCGCCGTCCCGGTGCGCGGGGACATGGACGGCGGCACCCGCCCGGCCGCCGCCTTCGACGGCACGACCTTCCGCTACCTCGTCGGCGACCAGGTGTTCGCCGTGGACGTCGCCGACCTGGTGACCGAGCCGGTCGAGGGCCCGCCGTACGAGCGGGCCGACCTCGGCGAGGACGGCCTGCACCTCGTCGTGGACGGCGGACTCCGCCAGGTCGGTGGCGGGACGCCCGGCCGCCTGCCCGCCGCGCGGGCGCTCGCCTTCAGCCGCGACGGGCGGAGCCTCGCGCTGCTGTCCGGCCACGACGTCAGTGTCCTGGACACCGCGACCAGGCAGCCCGCGGGCGGGTTCACCGCGGGCGCCGGGCGGGCGCAGCCCGAGCTCGTCCGCTTCAGCCCGGACGGGAGCCGGCTCGCGCTCGTGCTCGACGGCCCCGGAACCGGCGAGGACGCGGTCGAGCTGTGGGACTGGCGGGCGCGCCGCCGCCTGTGGAGCACGCCCCTGAGCCAGGTCGTGGACCTGGCGTTCGCATCCGACGGCGGCCGGCTGGCGGTGACCGGCCTGGACGTACGGGTACTGCGGGCGGCCGACGGCCGGGTCGCGGGCTCGCCGTTCAGCGTCTTCGGCAAGGACGTCCTGGGCTCCTGGGTGCGTTTCACCCACGCGGGGGACGGCGTGGTCGTGTTCGACTCGCGCGGCCGGCTGAGCACGTGGGACGCGGGCGGCCGGCGGCTGACCGAGGGGACCGAGGGCTTCTCCTTCATCGGCACGCCGGCCTACTCGCCGGTCGAGGACCTCGTCGCGGTCAACGCGGGGCAGGGCCGCGTCCGCCTGATCGACCCGAGGACGGGCGGCGACCTCGGCCTGTCCGCCGACCCGGGCGGCGGCCTCGACCGTGACGAGGGCGAGCTGCTGTCGATCGCGTTCGCCCCCGACGGCTCGCACGTCCTGACGGTGGACGCCGGCGGGAGCGTCGGGCGCGTCCCGGCCGCCGCCGAACTGGTGGCGAGGACGATCTGCGCGCGCGCCGGGCGGGCGCTGACCGAGCGGGAGTGGCGGACGTACGTGCCCGCGCTGCCCTACCGGCCCGTCTGCGGCTGACCGCGCGGGCCCGGGTTCGGCCACGAGGGAGGCACGGCGGACTTCGCCAAGAGAGTCCCCACAGGGTCACCACAAGGGGCCTCACACCAGCGTCAGGTAGTGGGCCAGCTCGGCGGCGGAGTCCGTGGCGATCCCGACGTGGCCGTCCGGGCGCACGAGCGTGTGCCGCACCCCGCCGTACGGCTCGGCCGGCGCGTACGCCCGCACCTCCGGGCCGCCCGGCACGCGGGGCGCGGGATCCGGCGACAGCAGTGTGAAGTGCGGGCCGCGCAGCAGGTCGAACAGGCGCGCCCGGGAGCCGTCGGCCAGCCGCAGCGGCCCGTCGGGCACCCGTTCGCCGCCCGCGCGGGCCAGCGAGCCGCCCCGGTAGCCGACCCGGAGCTGGTAGGTCTCCTCGTCCCGCTTGTACGACTTCCGGTCGTGCAGGTCCGTGCTGAGACCGAGCACGCGGGCGGCGACCGGGCGGCGCTCCTCCTCGTAGGTGTCCAGCAGCGACGCCGGCCCGCCGGTCAGCGCGCGGGCGAGCTTCCAGCCCAGGTTGTAGGCGTCCTGGACGCCGGTGTTGAGGCCCTGGCCGCCCGCCGGGGAGTGCACGTGGGCGGCGTCCCCGGCCAGCAGCACGCGCCCGGCGCGGTAGGCGTCGGCCAGCCGGATGTTGACCCGGTAGAGCGAGGACCACAGCAGCTCGGTGACGCGGGCCGCGCGCAGCATCGAGCGTTCGGCGAAGAGCCGCTGGAAGCCGGCCAGCGTCAGGTCCGGCGTCGCGCCCGGCCTGAGCGGCGCCATGAACTGGAAGGCGTCGGTGCCGGCCATGGGGTAGAGCGCGACCATCCCCCTGCCCGGCCGCACCCAGGCGTGGATGTGCTCGCGGTCCAGCCCCTCGACGCGCACGTCCCCGAGGGCCATGCGCTCCTCCTCGCGGGTCTCGCCGGTGAACCCGACGCCGAGCGCCTTGCGCACCGTGCTCCTGCCGCCGTCGGCGGCGACCAGGTAGCGGGCCCGCAGGGGCGCCCCGGTGCCGAGCCGGGCCGTCACGCCGTGCGCGTCCTGCTCGAAGCCGGTCAGCTCGACGCCGTGCTCGACCGCGCCGCCCAGCTCGGCCAGCCGCTCCCGCAGCACCGCCTCGGTGCGCCACTGCGGGTGCATCCGCACCATCGGGTACGGCACCTGCTCGCTCGCCGCCACCGGCCGGTGCATACGGCCCTGGTAGACCGGCAGCCGCCCGATCCTGACCCGGATCGGCGGGTAGGGCGTCGTCCCGGCCAGGACCCGGTCGACGATCCCGAGGTCGTCGAAGATCTCCAGCGTCCGCGGCTGGAGGCCCTTGCCCTTGGAGCCCGCCGAGGGCGCCGCTGCCCGCTCGACTACTCGGTGGGCGATCCCGCGCCTGGCCAGCTCCACGGCGAGGGTGAGGCCGGTGGGCCCGGCGCCGACGATGAGCACGTCCGTCTTGTCCGTCATGGGACGACCGTGCCAGGCGCCGCTGCCAGATCTCTGTCAGCGTCCTGCCGGAGGTCACGAGCAGGGCGGACGGTAGGGCAGGTCGTCGAAGTAGCGCCGCCACTCGGCCCGGGTGAGCGGCATCCCGGCGGCCTCGCAGACGCGCGCGGCCACCGACTCCGGCCGCAGGTCCCACAACCGCAGGTCGTGCCCGGCGGCCGAGACGAGGGTGTGGTCGTCGGCGTACAGGACGGTCCCGAGGTCGGGATGGGACAGCTCGGCGATCGGGCGGCGGGAGCGCAGGTCCCACAGGCGGGTGGTGCGGGAGGCGTCCGTGGTGGCCAGGGCGGCGCCGTCGGGGCTGAACCCGGCGATCAGGACGCTGCCGCCGTGCCCGCGCAGGGCCGCCGGACGGGGAGCGCGACCCGGGTCGGCGATCCTCCAGACGCGGGCGGTCCGGTCGTGGCCGGTGCTGACCAGCACGTCGCCCTTCGGGCCGAAGCGCACGCCGGCCACCGCGTCGGCGTGCTCCTCGTGGTGGGCGACCTGGTCGAGGGCGCGGCGGCGCACGTCCCACAGCCGTACGCCGCGGTCGGCGCCGCCGCTGGCCAGCAGGCCGCCGCCGGGGCTGAAGTCGAGCGCGCCGACGTCGCCGAAGCCGTCGCGGGCGGCCAGGCGGCGCGGCGGGCCGGTGACGTCCCAGAGCAGCAGCCGGCCGCCGTGGTCGCCGGTGGCCAGGACGCGTCCGTCGGGGCTTAGCGCGGCGACCGCGAGGCCGCGCACCGGCAGCCGGACGTGCCGGGCCGGGCGGTAGGGGTCGCGGATGTCCCACACGGTCACGGCCACGCCGCGCTCGACGGTGGCCAGCCGGCGGCCGTCGCCGCTCAGAGCCGGATCGGTGGCGGGTGGAACGTTCCAGCGCGACAGCAGCACGCGGTGACGGGGGTCGCGGACGTCCCACAGCGCGCCGCCGCGCGCGCCGGTCGTGGCCATCAGCGTCCGGTCCCGGCTCAGCACCAGCCCGGTCACCGGGTCGGGCACGCGCACCGGATGGCGCCACTGGTAGAAGGCGCCGGCCGCCGACCCGGTGGCCAGCGCCTGACCGTCGGCGGTGAAGGCGAGGCCGAGCACGCGGTCGGGGTGCGGGAACGAGGTGACCTCCGCGCGGGTGGCCACGCTCCACAGCCGGACCGCGCGGTCGTCGCCGGCGGCGGCCAGGACGGTGCCGTCCGGGCTGAACGCCAGGGCGCCGGCGGGGCCGCCGTACCGGACGGGCCGGTCGCAGCGGCGGGCGCGCAGGAGGCAGAGCCAGGTTCCGCGGCCGGGCGCCGACCAGGCCAGCGCGCCGCCGTCGGGGCTGATGGCGAGGGCGGCGGGGCCGTCCTGGAGGCCGGTCGCGATCGTGTCGGCGGGGGAGGCGGGCCGCGCCGGGTCCCACAGGCGCACGCTGCCGTCGTCGTGGCCGGTGGCCACCGTGTCGTCGCCGACGGCGAAGCGGGTGACCTGGGCGGAGGCGCGTACCGGGGGCAGGGCGACCGGGCGGCCGGCGAGCCTCCAGCGCCGGACGCCGCGCTCGGCGGCGGCGAGCACCGTGCGGCCGTCCGGCGTGAACGCCGCCGTCGCGGCGCCGGGCAGGGCGGCGACGTGCCGGGGGCGGGCGGGGTCCACGACGTTCCACACCTCGACGCCGTGCCGGGTGGCCGCGAGCAGGACGCGGTCCCCGCCGGACGGCCGGAAGGCGAGCGCGCCGACCGGACCGGCGGCGCGCGGCAGGGTGGCCAGCGGGGTGCGGCGGCGCGAGTCGGTGGCGTCCCACAGCTCGACCACGCCGTTGTCGGCGCCGGTCGCGAGCAGGGCGTGGTCCTGGCTGTAGGCGATCGCCCGCAGCCGGTCGCCGGCCGAGCGCAGCCGGGTGGCGTACGGCTCGGCGGTGTCGAGCAGCGTGCCGCGGGTGCCCGGGGTGTCGGCCAGGCCCTGGGCGGCCACCGCCACCTGCATCGCCAGCGCCGGGTCCGTGGCCCGCAGCGCCCGCGCCTGGACGGCGGCCCGCTCGGCGAGCGCGGTGACGCGGGCGGCGCTCGCCCGGCCGCTCTTCTGCCACGCCAGCCCCGCGCCCGCCCCGGCGACCACCACCAGCACCACCAGCGCCACCACCAGCCCCCGCACCCGCCGCCCGACCGGACACTCCCTGCCGCTCCCACCGAAGCCGGAGGAGAGTGCCGCGGGCCCCCCTTTCTCCCGGTCGGGGGAGAGGAGAGCGGGTTTCTCCCGGTCGGGGGAGGGGGAAGCGGGCGCGGGGCCGGGGGTGAGGGGTGGCGCGGTGGCGTGCCGGTAGGCGGTGTGGGTGAGCGTGTCGCCGTCGCGGCGGTGCCAGGTGGCGCGCATCGCGTGGGACAGGCGCGGCAGCACGTCGGCCGCCGCCGGGGCGTCGTCGCGTACGCCCAGGTCGTGCAGGATCGTCTCGGCCAGCCCCGGCTCCAGGGACAGCCCGGCGACCCGGGCCGGTTCGGTGATCGCGCGGCGCAGCTCGTCGCCGGTCATCGGGCCGAGCGGCAGCGACCGCGTCCGCAGCGCCTCGACCAGCGGCGGAAACCCCAGGCACCGCTCGTAACAGCCGGCCCGCATCCCGATCACCACCGGCAGCCCGCCCGCCGCGAGCGCGCACAGCTCCTCGACGTACGCCTCCCGCGCGGATCCCGCCCGAGCCGTGAACAGCTCCTCGAACCGGTCGACCACCAGCAGCGCGCACTCCTCCACCGGCCGCCCCCCGCCCGGGACCGGCGAGCCGGGCGTACGCCACAACACCCCGGCGCGGCCTCCCGCCGGCGAACCCGCCAGGACGGCCGGCACCAGCCCGGCGGCCAGTACCGACGTCTTGCCCGACCCCGCCGCCCCGGCCAGCACCACGGGACGGGCCGCGCGCGGCTCCCCGAGCAGCCCCACCAGCTCGGACACGACCCGCTCGCGCCCGAAGAACCACCTGGCGTCCCCGGTCGCGAACGGCCCCGGCGGCCAGGGGCACGGATCCCGCGCGCACCGGTCCCGCTCGCTCCCCAGCCCCGCGCCGAACCCGTCGTCCATCCCGCTCCCGTCACTCTGTGAAGTTGATCGGGGACTCAGGGTACGCGGGCCCGCCAGGCGGCGTACGCCGGTCGGGAAGGCGGCATCGCCCGGACCGGCGCGAAGCCGGGAACGGTCAGCGCTTGCGGCCGACGCCCGCGCAGTAGACGGCCTCGCGGTCGGCGTACAACGTCTCGGGGACGGGACGCCAGCGCGGCAGCGGCACCACGCCCGGCTCCAGCAGCTCCAGCCAGTCGAAGAAGCTCGTGACCTCCTCAAGGGTGCGCAGCGTCATGGTCGCCCCGCCGCTCTCGTTCCAGTGGCGGACGCCCTCTTCGAGCTGCCTGCCGACCACGCCGTGGGAGATGGCCAGGTGGCTGCCCGGCGCCATCGGCTCCAGCAGCTCGGCGATGATCGAGCGGGCCAGGCCGGTGTCGGGAAGGAAGTCCACGACGCCGAGCAGGGTCAGCCCGATCGGCCGGTCGAAGTCGAGGTGCTCGGCGGCGGCGGCCAGGATCTTGCCGGGGTCGCGCAGGTCGGCGTCGACGAAGGCGGTCGTCCCCGCGGGCGCGGCCCGCAGCAGCGCCCGCGCGTGGGCCAGGACCATGGGGTCGTTGTCGACGTACACGACGTGGCTGTCCGGGGCCACCGCCTGGGCGACCTGGTGGGTGTTGTCCGCCGTGGGGATGCCGGTGCCGATGTCCAGGAACTGCCGGATGCCCGCCTCCCCGGCCATGTACCGCACCGCGCGGCCGAGGAACTCCCTGTTCGTACGGGCCAGCACCGGCAGGTCGGGCACGGCGGCGAGGATCTGCTCGCTCACCATCCGGTCGATCTCGTAGTTGTCCTTGCCGCCCAGCCACAGGTCGTAGATGCGGGCGGGGCTCGGAACATCGGTGTTCAGCGAACGTTCGCTCATCGCGACGCCTTCCGGACGAAAGGGGCTACGGGGGAGATCGTAGCCCCAAGATCCCTCCAGCGGGCCACGTCCGGACGGCCCGGCCTAGGCTTCCGAAGATGATCCACTTACCTCCCGCCCGAGCCAGGGCCGACGTGCACGTCACCTATCACCAGATCGTGGTCGGCGAGCCGGGCCGCGCCCATCCGGGAACCGTCCCCAACGGGCTGACCGCCTCGGCCGCCGGCGCGGCCGTGATCCGGACGGGCATCCACACCGGCGTCGTGGACGTGACCGTACGGCTGGCCGAGACCGCCCCGCCCCTCGACCCCGTGGGCTGGGACGAGACCGAGGAGGTGGAGCTCGTCACCTTCACCGGCGAGGTGCGCCTGTCCGGCATGATGCACTCCCCGCCGGACGCCCTGCCCCTCCTGACACCCCAGGGGCCGGGCCGTTACGGCATGCGCGTGCAGGCCCGCGGCCGGGACGTCGACCCGGCCGCGGTGCCGAAGGTGCCGTTCGAGTTCTACCTGGTGACCGTCTGGCCGGTTGAGACCGGGCCGGAGGTGGCGGCGAGGCTCGGCGTCGGGGTCGCCGAGGAACTGGGCCTGCCAGACAAGTCGGCAGAGATCCGGCGGTGGGCGCGCGAGCACAACCACCCGCAGTCGGAGCGCGGTCGCCTGTCGTCCGGCCAGGACGAGCGGCCTCCGCTGCCGCATCCGGTACGGGTCACGGTGGGGACCGCGCACCACCGGATCCGGATCGTCAACCCCTTCCAGGACACCGCCGTCCCGCCGCCGCTGCCGGACGGGCTGGTCGCCGCCGCCCCAGACTCGCTGCTCATCCGTACGGACAAGCGCGTAGGACGCGTCGGCCTGCACGTGAACTGGCAGGACGGCCCGCCCGTGGCGGCCGCGCGGGGCTGGGCGGAGAGCGAGGAGGTCGAGTTCGTCACCACCACCGGCGTGATGCGCGTCTGGGGCGTCGCCGACGAGCCGATCGACCTCACGCCCCAGGGCGCCGGGCGGTACGGCCTGCGTGTCCACGGCCGTCGCCGGGACCGGCCGGCGCCGTCGAACCAGCCCTCGGAAGCGTACCTGCTGGTCGTGTGGCCCATCGCTCTGGGAGCGGCCGCGGCCCGGTGAGGCGGGGGCTCAGAGCAGGCGGCGCTGGATCGGGTCGGCCATGGCCGTGGTGACGATCCACTCGACGACGGCGGCGTCGGGCGGGTCGTCCTCGCGGCCGGCGAACAGCAGGTGGGCGCTGCCGATCAGGGTGAGCGCGAGGGCGTCGACGTCGGCGTCGACCGCGATGCGGCCCATCTCGCGTTCGGCGGTGAGGTAGGCGGCGATCATGGTCGTGGCCTCGCCCAGGAGCGGGATGCCCGCCGACCCGGCCTGGCGCAGGCGGGCGCGCAGGCCGTCGCGGGAGATGACGAGGCTGACGACGGCCACGGCGACCGAGCCGAACAGCTCCAGCAGCGCGAGGGTGAGGTTCCCCGCGACGGTGCCGGTGCCGGCGCTCGCGCGCAGGGCGGCGGACTGCGCCTCGACGCGGCGGATGCGGTCGGTCACCAGCTCGGCGAGGAAGGCGTCGAAGTCGGCGAAGTGGCGGTGGAGCACGCCCTTGGCGCAGCCCGCCTCGGTGGTGACCGCCCGGCTGGTCAGAGCGTTGGGCCCGTCGCGGAGCAGGATGCGCTCGGCGGCGTCGAAGAGCTGTTCGCGCACGTCGCGGAGGGCTATGCCTGTGGGCACCGGGCCGGTCTCCTTCCTTCGCGAATCCCGTTCAGAGTAGACGAGTGGGCACGTGCCCATTAGAGTGGGCGCATGCCCACTAATGCCCCCGAGAACGAGCCGCACCTGCACCGGCGGATGGCCGAGTCCTTCGGCGCCGACGCCGACCGCTACGACCGCACCCGCCCCCGCTACCCCGAGGAGATGGTGGCCCGGATCGCCGGGTCGAGCCCCGGCCCCGACGTGCTCGACGTCGGCATCGGCACCGGCATCGCGGCCCGCCAGTTCCAGGCGGCCGGCTGCCGGGTGTCCGGCGTGGACGTGGACCCGCGCATGGCCGACCTGGCCCGGCGCGACGGCATCGAGGTGGACGTGTCCGCCTTCGAGTCCTGGGACCCGGCCGGCCGGACGTTCGACGCGGTCGTCGCCGGCCAGACCTGGCACTGGATCGACCCGGTCGCGGGCGCGGCCAAGGCGGCCGAGGTGCTGCGGCCCGGGGGCAGGCTGGCGCTGTTCTGGAACGTCTTCCAGACGCCGGACCTCCTGGCCGACGCCTTCGCCGAGGTCTACCGCCGCGTGCTGCCCGACCTGCCGGCGCTCGGCCAGGCCGGTCCCGCCGTGGGCATGTACACGTCGCTGCTCGACAAGATCACCGACGGGGTCCGGACGGCGGGCGCGTTCGACGAGCCCGAGCGGTGGGACTACGCGTGGGAGCGCGGCTACACCCGGGACGAGTGGCTGGCGCAGGTGCCCACGCACGGCCCGGTCACCGGGTTGCCGCCGGAGCGGCGCGGCGAACTGCTGGCGGGCATCGGGGCCGCGATCGACGCGGTGGGCGGCGCCTTCACCGTCCACTACGACGTCCTGGTGCTCACCGCCGTCAGGCTGGCTGAGTAGCCGTTACTCATGCGGTCATGGAAGCGCGCGCGGACGATCCTCCTCAGGGCGACACCCCAGGAGGAACCACCGTGAGCGTCACACATGACAGGAGAACCGGGCGGAAAGGGCCGGCGCGGTGGCGCGGGCGGCTCACGTTCGCCGCGATCGGCGTGCTGGTCGCCGCCCTGATCCCGGCGCTGGCGACGCCGGCGCAGGCGGCGGTCCCCGGTTTCTCGCTGACCTTCTCCATCGACTATCTCCGCCAGATCGAGGACCCGGACAGCGGAGGCGTCGGCGACGGCGACTACTACCCGAAGGTCAGGATCGCCGACGGCCCGCTCGAAACCGGCCCGCGCATCGAGGACGACGAGTTCGAGCCCCTCGGCCTGCCCGAGGCCCCGGGCGGCTGGGTCTTCACCAAGTCCGACCTGCCCGGCGACCAGCCGACCGTGAACATCACCGTCGCCCTCTGGGGACTATGACGGCGGCCTCAACACCAACGACGACCGCATGGACATCAGCCCTCAGAACGACGACCTCGACCTCGACCTCGTCTACGACGTGCGCTCGGGCACCCTGTCGGGCGACGGCGTGCAGTTCGGCACGCCGTGCGTCGACTCCCAGGGCCGGCAGAAGGGCCAGACGTGCGCCGAGGGCGACGGCGACCACGGCTTCCCCAGGGACAACGACGGCAGGAAGACCAGGATGGCTTCACCGTGATGCCCGACACCGACCACGACGGCATCCCGGACCTCGTCGAGCTGTCCGGGATCCGCGACAGGAACGGCGGGGTCATCGCCGACCTCCCGGCGCTCGGCGCGGACCCGTGCCGTAAGACGATCGTGCTGCAGGCCGACTACATGGCCGACGCCAGACACTCCCACCGGCCCAAGCCGGACGCGATCACCCTGGTCAGGAACGCCTTCGACGCCGCGCCGGTCAAGGCGGAGAACCCGTGCCCGTACCCCGGGACGCACCGGGACGGCGTCGGCTTCGTCTACCTCCAGGGCACGCAACTGCCCGAGCAGGCCGCCATGGGCCTGGCCGACGACAGCGACTTCCGCGACGCGCGCACCGCGGACTTCGGCCGGCTCAGGCCGGTTGCGGCGTCCGCGGCTCGGCCCTGGCGGGCGCGTAGAGGCCGAGGCGGCGCAGGGCCGGCGCGGTCATCATGGTGGTGATCAGGGCCATCAGCACGAGCACCGTGAACGTGCCGGGCGCGATCAGCCCCATGCCGAGCCCGGTGCTGAGCACGACGATCTCGGTGACGCCGCGGGCGTTCATGAGCACGCCGAGCCCGAGCGCGAGGCGTCCCGGCATGCCGCCCGCCCAGGCGATCACCCCGGCCGCGCCCAGCTTGCCGAGGACGGCGGCCACCAGCAGCACCGCCCCGCCCAGCAGCACCACCGGATGGCCGAACGCCAGATGCACGTCGGTGCGCAGCCCGATCGAGGCGAAGAACACCGGCAGCAACATCGCCCGGTTGAGCGAGCCGAGGCGTTCGGGCACCGCGCCGAGCACGGGGGCGGCGCGGGGGAAGGCGACCCCCGCCAGCAGGGCGCCGAAGATCGCGTGCACGCCGATGGCGTCGGTCGCCGCCGCCAGGGCGAAGATCAGGCCCAGGACCAGCGCGAGCGCGGCCGGAGCGGGCAGCCGGCGGGTGGCGTGCCGGGCCGCCAGGGCGGCGAGCGCGGGGCGTACGACGAGGGTCACGGCGAGGACCAGGGCGGCGGCCAGCCCCAGCGAGGTCAGCACGCCCGCCGGGGAACCGGCGTGGGCCAGGGCGATCACCGCGGCCAGCGCGCACCAGGCGAGCACGTCGGCCAGCCCGGCGCACAGGATCGCCAGCGAGCCCAGGCGGGTGGCGGTCAGCCCGGCCTCCTGGAGGATCCTGGCCAGCACGGGGAACGCGGTGACGCTCAACGCCGTCCCGGCGAACAGGACGAACGCCGTGCCCGACGCCGACGGCCCGGCGAGCGCGCCGGCGAACGGGACCGCCGCCACCGCTCCCAGGGCGAACGGCACGGCCGTCATCGCCAGCGCGGCGACCCCCACGACCACGCGCTGCCGGCCGAGGGCGGCCGGGTCGAACTCCCGCCCCACCGTGAACATGAAGACCGCCAGCCCGGCCTGGGCCAGCAGTTCGAGCTGCGGCGCGACCCAGCCGGGCAGGATCAGCGCGGACACCCCGGGCGCCAGCGAGCCCAGCGCGGACGGCCCGAGCAGCAGCCCGGCCACCATCTGCCCCACCACGGACGGCTGGCCCGCCCGGCGCGCCAGGACGCCGCCCAGCGAGGCCAGCCCGCCGATGACCGCCACGGCGAGGAACAGCCGCAGGATCGACTGGGCGGGCGGCACCCCGGCGTGCGCGGCCGGCGCCGCCGGATGCCCCGGCTGCTGCCCGCCCGGCCCGAACACCAGCAGCATCGACACGCCCGCCACGGCGATCAGCAGCAGCGCGACCGCCAGGCCCCGGGCCGGGGCGGGCAGCAGGGCCTGTTCGGTGTCGTGGAGCGGGTCGTGTCCGCGCATGGTCGCACCTTCCTGCGTACTCCGCGATGGGCTCCCGAGCCCTTCGCCGGCCGCGGCGGCCGGCTCAGTCGGCGGCCGGGAGCGGCCGGGCCGCCCGCCGGCCGATCAGCAGCAGGGCGCCGACGGCGGCGACGATGCCGACGGCGATGACGGGGATCAGGGCCTGGTAGCCGATCTCGCCGGCCACCAGGCCGAACAGCGGGGGACCGAGCAGGGAGCCGAGGCTGCCGGCCTGGGCGATGACGCCGTTGCCGACGTCGGCGTGGTCGAGGCGTTCCAGGACGAGGGGGAGCGCGGCGAAGACCAGGGCGCCCAGGAAGCCGTTCTCCATGGAGATGACGCCCGCGCCGGTGAGCGCGCCCCCGGCGGAGCCGCCGGCGTACAGGATCCAGGCGGCCGGCACGACGAGGAAGCCCGACAGGGCCAGCACGCCGACCCGTACGCCCCTGCGCAGCAGGATGCCCACCGCCAGCCCGCCGGCCACGCCGAGCAGCGAGATCACCGAGGTCAGCGCGCCCGCGGCGGCGGCCGAGCGGCCGTACTGCTCGATGAGCAGCGTGGGCAGCAGCACGATCACCGGGATGGTCACCAGCGCGGTCAGGCAGAAGGCCGCGGCCAGCACGCCCGGCCAGGTGAGCGCCCGCGCCCGGGGCACCGGACCGGCCGCCTGCGCCCCGCCGGCGCGCGGCAGCCGGGCCCACGTCACCGCGGCGATCAGCAGCGTCAGCCCGGCGATCAGGCCGGTCCAGCCGCGCCACCCCAGCGCGTCGCCGGCCGCGCCGCCGGCCAGCGTGCTGGCCCCCAGCCCGACCGGGACGAACGTCGCCCAGACCGACAGGGCGGTGCCCCGGTCGCGCTCGTGGGCCAGGCGCAGGATCAGCGCCGGGCAGGAGATGGTGACCAGGACGTAGCCGACGCCCTCGACGCCGCGGGCGATGAGCAGCCAGGCGAAGTCGTTCGCCGCCATGCTGGCCGCGCCCGCCGCCGCGATCAGGACCAGCCCGGTGACCAGCGACCGCCCGGTGCCGAAGCGGCGGACGAGATACCCCGCCGGCAGGCCGACCACGGCCCCGACGCCGACCACCGCCGAGATCACCCAGCCCAGCTCCGGCAGCGACAGCCCGAGCTGGGCCGCCATCGCGGGCCCGACCGAGGAGAACTTGCCGAGGCTCATCGCGCCGACGACCCCACCGACGTAGACGAGGAGGATCGTCAGCCAGGGGGAGCGTCGCGGGGACGCCTCCGTGATCTTTGCCGCCGACCGGGGATCCATGAGTCTCCTTCGCACTGCGCTCCGCGGGCCAGGGTTCCCACGTCCGATCTTCGCCATGCCGGCGGCGCCGATCAACCCGCTTCCCCCGTGGCGAAGATGCCGATGTCCGACTCGGTGACGTTGACGGCCCCGGCCGACAGCAGCGCGTCGATCGTCTCGGGCACCTCCCGCCTGGGCAGGACGCCCTGGAGGACGACCATGGTCCCGTCCGCGAGGTCGGCGCCCGCGCGCCACGACTGGCCCGGCATCGCGGGCACCACCTCGGCCAGCCGGTCGGCGGGGGCGCGGACCGTCAGCAGCGCGTGGGCCGGGCCCACCCAGGCGGCGCGCAGCAGCAGGGCGACGTTCCTGATCACGCCGCGCCTGGCCGGGTCGGCGTAGGCGGCCGGGTTGGCGACGAGCTGCGCGCCGCAGGTCCGGACGGTCTCGATGACGCGCAGGTCGTTCTGGCGCAGCGAGTGGCCGGTCTCCACGACGTCCATCATGGCGTCGGCCAGCTCGGGGATCTTGGCCTCGGTCGCGCCGTAGGACACGACCACCTCGGCCCGCCGTCCCGCCTCGCGGAAGAAGCGGCGGCCGATGTTCGGGTACTCGGTGGCCACCCTGACCCCGTCGTCCAGGTCGGCGGCGCTGCGGGCGGGGTGGCCGGACGGCACCGCGAGCACCAGCCGCCACGGCCGCTCGGTGTTCCTGGAGTAGTCGAACGACTCCACCACCTCGACCTCGGCCCCGGTCTCCTCCACCCAGTCGGCGCCGGTCAGCCCGAGGTCGAAGGTGCCGTCCCCGACGACCAGGGGGATCTCGCGCGGCTTGTAGAAGGCCACGTGCGACACGCCGGAGTGGTCCACCGTGCCGCGGTAGGAGCGGTCCGAGCGCCGCCGTACGGGCAGCCCCGCGGTCGCGAAGAGCTCCAGGGCCCGCCGCTCCAGCGAACCCTTCGGCAGGGCGAGCGAGATCATGGTTCCTCCTGACGGGCACGGCGAGGACGGCGGGGACGGCGGGGACGCGAGGGTCACACGTGCAGCAGCCGGTCGATGCCGACGACGGGCGGCTCGGGCAGGCAGGACGGCCGCACCTCGATCTCGCCCACCACGAGGTCGTCCGGCCAGGAGTCGACGATGGTGGCCACGCAGCGGGCCACCGACCGGGTGCTCATCTTGTGCGGCGAGCCGTCGCCGTCGAGGTTGGCGATGGCGCCCGGCGAGACCAGGCAGGCGCGTACCCCGTTGCGGCGCTCCTCCAGCAGCAGCGTCTCGACCAGCGCCTTCAGCCCGGCCTTGGTGGCGCTGTAGGCGGCCCCGCCCTCGAAGTACCGCGTCCCGGCGTGGCTGCCCATCGCGACGAACATCCCGCCGGCGGCCCGCAACGCCGGCAGGACGGCTTTGAGCAGGTGGAAGCAGGCGCTCAAGTTGATCGCGACCAGCCGCTCCCAGTCCTCCGCGCGCAGCTCGGCGATCGGGTCGAGCACCCGGTCCACCGCGTTGGACACGCAGACGTCGAGCCGGCCCGCCTCGCCGAGCACCTGGGCGGTCGCCTCCGCGATCTGCGCCGGGTCCGACAGGTCGCACCTGTGCTCGCCGAGCCAGTCCTCACCCGCGAGCGAGCGGTTCAGGGAGAAGACGCGGTAGCCGCGCTCGCGCAGCTCCTCGGCGATGGCCCGCCCGCTGCCCCGGTTGCTGCCGGTGACCAGCGCGGCCGGGGTCTCATGTGATGACATCGAGGACGCGGCTCCACTGGTTAACGATCTCCTCGCCCGCCACGCCGTCCCGGAACAGGTCCTTGTCCAGCGGGGAGCCGTCCTGGTGGCGCAGGCGCATGCAGTCCTGGGAGATCTCGGAGATGACGGTCAGCCCGCCGTCGGCGGTCCGGCCGAAGATGAGGCAGAAGTCCCACACCTCCAGCGGGCGCAGCCAGGACCGCAGCACGTCGTTGACGGCGAGGGACAGCTCGCGCATCTCCTCCACCGGCAGGTCGAGCGCCCGCAGGTAGTCCTCGCCGATCGGCTGGTCCTCGGGGTCGGTCCGGTAGTCGAACTTCACGACCGGGCGCGGCAGCGGGGCGCCGTCCTCGAACAGGCCGGGGTACTTGCGGGTGGTCGATCCCGTGGCCCGGTTCTTCACGATCACCTCGAACGGCGGCGCCGGGCAGTAGTCGGCCACGTACGAGTCGGCCGAGACCCGTTCCCGGAACGCGCACGGCACGCCGGCGTCGGCCAGCCGGGCCGCCGCCCTTTCGTAGAAATCGAGCCGGAGCGGCCCGGTGCGCTCGACGATTTCATCACGGTGGTACGTGAAACTGCGCAGGCTGGGGATTATCTGCACCAGGCACCGCCCGTCGGGCAGCAGCCACAGACGCTTACTGCGCCCGACGATATCCGGCTCTCCCCGACCGGCCGGAGTTCCCGGATCTGATCCGTTATCCACGCCGCCTCCATCCGCCGACAATGGCCCACACAACTTGATATTGCGGGCACCTCGCTGTCAAGGTGGCGTGACCCTGGAAAAAGGAGCACTTGACGCGGCTCTCGCGGTCTTGATATGTCGTCCGCCCTCGCCGGGAGCACTGGAAGAAAGAGTACTTGACGGGTCCCGGCGACCGGACGGTACTGTCTTCAGAAATTGAAATTCCGATCTTAATTAGAATCCCAATGGGGGGAGGATCGTTGTCGGAATATGAGCGCATAGCTCACTCGAAGATCACGCGTAAGTTCAGGTCCGCGGGGCAGCAGCTCTTGTTCTCGCGGGGGCGGCGGGGCGAGGTGTCCGACGCGAACGGCGTACCGTACATCGATTTCGTCATGGGTTATGGCCCAGTGATAATCGGCCACGCGGACGCCCAGTTCAACGAAATTCTCTGCGGTTATCTCGGCAACGGAGTCATGCTGCCGGGCTACACCACGTTCCACCAGGAATACCTCGACCGGCTGCTCGGCGAGCGGCCCGGCGACCGCGGCGCGTTCTTCAAGACCGCCTCCGAGGCCGTCACCGCCGCCTTCCGGCTGGCCGCGATGCGCACCGGCCGGCTCGGCATCATCCGCAGCGGTTACGTCGGCTGGCACGACTCCCAGATCGCCGACTCCCTCAAGTGGCACGAGCCGCTGCACTCCCCGCTGCGGGACAAGCTGCGCTACACCGACGGCATGCGCGGCGTCGGCGAGTCCGAGCCGGTGGCCAACTGGGTGGACCTGCGCCTGGAATCCCTCGCCGAGCTGCTGGAACGGCACCGCGGCCGGCTGGGCTGCTTCGTCTTTGACGCGTACCTGGCCTCCTTCACCACGGCCGACGTGCTGCGCCAGGCCGTCGCCATGTGCCGCGAGGCCGGCCTGCTCACCGTCTTCGACGAGACCAAGACCGGCGGCCGGATCTCGCCCCTCGGCTACGACCACGACAACGCCCTCGGCTCCGACCTGATCGTGATCGGCAAGGCGCTGGCCAACGGCGCCCCGCTGAGCATCCTGGCCGGCGACGCCGACCTGCTCGCGCTGGCCGAGAAGGCCCGGCTGAGCGGCACCTTCTCCAAGGAGATGATCGCCGTCTACGCGGCGCTGGCCACCCGCGACATCCTGGAGAAGCCCGTCGGCGACTCGCCGGACGGCTGGACCGAGCTCGGCCGGATCGGCACGCAGGTGGCCGCCTCCTTCACCGCGGCCGCCGCGGACGCCGGGGTCGAGGCCCTGGTGGGCGCCCGTCCGGTGCTCGGCGGCGGCATGTTCGAGCTCGTCTACCACGACGTGGAGCTGCTGGGCGACAAGGAGCGTCGCGAGGCGCTGCTGGCCGAGCTCGCCGGGGTCGGCATCCTGCTGCTCGAAGGGCACCCGTCCTTCGTGTGCCTGGCCCACCGCGACATCGACTGGGGCGACCTGCGCGACCGGGTGCGGCAGGCGTTCGAGGCGTGGAACGCCCCCACGGGGGCCGGCCGTGGCTGACCTCCTGCGCCTCGCCCTGGTCGGCTGCGGCCGCCAGATGCAGCAGAACCTGTTCCCGTTCCTGCAACGCATCCGCGGCCACCAGGTCGTGGCCTGCGTCGACCCCGACCTGTCGCTGGCCGCCGACGTGCAGTCGCTGGCCGGCGGCGCGACCTGCGTCTCCTCGGTGGACGAGCTCGACCTGGAGATGGTGGACGCCGCCGTGCTGGCCGTCCCGCCGGAGCCGTCCTACCTGCTGGTCCGGCAGCTCGCCGAGCGCGGGGTGGACTGCTTCGTCGAGAAGCCGGCCGGGCCGTCCACGCCCGCGCTCCAGGACCTGGAGCACGTGGTGCGCCGCACCGGGCGGCACGTCCAGGTGGGCTTCAACTTCCGCTACGCCGAGACGCTGCAGCGGCTGCACGAGCTGAGCGAGGAGATCCGGGCCACCCCGTGCTCGGTGACCATCGACTTCTACAGCCGCCACCCGTCCGCGCCGCAGTGGGGGGTGGACACCACCCTGGAGGCGTGGATCCGGCACAACGGGGTGCACGCCCTCGACCTGGCCCGCTGGTTCGTGCCGTCGCCGGTCGTCCAGGTGGACGCGCACGCCATCGCCAGTGACGCCGATCGTTTCCAGATCAACCTGTTCCTGCGGCACCACGACGGCTCGCTGTCCACGCTGCGCATGGGCAACCACGTCAAGCGGTTCATGGTGGGCGTCACCGTCCAGGGCATGGACGGCAGCCGGTACAGCGCGCCGTCGCTGGAACGGGTGACGCTCGAACTGTCCGACGGCGTGCCCTACGGCCAGGAGCTGCACGCCACCCGCAACCTGGACCACGGGTGGGGGCGCAGCGGCTTCGGGCCCGAGTTGCAGGCGTTCGTGGACGCCTGCGCGCAGCGGTCGGCCGAGCCCCAGACGGGTGGCCGTCCCCCGGTCAAGGGCGTGCCGTCGGTGTCCGACGCGCTGGCCGCCTCCGCCCTGTGCGACCGGGTGATGGCCGAGCTCAACACCGCCGCGACGAACGGCTTCGGCCTGCTGACCGGGTCCGTCCGGGCCTCGGCCTAGGCCGGGGCCGTCGACGAGGAGGGGGAGGCATGACCGAGCGGGCGCGACCGGCCGCGGGCGGGCGGCCGGTCGCGTCGCCGGATCCGGCCAGGTCACCTGATCCGGTCGCGTCGCGGGATCCGGCCGGGTCACCTGATCCGGTCGCGTCGCGGGGGGTGGGCCGGTGGATCGCCGGTCATCTGCGCCGGCACCGGCCGTCGCTGCTGCTGTTCACCGTGGCGGCCGCGGCGGCGAGCCTGTGCTCCACGCTCGTCCCCGTCCAGATCGGCGCGGCGTTCGCCGAGGCCACCGGCCCGCGCCACGACCTCGGCGCGGTCGGGGTGGCGGCGCTGGCGGCCGCGCTGCTGGCGGTCGGCCGGTTCGTCGCCGACCTGCTGTCGAACGGCTCGATGGAGGTCGTCGCCCAGCGCGTCAAACGGGACGTGCGCGACGAGCTGTACCGCAGCCTGCTGACCAAGCGCATGGCCTTCCACGACCAGCAGCGCATCGGCGACATCCTGGCCCGTGCCATCAACGACGCCAGGCTCGTCGACTACATGCTCAGCCCCGGGGCGGCCACCGCCGCCAACGGCGTGCTGGCCCTGCTGGTGCCGATCCTGTTCATCGCCTCGCTGGACCCGCGGCTGCTGCTGGCCCCCGGCGTGCTGGTCCTGGTGTTCGCCTACGCGCTGCGTTACCACCTGCGCCGGCTCTACCCGCTGGTCATGCGCACCCGCGAGACCTTCGCCGACCTCAACGAACGCTTCTCCACCACGCTGTCGGGCATCGCCACCGTCAAGGCCGCCACGCAGGAGGATCTTGAGCGGCACGCCCTCAGATCGGCCGCCGCCGCCTACCGGGACGCCTTCGTCCGGCGCGGCCGGGCGCAGGCGGTCTACCTGCCCGCGCTGAGCTTCGCCCTCGCCATGGTGACCGGCTCCCTGCACTCCCTCTACCTCTACTCGCAAGGGGAGCTGGCGCTGTCCCAGGTGGTGACCTACCTCGGCTGGCTGCTGCTGTTCGCGCAGCCCGTCACCATGTCCGAGCAGGCCGTGCCGGTCATCCAGGAGGGCTTCGCGGCCGCCGCGCGCATGCGGCAGATCATCGACGGCGCCCCCGGCGAGGGCGAGGACACCCGCGGCAGCACGGCCGCCGTCGAGGGCGCGATCACCTTCGACCGGGTGTCGCTGCGCCACGAGGGCCGGGACATCCTGCGCGAGGTCTCCTTCCACCTGCCCGCCGGCCGCACCCTCGCCGTCGTCGGCCCCACCGGCAGCGGCAAGAGCATGCTGATCAAACTGGTCAACCGCATGTACGACGCCACCGAGGGCCGGGTGCTGATCGACGGTCGGGACGTGCGCGAGTGGGAGCCGGGCGCGCTGCGCCGCCAGATCGGCCACGTGGACCAGGAGATCTTCCTGTTCTCCAAGAGCGTGCTGGACAACATCGCCTTCGGCGCCCCGCACGCCGCCGGGTACGAGGACGTCCTGCGCGTCGCCAAGCAGGCGTGCGCGGACGAGTTCGTCCAGGGGATGGCCGACGGCTACGCCACCGTGCTCAACGAGGGCGGCACGACGCTGTCCGGCGGGCAGCGGCAGCGGCTGGCCATCGCCAGGGCCCTGCTGACCGAGCCGCGCATCCTCACCCTCGACGACGCGACCAGCGCCGTGGACGCCCGTACCGAATCGGCGATCACCGAGGCGATCGAGCGCGCGACGGCGGGCCGCACGACGGTGCTGGTCTCGCACCGCCCCGGCCAGATCCGCCGCGCCGACCTCATCCTGCTGCTGGACGGCGGCCGGGTCGTCGACCAGGGCTCGCACGACGAACTGATGGCGCGCTGCGCGCTCTACCGGGAGATCTACAGTGGCTGACGCCCAGGATCGGCGGCGCCCGTGAGCGACCTGTTCGCGGGCCTGCACGCCGACGCCTACGACCGCGTGTACGGCAACCGCCGCCTGCTGGCCCGCATCCTGCGACAGTTGCGCGCCCACCGCGCCGGCATGATCGGCTCGGCCCTGCTCGTCGCGGGCTCGGTGCTCCTGACCGCCTCCGTGCCGATCGTCGTCTCCCGCCTGATCGACCAGGCCGGCGGGGGCAGCGGCCCCGGCCTGCTGCTGTGCCTGTTCGTGGTCGCGGCGGCGGTGCTGGCCTGGGCGATGAACTGGGCCCGCCAGGCGATCACCGCGCGGCTGGTGGGCGGCATGGTCTACCGGCTGCAGTGCGAGGCCGCCGACGCCGCGCTCGCCAAGGACGTCGCCTTCTACGACGAGAACTCGGTCGGCAAGGTGCTCAGCCGGGTCACCGGCGACACCGAGGGCTTCGGCTCGGTGCTCACCCTCACCCTGAACCTGATCAGCCAGCTCTTCCTGGTGGTGCTGCTCGGCGGCGTGGTGTTCTGGATCGACCCCGGCCTCGGCCTGGTCATCCTGGCGGCGCTGCCGTTCCTGCTGGGCACCGCGCTGGCCTTCCGCCGGGTGGCCCGCACGGCGGCGGCGGCCACGCGGCGGGTGATGGCCAAGGTCAACGCCAACGTGCACGAGACCATGCTCGGCATCGCGGTCGCCAAGAGCTTCGGCCGCGAGCAGGCCGTCCACGACGACTTCGACGACGTCAACCGGCTGTCGTACCGCATCTACGTCCGGCAGGGCCTCATCTACGCGGTCATCCTGCCGGTCCTGACGCTGCTGGCGGGTCTGGCCACGGCGGTCGTGCTGTACCAGGGCGGCCGGTTCGCGGCGATCGGCAGGCTCTCGGCGGGCGAGTGGTACTTCGCCCTCCAGGCGCTCGGCATGCTCTGGCAGCCGGTCACCCAGGCCGCCTCGTTCTGGAGCCTGTTCCAGCAGGGGCTGGCCGCCGCCGAGCGGGTGTTCGCGCTGATCGACAGCGACCACGCCGTCGTCCAGAGCGGCAACGCGCCGGTGACCGCGCTGACCGGCGAGATCGAGGCGCGCGGCCTGCACTTCCGGTACGGCTCGGGCGCCGCCGTGTTCCGCGACTTCGACGTGCGCCTCGCGGCCCGCGAGACGGTGGCGGTCGTCGGGCACACCGGCGGCGGCAAGTCCACGCTGGCCAAGCTGATCGCCCGCGCCTACGACTTCCAGGGCGGCGAGCTGCTGGTCGACGGCCGCGACATCCGCGGCCTGGACCTGCGGGCCTACCGGCGGCGGGTGGGGGTCGTCCCGCAGCACCCGTTCATCTTCGCGGGCACGCTCGCCGAGAACATCGCCTACGGCCGTCCCGGCGCCGGCCGCGACGACGTCGTACGGGCCGTCGAGCGGATCGGCCACCGCGTGTGGGACCGCAGCATGCCGATGTCCCTGGACGACCGCCTGGCCGCCGGCGGGCAGGGCGTGTCGGTCGGGCAGCGGCAGCTCATCGCCCTGGCCCGGATGTTCGTCCGCGAGCCGGACATCCTGCTGCTGGACGAGCCGACCGCCAGCGTCGACCCGCTGACCGAACGCGGCATCCAGGACGCGCTGGCCCGGCTGTGCGCCGGGCGCACGGTCGTGGTGATCGCTCACCGGCTGTCCACCATCCGGCGCGCCGACCGCGTCCTCGTGCTGCACGGCGGCGAGATCGCCGAGCAGGGCCGGTTCGACGAGCTGCTGCGCCGCGACGGTCCGTTCGCGGCGCTCTACGCCACCTACTACGCGCACCAGGAGACCGCATGACCTGCGCCCCCCATCCGGCGGAGTTCGAGCCGATCCAGCGGGAGGCGTCCGCCACGGGCGTGCGCTGCGTGGTCGGCGCCGTGCTGTTCAACCCGCTCGGCGAGGTGTTCCTGCAACGGCGGGCGGCCCACGTGCGGCTCTTCCCCGGCTGCTGGGACATCGTCGGCGGGCACGTCGAGCGGGGCGAGACGCTGTGCGCGGCGCTGGCCAGGGAGATCGAGGAGGAGACCGGCTGGCGGCTGCTGCGGGTGGGCGGCCTGGTGGACGTCTTCGACTGGACCGGCGGCGACGGCGGCCTGCGGCGCGAGATCGACGTGCTGGCCACGGTCGAGGGCGACCTGACCCGGCCCGCCATCGAGCAGGACAAGTTCGACGAGGCCCGCTGGCTGGACGGCGACGCCCTGCGCCGCCTGGCCGCCGAGTCGCCCGGCTCGGGCATGGTCGAGCTGGCCCTGCGCGCGCTGGCCATGCGGCCGGTCTAGGGCTCCGGTTTGCGTACCGCGTCCAGGGCCTGTCGCAGGGTGAACCGGCCGGCGTACAGCGCCTTGCCCACCACCACGCCCTCGACGCCCAGCGGGGTCAGGGAGGAGACGGCGCGCAGGTCGTCCAGGCTGGAGATCCCGCCGGAGGCCACGACGGGCCGGCCGGTGGCGGCGCAGACGTCGCGCAGCAGCTTCAGGTTGGGGCCGCCGAGGGTGCCGTCCCTGGCGATGTCGGTGACGACGTACCGGGCGCAGCCGGCCGCGTCGAGGCGGGCCAGGGTCTCGTACAGCTCGCCGGCGTCGCGGGTCCAGCCATGGCTGCGTACGGTGGTGCCCCAGACGTCCAGCTCGACGGCCACCCGGTCGCCGTGCCGGTCGATGACCTCCGCCACCCACGCCGGACGCTCCAGCGCGCCGGTGCCGAGCACCACCCGGCCGCAGCCGGTGGCCAGCGCCGCCGCCAGGCTCGCGTCGTCGCGCACGCCGCCGCACAGCTCGACCGGGATGTCCAGGGCGCCGACGACCTCGGCGATCCGCGCCCGGTTGGAGCCGGTGCCGAAGGCGGCGTCCAGGTCCACCAGGTGCACCCAGTCGGCGCCCGCGTCCTGCCAGGCCAGCGCCGCGTCGAGCGGGTCGCCGTACCAGGTCTCGGACCCGGACTCGCCGCGCAGCAGGCGGACGGCCCGGCCGCCGCGCACGTCGACGGCGGGCAGGAGGGTCAGGCATGTGGACACTCGTCGTTTCCTCTCCCGTGAACCCCCCCTTTCCCATCATCGCGAACACTGGTCAGGAATCGAAGTCAACCTTCGGCCACCACCATGGTTCACTTGCCGCCGCCCGGCCGGACGGGGACGCTTGCCGGTGCGCGCCGTACGCCCAGTCGCCGGGGGCCGGTCCCCCTGTTCCGAGGAGGACTGCATGGTCTCGCTCGCGCTGCCCAAGGGCACGTTCCTGGAGCGTCCCGTCCTCGATCTGTTCGCCGCGGCCGGGCTGGAGGTGCGCCGGCCGTCCGAGCGCAGCTACCGGGCGAGCATCGCCTACGACGGCGGCGTCGAGGTGGCCTTCCACAAGCCGCGGGAGATCCCGCTCGCCGTGGAGAGAGGCGTCTTCGACTTCGGCGTGACCGGCACCGACTGGATCGAGGAGACCGGTGCGAAGGTCGAGCTGGTCGAGGCGAGCGGGTGCGTGCCGCCCTGGCGGCTGGTGCTCGCCGTCCCCTCCGGGCATCCCGCCGTGGACGCCGCCGGCCTGCCCGCCGGGGCCCGGGTCGCGACCGGCTTCCCGAAGATCTCCCGGCAGTTCTTCCAGAGCGTGCCGCTGCCGGTACGGATCGTCCCGTCGTTCGGCGCCACGGAGGCCAAGGTCCCCGAGCTGGCCGACGCCGTCATCGAGACCGACGGCCCCGGCTCCGCCCTGGACGAGCACGACCTGCGGGTCGTCGCCACGCTGCGCACCTGCTTCCCGCAGGTCGTCGCGAGCCCCGCCGCCTGGCGGGACACCCGCAGACGCGCCGCGATCCAGCGGGTCGCGCGGCTGCTGGCCTCGGTCGACGGCGGAGCGGCCCACGTGCTGCTGACCGTGCGCACCACCACCCGCGACCTGCCGCGGGTGGCCGGGTCGATGCCGGAACGGTCCTGGCGGGCCGGCACCGGCCTGACCGAGAGCCTGGTGGTCGTGCAGGGGCTGGCGGCCCGGCGCGGACTGGCCGAGACCATCGGCGGCATCCTGGCCGCCGGCGCGCTCGACGTCATCGAGTCGCGCGTCGGGAAGGACGTCACGCCGTGAGCCGCCGGATGATCGTGTGCGACCTCGACGGGACGCTCCTGGACTCCCGCGGCCAGGTCTCCGAGCGCACCAGGACCGCCGTGCGCCGGGCCCGCGCCGCCGGGCACGTGTTCGTCATCGCGACCGCGCGGCCGGTCCGCGACACCCGTCCGGTGGCCGCGGCGCTGGACCACGCGGCCGTGGCCGTCTGCGGGAACGGCTCGATCACCTTCGACTTCGGCAGCGAGGAGGTGGTCGACTACCGCCCGCTGGACCGGCAGCCGCTCGCCGCGACGCTGGCGCTGCTGCGCGACCGTTTCCCCGGCGTGCGCCTGGGCGCCGAGTGCCGCCTCGAACTGCTCCTGGAGGACGCCTTCCACCTGCCCGAGCCGCTGGCCCGCGACGCGCGGCGGGTGCCCCGCCTGGAGGGCGAGATCGACCGGCACGACGTCGGCAAGCTCATGGTCCAGCTCGAAGGCGCCGCCCGCCAGTACTACGAGACCGTGCGCGGGATCCTGACCGGCTGTGAGGTAACCATCTCGGCCGACGTGTTCTGCGAGGTGATGCGGTCCGGCGTGACCAAGGCCGCGGCCCTGGAGTCGATGGCGTCCCGGCTCGGCCTGGGCAGCGCCGACGTGATCGCCTTCGGCGACATGCCGAACGACCTCCCCATGCTGACCTGGGCCGGAACCGCGGTGGCGGTGGCCAACGCCCATCCCGCCGTGCTCGGCGCGGTGGGCGAGGTGACCGCCTCCAACGACGACGACGGGGTGGCCGCGTGGCTCGAACGGCACGCCATGGCCGATTTCTCAGAGAAGTATTGACGCTTGTCTGACGAGTATTCATGATGGTCGCTGGAGCCGGGAACGCACCGGCCAGGATCGGCCTGCGGAGGCAGGCCGCCAGGGCCCGCGCCGGGCGCGGGCGTCCCGTCTGAGAGGTGCCCCCAGTGCCCCGATTAGCCGCTGCCCCTGTGTTCGTCCGCGTCCTCGCACTCTTCGCGGCGTTGTGCTCGCTCGCCGCCTGCACCGCCGTCAGCCCCGCCGCCGAGAAGAAGGGCGCCACCTCGGTCGGCGTGGCCTTCAGCCGCGGCGGGCGCGGCGACAGATCCTTCAACGACTCGGTGGGGGCCGGCGTCGACCGCGCGAAGGCCGAGCTGGGCGTCTCGGCCAAGGAGCTCAGCCCCAACGCCGCCGGGTCCGACCTGGAGGAGATCCTGCGGCTGCTGGCCCAGACCGGCCACAACCCGGTGCTGGCCGTCGGCTTCTTCTACGCCCAGCCGCTGGCGAAGGTCGCCCCCGCCTTCCCCCGCACCCAGTTCGTCATCATCGACGACGCCACCGTGAAGCTGCCCAACGTCACCAACGTGGTGTTCCGCGAGGAGCAGGCCAGCTACCTGGTCGGCGCGGCGGCCGCGCTCAAGTCCGCCAGCGGGAAGATCGGCTTCGTCGGCGGGGTGCAGACGCCGCCGCAGGAGAAGTTCCTCGCCGGGTACGCGGCCGGCGCCCGCGCGGTGAAACCCGGCATCCAGCTCTCCAGCGTGTTCATGTCCCAGCCGCCCGACTTCAGCGGCTTCTCCGCCCCCGACAAGGCCCAGGAGGCGGCCCGCGGCATGTACGACGGCGGCGCCGACGTCGTCTACCACGCCGCCGGGGCGTCCGGGCTCGGCGTCTTCCAGGCGGCCAAGGCGGCCGGCAAGTGGGCGATCGGCGTCGACGTCGACCAGCGCAAGACGGTCGATCCCGGGCTCGCCGGGGTGATCCTGACCAGCGCCACCAAGCAGCTCGACGTCGCGGTGCTGAGCATCGTCCGGGACGCGGTGGCGGGCCGGCCGATCGCCGGGGTGCGCGAGTTCGGGCTCAAGGAGGGCGGGGTCGGCTACGCCACCAGCGGCGGCGAGCTCGCCGACATCCAGCCGCGGCTGGAGGAGCTGCGCAAACAGATCGTCTCGGGCGAGATCAAGGTGCCCGCCAGGCCGGCGGAGAGCCGATGAGCCGGGCGCGGGCGGCGGGCCGGGAAGCGCTGGGCGTGCTCGCCGTCCCGGCGCTCGCGCTGCTGATCGCGCTCACGGTCGCCACCGCGCTGCTGGCCGCGGTGGGGGCCGCGCCGGGGCGGACGTATCTGACGATGCTGGAGTTCGGGGTCCGGCCGGACTCGCTCGTCTCCGCGGTGAACCGGGCGGCCGTCTACTTCTTCGCCGCCCTCGCCGTGGCCGTCACCTTCCGGATGAAGCTGTTCAACATCGGGGTCGAGGGCCAGTACCACGTGGCCGCGCTGTTCGCGGCGGTCGCCGGGGCGGCCGTGCGGCTGCCGGGCCCGCTGCACCTGGCGTTCGTCTGCCTGGTCGCCGTGCTGGCCGGAGCCCTCTGGGCGGGGATCGCCGCGGTGCTCAAGGTGTGGCGCGGGGTCTCCGAGGTGCTGTCCACGCTGCTGCTGAACTACGTCGCCACCGCCGTCGTCGCCTACCTGCTGGCCGAGGTCTTCGCCGCCGGCAGCACCTCCGGCTCGACGCAGGAGCTGCCGCCGTCGGCCCGCCTGCCGCAGCTCACGCTGCCGTCGGGCGACCAGCTCGGCTCGGCCACGCTGGGCGCGGTCGTGCTGGGGGTGGCGGTGCACGTGCTGCTCACCCGCACCCGCTACGGCTACGAGCTGCGGGCCGGCGGCCTGAACCCGGTGGCGGCGCGCGTCCAGGGCATCGACCCGCGCCGGATGATCCTCGTCACGATGTTGTTGTCCGGCGGCCTGGCGGGCCTGGCCGGGCTGCCCGACCTGCTGGGCCAGACCTACCGGTACGGCATGGACTTCCCCTCCGGCGCGGGCTTCACCGGGATCGCCGTGGCCCTGCTCGGCCGCAACACGCCCGCGGGCATCGCGCTGGCCGCCCTGCTCTTCGGGTTCCTGGAACGGTCGGCGCTGATCCTCGACATCGAGGGCATCCCCAAGGAGATCGTCACGATCATGCAGGGCGTCATCGTGCTCAGCGTCGTGGTGGCCTACGAGGTGGCGCGGCGGATGGAACGCAGGCGGGCCGAGCGGCTCGTACGGGAGCAGGCGTCCCCGGCGCTGGAGCCGTCCGTATGAGCGCGGGACGGTACCGGTGGTGGCGGGCCGCGCTCGTCCTGTTGCTGGCGATGTCGGTGGTCAGGGTGTTCACCGGCGCCGACGAGCTCACCGGGTCGGGCGTCGTGGGGGCGGCGCTGCGGCTGGCGGTCCCGATCGGGCTCGCCGGGCTGAGCGGCCTGTGGAGCGAGCGCGCGGGCGTCGCCAACCTCGGCATCGAGGGCATGATGATCATCGGCACGGTCTGCGGGGCCTGGGCCGGGTACGGGTTCGGCGTCTGGGCCGGGGTGCTGGCCGGCACGCTCGGCGGGGTCGCGGCCGGGCTGCTGCACGCGGTCGTCACCGTCACGTTCGGGGTCGACCAGGTGGTGTGCGGCATCGCGATCAACATCCTGGCGGTGGGCGTGGCCCGGTTCATGTCGGTCATCGCCTTCAGCGGCCTGCCGGGGGCGGGGGCCACCCAGTCGCCGCCGGTGAGCGGGTCGATCGGCACGGTGAGCGTGCCCGTCCTGGCGGGCGGCGGGGGCACGCCCGACCTGCTCGGCGGGCTGGAGCGCGGCCGGTTCTTCCTGGTGTCCGACCTCGCCGGGATCGTGCGGGGGTTCCTGCACGAGGTCTCGCTGCTCACCGTGGTCGCCGTCGCGCTGGTCCCGCTGAGCTTCGTGCTGCTCTGGCGTACCGCGTTCGGGCTGCGGCTGCGGTCGGCGGGAGAGCACCCGGCGGCGGCGGACTCGCTCGGGGTCCCGGTGCTGCGGATGCGGTACTACGGCGTGCTGGTCTCCGGCGGGCTGGCCGGGCTCGGCGGGGCCTACCTGGTCACCGTCTCCTCGACCGTCTATCGCGAGGGCCAGACCGGCGGCCGGGGCTTCATCGGGCTGGCCGCCATGATCTTCGGCAACTGGCGGCCGTCCGGCACGGCCGCCGGGGCGCTGCTGTTCGGTTACGCCGACGCCCTGCAACTGCGCCAGGCGAGCGCGGTGCACGTGCTGCTGCTGCTCGGGGCCGTGCTGGCCTGGGTCGCGGCGGTCGCGCTCGTCCGTACGCGGCTGCGCCTGGCCGCGACGCTGGCGCTGCTCGGCGCCGCCGCCTTCGCGGTCTTCCAGGGCACCGACTCGGTCCCCACCCAGCTCGTGTACGCCACGCCGTACCTCACCACGCTGCTGGTGCTGGTCACGGTCGCCCAACGGCTCCGCATGCCGGCCTACGTCGGCATCCCCTACCGGCGAGGAGACGCGTGATGGCCATCGACCGGGAACCCCGCCTGATGGGGTACGCCGACCGCTGGTCCGCGGCGCCCGGTGAGCGGCTGGCCGTGCACGCCTCCGGCCCGGACGGGGACGCCGACGCCGCCCTCGTGGACCTCGTCCGGGAGAGCGACCTGACCCCGGCCGTGCCGGTGACGATCGAGCCGCGGCCGCTGCGGCCCGGCTCCCGGCTGGAGGCGGCCTCGGTGCCGACGCCCGCCAGGGGCGGCCTCGCCCTCTGGATCCGGCCGAAGCGGCTCGGGCCGCGCCAGGTCGTGGCCCGCCTGGGCGCCTCCGGCTGGCGGCTGCTGCTCGCGCTCGACGAGGAGGGCAGGCCCGAGGCGACCGTGCTGACGCCGTCGGGGAGCATGGGCTGCCGGCTGCGCTCGGCCGTCCCGGCGGGGGAGTGGTCGCTGCTGGCCGTGGCGTGGGAGGCGGCGCCGCTGATGACCGTCCTGCATCTGAACGACTTCCGCACCGCGGGCGTGAGCGCCGGGCGGGCCCGCCTGCCGCTGCCGTCCCCGTCGGGCGAGCTGCTGATCGGGGCGGGCGACGAGCACCCGTACGCGGGCCGGATCGCCCTGCCCATGCTGACCGAAGGCCCGCTCGCCATGCCCGGCCGCGTTCCGCTGACCGACCTGACCACCGGTCCCGAGCTGGTCAAACACCTGGGCCCCGAGCTGCTGGCCCTGTGGGACCCGTCCGCCGGTCCCGGCGCGCCCGTCGTCCCGGACGTCAGCGGCAACGGGCACCACGCGAGCGCCGTCAACCGGCCGCTGGCCGGGCTCGCCGGGCCGGGCGGCGGCGCCCGCACCGCGCTCCAGGTCAGCCCGGAGGACCTCGACGACGCCCGCTGGCCGGTGACGTGCGAGCTGACCGTCCCGCAGGACGCCGGCTCCACCGTGCTCGGCGTCCGCCTGCGGACCCGGGGGCAGTCGTGCGTGCTGCCGGTGGTGGTGCGCCCGGACGCGGCGCGCAGGAACCCGGTCGCGGTCGTCCTGCCCACGTTCACCTATCTCGCCTACGCCAACCACCGGCAGTCCAGCGAGGCCGAGTACTTCGGCGACTACCGGCAGGTCACCGACCGCGTGATCACGCTCTCCCCGGTGGACGCCTACCTCAACGAGCACCGCGAGCTCGGCCTGTCCCTGTACGACCAGCGGCGCGAGGGCGGCCACGTCACCCACTCCTCCAGACGCCGCCCGGTGCTCAACCTCACCCCCGACTACCGCTGGTGGATGACCGGCGCGCCGCGCCACTTCGCCGCCGACCTGCTGCTGCTGCGCTGGCTGCGGTCGGCGGGCTTCGCCTTCGACGTGCTGGCCGACGAGGACGTGCACGAAGGCGGCGCCGGCCTGCTGTCCGCCTACCGCGTCGTCCTGACCGGCAGCCACCCCGAGTACGTCACCGCCCCCGAACGCGCGGCCTTCGGCGCGTACGTGTCCGGCGGCGGCCGGCTCATGTACCTGGGCGGCAACGGGTTCTACTGGGTGACCGGCGTCGACCCGCGGCACCCGCACGCCATCGAGGTCCGCCGCGGCCACGTCGGCGACTGGTGGGACGACGAGCCCGGCGAGGACGTGCTGACCTCCACCGGCGAGCCCGGCGGCCTCTGGCGGCACCGCGGCCTGGCGCCGCAGGAGCTGCTCGGCGTCGGCTTCGCCGCCCAGGGCTGGGGGCCCGCCCCCGGCTACACCCGCCTGCCCGACAGTCACCGGGAGGAGGCGTCCTGGGTGTTCGAGGGCGTCGGGACCGACCCGGTGGGCTGCTGCGGTCTCGCGCTCGGCGGGGCGGCGGGGGACGAGATCGACCGGGCCGCGCCCGAGCTCGGCACCCCACCGGACACCCTGGTGCTCGCGACCTCCGCGGGCGGCCACGGCCACCACTACCGGCCCCCTACCGAGGAGGCCGGGCTGGGCGCGCAGGCCGTACGCGCCGACATGACCCTGCGACTGCTCGGATCAGGCGGCGCGGTGTTCGCCGCCGGATCCGTCAACTGGGTGACCAGCCTCGCCTGCTGTGACGGTGACATCAGGCGAATCACCCGGAACGTCCTGTCCCGATTCCTGCAACCCGCAGCTTGTGAGGAGGAGTGACGTGACCACCGCGAGCGCGAGGCACCTCGACTACCCCTATCCCCGCACGTCGGCCGAGCTGACCGACGAGATGTTGTCCATGCCCGCAGAGGAACTGGCGGCCATCGCCCGCCACCCGCTGACCGTCTACCCCGACACCACCGAGCTCTACTACCGGCTGGCCCGGGAGATGGCCGACGAGTTACGCGCCCGCAACATGCGCGGCGAGCCCACCCGCTGGATCCTGCCCGTGGGCCCGAAGGCGCAGTACCCGATCCTGGCGCGCATCTGCAACGAGGAGCGCATCAGCTGGGCCGACGTGTTCGCCTTCCACATGGACGAGTTCCTCGACTGGCAGGGCCGGCCGGTGGACCCCTCGCACCCCTTCAGCTTCCGCGGCTATTGCGACCGCAACCTCTACCAGCTCCTCGACCCCGACCTGCGGCCCCACCCCGGCAACGTCGTCTTCCCCGACGTGTTCGACCCGGACGCGTTCGGCACGCGCCTGCGGGGCGAGGGCGGCGCCGACACCTGCTACGCGGGCTTCGGCTACCGGGGGCACCTGGCCTTCAACGAGCCGCCGTCCACGCGCTGGCACCAGTACACCGCCGCGGAGTTCGCCGCCTCGACCACACGCGTCGTCCCCCTGCTCGACGACACGATCGTGGCCCACTCCCACCGGGTGACCGGCGGCTACACGCAGGCGATCCCGCGGATGGCGATCACCGTCGGCATGTCGGAGATCCTCTCCGCCCGCCGGCTGCACCTGATCACCGACGGGGGCGCCTGGAAGCGCTACATCGTCCGGGTGCTGCTGCTCACCACCGAGCCGGACGTGCTGCTCCCGGTGACCTTCGCGCACCACCACCCCGACGTGCGCGTGACCGTCGACGCCGACAGCATCGCGCCCTGCGCCCTGGGGCTGGGCTCGTGACCGTCGTCGCGGTCGGGGCCTACATCGTCGACCTCTACATGTTCGGCGGCCACCTGCCGGAGCCGGGCGAGAGCGTCAACGCCGCCGACTACGCCACCGCGCACGGCGGCAAGGCCGCGAACGTGGCCGTCGCCGCCGCCCGGCTGGGCGCTCCCGCCCGGTTCGTCGGCTGCCTCGGCGACGACGCCGCCCGGCCGGTGGCGCTGGCCGAGCTGCGCGCCGAGGGCATCGAGGTCGGCGATTGCACCACGGCCGTCGGCGTCGCGACCGGGCGCAGCTTCGTCTACGTCGACGCGGGTGGCAGGCAGATGGTCATGACCTGGCCGGGGGCCGCCGACCTGCTGCCGCCCGCCCAGGCGGCCGCCGCCGCCGCCGGCCTGCCCGCCGGGTCCGTGCTCGTCCTGCAGGGGGAGATCCCGCTGGAGATCTCCTACGCCGCCGCGACGGCGGCCCCGCCGGGCGTGCGCGTCCTGCTCAACCCGAGCCCGGCGGGACCGTTCCTGGAGGGGACCGGGAAGGAGCTGCTGGCCCGGGCCGACCTGCTGGTGCTCAACGAGGGCGAGCTGTCCGCGCTGGCCGGCGACACCCCCGGCGACCTGGACGACCTGCGCGGCAGGACCAGGGGACGCACCGTCGTCGTCACCCGCGGCGAGCACGGCGCCGAGATCGCCGACGACGGCGGCACTATGCTGATCGACGTCCCCAGCGTGCGCGTTGTGGACACCACCGGCGCGGGTGACGCCTTCACCGGCGCCCTGGCGGCCGCCCTCTGCGCCGGCGCGGGCCTGGTGCGCGGCGTCCGGCTCGCCTGCCAGGTGGCGACCGTCTCGGTCACGCGCCGGTTCTGTGCCCCCAGCTACCCATCGGCCGCCGAGCTCGGCATCGCCCCGCTCCGCGGTCCGTCCGTGCAGGAGAGACCCGCGTGACACGACGTCATCCCACCCTGGCCATCCAGATCCGTGACCGGCTGCACGCCCTGATCGTCGAGCAGGGGCTGCGCCCCGGTGACAGGCTGCCGTCGGAGAACGAGCTCATGACCCTGTTCGACGTCGGGCGCACCAGCATCAGGGAGGCGTTCAAGCTCCTGGAGCAGGAAGGGCTCATCCAGGCCAGGCACGGCGACGGCCGCTACCTCACCTCGCAGCCCAGCCTGGACCGGCCGCTGACCCGCCTCGAAGGCGTCACCGAGATGCTGGCCAGCCGCGGGTTCACCGCCGACAACACCGTCCTCGACGTCGTGGCCACCGAGCCGGACCGCCACCAGCGCGAGCTGCTGCAACTGCCGCCCGGCGAGGCCATCGTCCGGCTGGAACGCCTGCGCAGGCACCGGGACGACGCGCTGCTGTACTCGATCGACCTGTTCCCGCGCTCGCTCATCGGCCGCCCCCTGGACGAAGTGGACTGGACCGGCTCGCTGTTCCAGCTCCTCACCGAGCACGGCCACACCATCGCCTACGCCGTCGCCCAGGTTCGCGCGGTGACCCTCAGCCACGCCCAGGCCGAGCGCATCGGCACCCACGAGGACGGCGGCGCCTGGCTGCTGCTCCTCCAGACCCACCACGACAGCGCCGGACGGCCGGTGCTGTATTCGCAGGACTACCACAGGGGCACCGACTTCTCCTTCCACCTGGTGAGACGCCGCGACTGAGTGAGCCGCCGCCGCGTACCGACCGACCGCCGTTCGCCGACGCAGAGAGGATCATGCGATGAGTGCCATCACGCTGGAGGCCGCCCAGCCGATCCCGGCCTCCCCTTCCAGCCTCCGGGCGAGGTGCTCCAGGCTGTCCGTCTTCTGGCTCGCCGAGGACGAGGTCTCCTTCTACGGGCTCCCGCCGCTGCTGATGAAGGTGTCGAACGTGGCCGGGGTCGCGGTCGTGCGCAGCTGCGCGGAGGCCCGGCTGCTGCTGGCCGGCGAGGACTTCGACGTGGCGGTGATCCCGCTCGCCGTCCTGCCGGACGTGCTCGGCGGAGGCCCCCGCCGGGCCCGCCCGCAGATCGTGGCCATGGTGCGCCAGGGGGAGGAGCTCGCCCCCTGCGTCGTCCAGCGGTACGGGCTGGCCGGTTGCCTGCTGTGGGACGAGATCAATGTCGCCGGCTTGTCGGGCACCTTCGATCGGCTGCTGCGCGGCGACGCGCCCGTCCCGTCCAGGGGCGGCCCCGACCTGCTCAGCCGCCTGACCGAGCGTGAGCACATGGTGCTGGCGCTGCTGCTGCGCGGTATGAGCAACCACCAGATCGCCCGCTCGATGGGCATCTCCATCCACGGCGTCAAGCGCCACATCTCGAACCTGCTCGTCAAGTTCAACTGCTCCAACCGCACCGAGGTCGCCCTGGTCGCCCAGCGTCTCGGCCTCGCCCCCGCCTCCCGCAACCCGCGCCACCTGAGCAGCACCGGCACGTAGCACGTAGCACGTACGACGAACCATCCCCGAACGGTCATCGAGAAACGGAGTGACAATGGACGTCCCTCTCATGGAACTCAGCGGCCGCGCCCCCGTCGTCAGGCTGCATGACATCGAGGCGGACATGGCCGCCGCCACCGACGCCATCAGGTCGCAGCTGACCGGATGGGGCTTCATGGCCGCGGAGGTGCCCGGCATCGGCGAGCGCGTCGAGGCCATGATGAACGAGTTCGCCGCGGCCTGCCGGGCGACCGGGCCGAGCCTGTCCGACTACGCCTTCGACGCCGTCCCGCAGCTCGCCGTCGGCGGCACGCACGGGTTCTTCCCGTACAACTCGGAGATCCCGCGCCTGGCCAACGGCGTGCCCGACCCGAAGGAGTTCATCCACGTCAGCGGCGCCATGATCGGCGACCAGCCGCCCGGGGCGGGTGACGTGCTGCGGGCCTTCCCGGCGTTCGGCACCCGCGCCGCCGAGGTGTTCGACATCGCCTTCCGGCTGATCTCGCTCTTCGGCGAGGTCGTCCGGGGGATGATGCCGCCCGGCACGCCCGAGCTGGACCTCTCGCACGACGCGACGAACCTGCGGGTGATCCACTACCGGGACGTCGGCGACCGCGAGGTGCTGGCCCACGAGCACTCCGGCATCCAGATGCTCGGCCTCCAGCTGCCCCCGTCCGACCAGGGCCTGCAGTACGTGCTGCACGACGGCACCTGGGTCGAGCCGGTGATCGCCGGGACCGACGTCGTGCTGTGCAACATCGGCCGGATGCTCACCAGCGCCTCCGACGGGCGGTTCCGGCCGTCCACGCACCGGGTGCACACCAAGCCGATGCCCGCCGGCTACGAGCGCCTGTCGTCGGTGCTCTTCGCCTACCCGCAGCACAAGGCCCGCCAGTGGAAGATGGTGGACGGCGAGCTGATGTCGCTGGACGCCACCTGGGGCGACTTCATCGACAGCCGCTTCCAGGGGCTCGGCAAGCAGTCCTGACCACCCCGCCTCCTGGCGGCCGGGCGGCCGTCAGGAGGCGGTGGCCCGGACGGCCGCCCGGATCACGTCGGCGACCTCCTTCGGCCGCGACACCGCGACCGCGTGCGAGGCGCCGGCGACCTCCACGGCGGTCGCGCCGGCCCGCTCGGCCCCGAACCGCTGCACGTCGGGGTTGATGGCCTGGTCGGCGTCGGCGATGACGGCCCACGACGGCTTGGCCCGCCAGGCCGCCGTGGCCGCCGCCTCGGTGAACGCCCCGGCCGCCAGGGGCCGCTGCGCCACCGCGAGGACCCGGGTGACCTCGGCCGGCACGTCGGCGGCGAAGACCCGGGGGAAGGCGTCGGCGGCGATGGTGAACTCGACGGCGGCGCCGCCGTCCGGCAGCGGGTAGGCCGCCTGCCGCAGGCTCGCGCCGAGCGGCGGCTCGGGGAAGCGGCCCTGGAGCTTGCCCAGGCTCTCGCCCTCGTCGAGGACGTACGCGGCGACGTAGACGAGGCCGACGACGTTGTCCGCCGCGCCGGCCACGGTGATGATCGCGCCGCCGTACGAGTGGCCTGCCAGCACGACCGGGCCGTCGATCTGGGCCGCCACGGAGGCGACGTACGCCGCGTCCGAGGCCAGGCCGCGCAGCGGGTTCGGTGGGGCCACCACGGGGATGCCGTCCCGCTGCAACTCGGCGATGACGCCGGACCAGCTCGCCGCGTCGGCGAACGCGCCGTGCACGAGGACGACCGTCGGGGTGATGCTCTCCGTCATGGGAAAAACTCCTTCTCGGGGCAAGAGGGGGACCGGTCGGCCCCGGTAGCGATCCAACAGCCGGGCCGCTCGCGCGCACGAGGCGGAAACGTACTTCTGCCTGTGGTTCCGCCTCGTCTTTCCCCAGGACGGTCGCTTGGATGGGTGACGGCCCCCCCGCTTCCCACCCCTTCTCTCCTGGAGCGATCATGATCAAGCCCGTCCTGGAACCCGCCGCTCAGGCGTTCGCCGAGGCCACCGCCGAGCCGCCGTACCTCTTCCAGCTCCCGCCGGAGGAGGGCCGCAAGGCCGTCAACGAGGTGCAGTCCGGCCCGGCCGAGCTGCCCGCCGTGGACGAGGAGTGGGTGACGGTCCCCGGCGGACCCACCGGCGAGGTCAGGGCCCGCATCGTGCGGCCCGCCGGCAGCACCGGCGACCTGCCCGTGATCATCTACATCCACGGCGCCGGCTGGGTCTTCGGCAACGCCCACACCCACGACCGGCTGGTCCGCGAGCTGGCGACCGGCGCCGGCGCCGCCGTGGTCTTCCCCGAGTACGACCTGTCGCCCGAGCACCGCTACCCGGTCGCCATCGAGCAGAACTGGACGGTCGCCCGCTGGATCGTCACCGACGGCGCCGCCAAGGGCCTGGACGCCACGCGCGTCGCGGTGGCCGGCGACTCCGTGGGCGGCAACATGACCGCCGCGCTGACCATCATGGCCAAGCAGCGCGGCGGGCTGTCGCTGCGCCGGCAGGTGCTGTTCTACCCGGTGACCGACGCGTCCTTCGACACCGAGTCCTACCGGCAGTTCGCCGAGGGCTACTTCCTGCGCCGGGACGGCATGCAGTGGTTCTGGGACCAGTACACGACCTCGGACGCCGAACGCGCCGAGATCACCGCGTCCCCGCTGCGGGCCACCGCCGAGGAGCTGGCCGGCCTGCCGCCGGCGCTGGTCATCACCGGCGAGGCGGACGTGCTGCGGGACGAGGGCGAGGCGTACGCCGCCAAGCTGCGCGCGGCCGGGGTGCCCGTGACCGCGGTGCGCTACCAGGGCATCATCCACGACTTCGTCATGCTCAACGCGCTGCGCGGCACGTACGCGGCCGAGTCGGCGATCGAGCTGGCCACCGGCACGCTGCGCCGGGCCCTGCACGAGAGCTGACCTCCCGCACCATGCCCTCCGCCTACGACCTGGACCAGGTGCGGCACGCCAACGCCACCGGGCGGGTCCCGGTCGTCTTCGTCCACGACCCGTGGTTGCTGGCCGGGAGCTGGGAGCCCTGGGCCGAGGTGTTCGGGCAGGCGGGGTTCGTCCCCGTCATCCCGGCCTGGCCCGAGAACGGCGACGCCGCCGGGCATGCCGCCGGGCACTTCGCGGGGCTGATCGGCGGGCTGGTGCGCCGGCCCGCCCTGGTCGGCCATGCCGCCGGCGGCCTGGTCGCGCAGATCCTGGCCGGGCGCGGGCTGGCCTGCGCCTGCGTGGCGATCAGCCCGGCGCCGTTCCGCGGGGCGCTCACGTACGGGCGTTTCCGGCACGCCGTGGCCAACGCCGTCGGCGAGGAGGAGGCCAGGCGGCTGTACGAGACGTACGCCGCCCAGGCGGCGGAGGCGGGCGTCCCGTCGGGCCTCGACGGCACCGCGCCGGACCGGGGGCCGCTGCTGCTGGTCGCCGGCGAGATGGACCGCACGGTCCCGTGGGCCGCCGCGCACGCCTCCTACCTGTGGCAGGCGCGCAACCGGCACCATCTGACCGAGATCGTCGAGCTGCCGGGGCGCGGGCACTCGATGACGGTGGACAGCGGCTGGCGCGAGGTCTGCGGCACCGCCCTGACCTTCATCGAACGGTTCGTGGACCCCTGACCGGCCCGCTCAGCGAGCGCCTTCCGGATCCGGAATCGTCACAGCGGTCTTGACGGCGGTCTTCACCGGGGCCAGGCGGGCGAGTTCGGCGGTCACGCGGGCCGCCCGGACGGCGTCGGCGGAGGCCTCGTACAGCTCCAGGGCCTCCTGGAACGCCTCGCGCGCCTCCTCCCGCCGCCCCAGCTCGACCAGCGCCCGGCCCAGGTTCGTCAGTGTCTGGGCCGTGGCCCGGTTGATCGGGCGCTTGCGCAGCTCGACCAGCGCCTCGCGATAGTGGTCGGCGGCCTCCTCCCAGCGGCCGAGCGCGAAGTAGCCGTCGCTCAGCAGGTCCAGCGCCGCCCCGACGGCGTGGGCGACGATGACCGGCGTGCCGCCGAACGCCGGGTCGCGCAGCCGTTCCAGCAGCTCCAGCCCGTGCCGTACGGTCTCCTCGATCCGGCCCAGCCGGCGCAGGCCGTTGCCGACGCTGAGCATGGCCTGCGCGTACCCCTCGGGGTCGCCTGCCTGCCGGAAGCACTCCGCCGCCCGCCGCGCGTGCTCCAGGCCGGTCTCCGTGGCGCGCCGGTCGTCGCGCCCCCACAGCGCCCAGGTGGCGTAGGTCAGGGCCCAGCCCTGCTGGCGCACGTCCCCGACCTCGCGGGCCAGCTCCAGCGCGCGCAGCGCGGCCCGCTCGCCCTCGTCGTAGCGGCCCTGGCAGTACGTGCGCGCCCAGGACAGGTAGTTGAGGTGCACCGCCTCCTGCGCGCGGTCGCCCATTTCGCGGGCCGCCCCGGACGACAGCTCGAACACCTCGGGCCAGTGCCCCCAATGCATCCACAGGTCGGAGAACCAGTGCATGGCCTCGGCCACCTCGACGACCCGCGGGTGCTCACCGGCGCGGGCCGCCTGCCGCAGCGCGGCCAGCCACGCCGTGCCCTCGGCCTGGAGCCATTCCTGCGCCTGCCGCGCGCTGTCCAGCTCGACCAGCGAGCTCCAGCCGGACGGCGGCGCGCCGTAGTCCGGCTCGAACCAGCGCCCGGCGACGGTCGCGACCTCCAGCAGCCAGTCGTCCATCCGCCGCCGCGCCTGCCGCTGCGCCGTCATGGGCTCCTCGTCCGACAGCCGGGCGCGGGCGAACAGCCGGACCAGGTCGTGGAAGCGGTAGCGGCCGGGGTAGGGCGACTGTAGCAGCCCGAGATCGACCAGTTCCTCCAGGGCGTCCTCGGCCTCGTCCGGACCGAGCTCGGCGAGGACCGCCGTCATCGGCACCCCGAAGTCCGGCGCGGCGGCCAGCGCCAGCCGCCGGAAGCCGCGCCGCGCGGGCGCCGACAGCTGCCGGTACGACAGCGCGAAGGCCGCCGCCACCGACAGGTCGCCGGCCGCCAGCGACTCCACCCGGCGTCCCTCGTCGCCGAGGCGGGCGGCCAGGTGACCGGCGGTCCAGCCGGGCCTGCTCTGCAGCCGGTTCCCGGCGATGCGCAGCGCCAGCGGCAGGTTCCCGCACAGGTCGGCCACCTGCGCGACCCCGTCCGGGTCGGCGTCGGCGCGCTCGGCGCCGACGATCGCGCGCAGCAGCGCGGCCGACTCCCCGGCCGCCAGGTGCGCCAGCGGCATCTGGTGCACGCCCTCCAGCCCGGCCAGCGGGCGGCGGCTGGTGACCAGCGTCATGGCCGGCCCCTCGGCGGGCAGCAGCGGGCGCACCTGGGCCTCGTTCGCGGCGTTGTCCAGGATGATCAGGCAGCGCCGGCCGCGCAGCAGGGCGCGGTAGTGGCCGGCGCGGTCCTCCTCGTCGGCCGGGATGCGCCGCTCGGCCACGCCCAGGGCGTTGAGCAGCCTGGACAGCGCCGTGCACGGGTCCAGCGGGACCGGGTCCATGCCGCGCAGGTCCAGGTAGAAGCGGCCGTCGGGGAACAGGTCGGCCAGGTGCGCGGCGGCGCGCACGGCCAGGGCGGTCTTGCCGATGCCGGCCGCCCCGGAGACGGCTGCGACGACGGCGGGCGCGTCCTCGGCCGTGCGGGCGGCCAGGTCGCGCAGCAGGCGCAGCTCCCGTTCGCGGCCGGTGAAGTCGCCCACGCCGCGGGGCGGCTCGCAGGCGCCCGGCGCGGTGTCCTGGCGCGGGCGGCCGGCGCGGGCGGCGTCGGACAGCGCCGCGCGCCGCGGCTCGTCCAGCCGCAGCGCCTCGGCCAGGGCCTCGACGGTGCGCCGCTGCGGGCCCCGGCTGGCCCCGCGCTCCATGTCGCCGATGGCGCGCACGCTGATGCCGGAGGCGTGGGAGAGCTCCTCGATGGTCAGCCCGGCGGCGTGTCGCAGGCTCCGTAGCATCGTGCCGAACGACTCCGCCACCCGTCCCCCTCAGAATTGTGAGCGGCGAAATCCCCCGAAACGCCGCATATCCACCTTATCTTCCGGAAAACGGGCCGAGGTGCTGGTCGATCGAGGTGTACGTCACGGTCCAGAAGTCCTCGAAGACCTTGGGCGCCACCGGCGAGGTCATCGCCACCTGGGTGAACAGCACGCCCACCAGCCCCTCCGACGGATCGGTGCAGGCCGCGGTGCCGAGCCCGCCGGCCCATCCGAACCGGCCCGGCCCGCGACAGGATCCGGCCGCGGTCGTGCCGTCCCTGTGCCAGCAGCATCCGGCAGAACGCGGCGTAGTCGGGGGCGGTCGAGAGCAGGCCGGGGCCGCCGCCGCCGGACGGGAAGGGCGGCGGCTCGTCCCACACGCGCGGGTCGGGCCTCGGCGTCACGCCGCCCGAGCCGTCCGGCCGGTAGGAGCCCGCCAGGCGGCGGAGCTTGCCGGCGGGCAGGCGGTAGCCGGTGTCGTACATGCCCAGGGGCTCGAAGATGCGCTCGGTCATGAAGTCGTGCAGCGGCTTGCCCGCGGCCCGCGCGATCAGCACGCCCAGGACGTCGGCGGCCGTGTGGTAGATCCACCGCTCGCCCGGCTGGTACATCAGCGGCAGCGCGCCCAGCCGCGCGAGCCATTCGCCGGGGCCGCTGCCGGGGCCGTCGGGGCCGCGGTCGATCCGCGGGTCCCGCATCGCGCGCAGGATGGGGAAGTCCGCGCCGTCCTCGGTCAGGAGCTGTCCGGTGCCGAGCCGGAAGGTCAGCAGGTCGCGGACGGTGATCGGCCGCGTGGCGGGCACCGTGTCGTCCAGCGGCGCGTCCAGGGCGCGCAACACCCGGCGACCGGCCAGCTCGGGGACCAGGTCGTCGATCGGGTCGTCGATCCGCAGGACGCACTCCTCCACCAGGATCATCGCCGCCGCCGCGGTGACGGCCTTGGTCAGCGACGCGATCCGGAAGATCGAGTCGGCCTCGACGGCCGCCCCGCCGCCGCGCTCCAGCGTGCCCACCGGCACGACGTGCGTCTCGCCCCGATGATGGACGAGCCCGACCAGCCCCGGCACCTCGCCCCGCGCCACGAACCCGCCCAGCACGCCCCGCAGCCGCTGTTCCAGTACGCTCATCGGTCCTCCTGAAGTGACGTGTCGTGACAATGACCGGAGGGAACCGGAAAACTCATCGTCATGGCGTGTCCATCCGGGCGGGTCCCGTTCGTGGATACGGCGTACGGCGGGCCAGCCGTACGCCGACCGCGAAGGGGAACACCGTGAAGTACATGCTGCTGATCAACGCCGGCACCTCCGACGAGCAGGAGCCGGGCGACTTCCAGGAGTGGATGGCCTACGACAAGGCCGTCCGGGAGGCGGGCGTCCTGGTCGCCGGCGAGTCGCTGGCCGACCTCGTGACCGCCACCACCGTACGGGTGAGCGCCGACGGCACGCCCACCGTCACCGACGGCCCGTACGCCGAGACGCGCGAGGTCCTGGGCGGCTTCTACGTGATCGACGTGCCGGACCTCGACGCCGCCCTCGACTGGGCCGTGCGCTGCCCGGGTGCGCGCGGCGGCGGCTCGGTGGTCGTGCGCCCGGTCGCCGACTTCGATGCGTGAGATCGAGGCCGTCTTCCGTGAGGAGCGCGGCCGGCTGCTGGCCGCGCTCGTCCGCCGCTTCGGCGACCTCGACCTCGCCGAGGAGGTCACCTCCGACGCCGTCGAGGCGGCGCTGAGGCACTGGCCCGCCGAGGGCGTGCCGCCCAATCCGGGCGCGTGGCTGATGACCACCGCGCGGCGCAAGGCGGTCGACCGGCTCAGGCGCGAGCAGGCGCTCGCCACCCGGCTGGCCGTGCTGGCGGCGGAGGCCGAGCGGGCCGCCCCCGAAGCGCCCCCCGGTGAGGACGGCGGCCTGCCCGACGAACGGCTGCGGCTCTTCTTCACCTGCGCCCACCCCGCGCTGCCGGCCGAGGACCGCGGGGCGCTGACGTTGCGCTGCCTGGCCGGCCTGACCACCCCCGAGGTGGCGCGGGCCTACCTGGTGCCGGCCCAGACGATGGCCAAGCGCATCGTCCGGGCCAAGAAGAAGATCCGGGAGGCGCGCGTCCCGTTCCGCGTGCCCGAGGCCCACGAGCTGCCGGAACGGGTGCCCGGCGTGCTCCAGGTGATCTACTCGATCTTCACCGAGGGCTACGCGGCCAGCTCCGGGCCCTTCCTCCAGCGGCTCGACCTGGCCGAGGAGGCGATCAGGCTGGCCCGGATCCTGCGCCGGCTGCTGCCCGCCGAGCGGGAGGTCGCCGGGCTGCTGGCGCTGCTGCTGCTGGTGCACGCGCGGCGCGAGGCCCGTACCGGGCCCGAGGGGGAGCCGGTGCTGCTCGGCGAGCAGGACCGCGGCCTGTGGGACCGGGCCATGATCGAGGAGGGCTCGGCGCTGGTGGTGACCGCGCTCAGCGGCGGCCCGCCCGGCCCGTACGCCGTCCAGGCCGCGATCGCGGCGCTGCACGACGAGGCCCCGGACCTGGCCGCGACCGACTGGCCACAGGTCGTGGCCCTGTACGACGTGCTGCTCGCGCTCGACCCCTCCCCGGTGGTGGCGCTGAACAGGGCGGCGGCCGTGGCCATGCGCGACGGGCCCGAGGCCGGGCTGGCGCTGCTGGAGGAGCCGGCCGGGGCGCGGCGGCTGCGCGACTACCACCCCTACCTGCTGGCCCGCGCAGACCTGCTGCACCGGCTCGGCCGGTTGCCCGAGGCCGCCGAGGCGTACCGCGCCGCGCTCCGGACGGCCGGGAGCGAGCCCGAGCGCGCCCACGTCCGCCGCCGCCTGGCCGCGCTGGAGGAGGCCGGGCACGAGGTTTGAGCACCGCCCTGACCAGGGAGAACAGCTGCGATGGGTGGAGCAGACGGTGACCGCTACCTGCCGATCGCCGAGCACGGCCTCATCGGCGATCTGCGCAGCGTGGCCCTGGTCGGCACCGACGGCACCATCGACTGGTACTGCTGCCCGGCCTTCGACTCGCCCAGCGTGTTCGCCGCGATCCTCGACGCCGACCGGGGCGGGGCGTTCGAGCTGGCCACCGACGTGCCGGCGCGGACCAAGCAGTTCTACTTCCCCGACACCAACGTGCTCATCACCCGCTTCTTCACCGAGAGCGGGGTGGGCGAGATCCAGGACTTCATGCCGATCATCGGCGAGCCGGGCGGCAGCGGCCGGCAGCGGCTGATCCGCCGGGTGCTCTGCGTGCGCGGCTCGCTGCCGTTCCACACGAGGGTGGCTCCCCGCTTCGGCTACGGGGCCGACCCGCACGTCGTGCGCGAGGTCGACGGCCTGACCGTCTTCGAGTCCGCCCAGCTGACACTCGCGCTGAGCGCCACCGTGCCGGTCGAGTGCGACGGCCGCGACGTGCGGGCGTGCTTCACCCTCATGGAGGGCGAGTCGGAGGTGTTCGCGCTCGACCGGGTCGAGGCCGAGATCCCGCCCCTCGGCTGCCCGCACGTCGAGGCGGAGGAGGCGCTGACCGCCACGGTCGCGTTCTGGCGCAAATGGCTGTCGGCCTCCCGCTACCGGGGCAGGTGGCGGGAGATGGTCCACCGCTCGGCCCTGACGCTCAAGCTGCTGACGTACGCGCCGACCGGCGCGATCGTCGCCGCCCCGACGACCAGCCTGCCCGAGCTGATCGGCGGCGAGCGCAACTGGGACTACCGCTACCTGTGGGTCCGCGACGCCGCCTTCTGCGTCTACGCCCTGCTCCGGCTGGGCTTCACCGGCGAGGCCGAGGCGTTCATGTCGTTCCTGACCCGGCACGTCAGCCTGCGCCCCGCCGGCCCCAACGGCCCCCTCCAGATCATGTACGGCATCGACGGCCGTACCGACCTGCCCGAACGGCAGCTCGACCACCTGGAGGGCTACCGCGGCTCGGCCCCGGTGCGCATCGGCAACGCCGCCGCCGGCCAGCTCCAGCTCGACATCTACGGCGCCCTCCTCGACTCCGTCTACCTCTACGACAAATGGGGCAAGCCCATCTCCAGCGACCACTGGGACGCCGTCTGCGCCCTGGTCGACTGGGTCTGCGACAACTGGGACCAGCCCGACGAGGGCGTCTGGGAGACCAGGGGCGGGCGCAAGAAGTTCCTGTACTCCCGGCTGATGTGCTGGGTCGCCATCGAGCGCGCCATGCGCATGGCCGCCCACCGCGGCCTGCCCGCCGACATCCCCCACTGGCGCGGGGCGCGCGACGACCTCTACCGGCAGATCATGGCCCACGGCTGGTCCGCCGCGCGGCAGGCGTTCGTCCAGCACGAGGACGGCGACGTGCTCGACGCGGCGCTGCTGATGATGCCGCTGGCCAAGTTCGTCTCGCCCACCGACCCGAAGTGGCTGTCCACCCTCGACGCGCTCACCGCCGACCTGGTGTCCGACTCGCTGGTCTACCGCTACGACCCGGACGCCAGCCCCGACGGCCTGCGCGGCCAGGAGGGCACGTTCTCCATCTGCTCCTTCTGGTACGTCGAGGCGCTGGTCCGCGCCGGCCGGGTGGAGGAGGCCCGCCTGGCCTTCGAGAAGATGCTGACCTACGCCAACCACCTCGGCCTGTACGCCGAGGAGATCGGCCGGACGGGCGAGCAGCAGGGCAACTTCCCGCAGGCGTTCACCCACCTGGCCCTGATCAGCGCCGCCTTCAACCTCGACCGCGCCCTCGGCTGAGGGCGCTCCTGAGCGTTCAGGACTCGCCGGACAACACGGCCGTCCCCAGGGACGCGCCGGAGATCACCCTCGCCGCGGTCGTCGTGGACGAACCGGAGCCCAGTTCGGTCAGGGCGGCCCGGTCGAGGGCGTGCACGGTGAACTGGTAGGTGTTGACCGACCAGGGGGAGCACGGCCCCTGGTAGCCGTACAGGGTCGCGCTGCCGCGGTAGTAGATCTGCCGGGCTCCGGCGGGGGCCGCGGGACGGTAGGCGTGCTCGACGTTCTGCGGCAGCGAGGTCACGCCCGCCGGGATGTCGTAGATCACCCAGTGGATGAGGTTGTTGTTGTCGAGATCCCTCATGACCAGGGCGTAGCCGCGGGTCCCGGCCGGGCCGCCGCTCCAGGTCAGGGGCGGTGACTCGTTGCGCCGGCCGGGGTCGGTCTGGCCGCCGCTGGTGCACTCGTGCACCTTCGGGATGATCCCGCCCTGGGTGAAGGCGGTGCTGGTCAGGGTGAAGGCGGTGGCGTGCGCCGGCGCCGCGGCGGTCGTGGCGGCGGTCGTCGCGGTCGTCGCGGCGAGCAGGGCGTGCAGCACGATTCGTCTGACGGTCACAAAGGCTCCTGCGGGGGGTTCGGTGCGCCGTTCGTTCGCGTCTGCTGTTCGTGGGGTGTGCCCGCAGTGTAGGCACCGCGGGGCCGCCTCCGCCACCACCGCGAACGGCACACCCCCATGGATCCTGTCCGCCATGAACCGATATCAGGCTGAGTCGTCCGGTTTCTTTGTGATGCTGCTGGGAAGCAATGGCGCTGTCAGGCCGGGGGTCACTCCTCCCCCACGAGGGGTGACGACGCCCGGCGCGGCAGAACGGGAGTGTGAAGCGTGGAAGTCACCGGCATCATCTCCGCCCTCATCATCGGGCTCGTCATCGGCGTCATCGGCCGGCTGGTCGTGCCGGGCCGTCAGAGCATCCCCATCTGGCTCACGATCGTGATCGGCATCGTCGCGGCCCTCATCGGCACCGCGATCGCCGCCGCGGTCGGCGTCGCGGACACCCGCGGCATCGACTGGATAGAACTGGTCATCCAGGTGGTGCTCGCCGGTCTGGGGGTGGCCCTGGCGGCGGGCCTCTACGGCAGACGCGGCGTCCGGTAGAGCGGGACGCGCCGGGATCCCGGCGGGCGGCGAACGCGCCGCCCGCCGGGATCCTGCCGTTTTCGCCCCCTTGCGGGCAGACGATTTCGGCATGGCCGGAACCGGGGCCGGACGGAGATCGTTGTGCGGGGCGGCTGCACACATTCGATCTTCGACAGGGAGAACAAGCCGTGGTCTTCAAACGCATGCTGGGTGCCTTCGGCGTCGGCGCGCCCTCGGTGGACACCGTTCTGGCGACCCCGCGCGTCCAGCCGGGCGGCACGCTGTCCGGCGAGGTGCGGCTCAAGGGCGGCGACTTCGACGCCGAGATCGAGCACGTCACCCTCGGCCTGGTCGCCCGCGTGGAGTTCGAGCACGGCGACGGCGAGCACGCGGGGGCGGGGGAGTTCTTCCGCGTCCAGGTGTCGGGGCCGTTCCTGCTGCGTCAGGGCGCGGAGCGCACGATCCCCTTCGAGGTCGGCGTGCCGTGGGAGGCGCCGATCAGCCAGATCGGCGGGCAGCCGCTGCACGGCATGGCGCTGGGCGTGCGCACCGAGCTCGCCATCGCCAAGGCGGTCGACAAGGGCGACCTCGACGAGGTCGCGGTCGAGCCGCTGCCCTCCCAGCTGCGCATCCTGGAGGCGCTGCTGCAGCTCGGCTTCGCGTTCAAGTCCGCCGACCTGGAGGCCGGCCGCCTGTACGGCGTGCGCCAGGAGCTGCCGTTCTACCAGGAGATCGAGTTCCACCCGGCCGGCCGGTACGCCGGTGTGCTCGGCGAGCTCGAAGTGACCTTCGTGGCCGATCCGGCGGGGCTGGAGGTGGTCCTGGAGGCCGACAAGCGCGCCGGCCGCTACTCCGGCGACGCGATCGGCCGCTTCACCGTCAGCCACGCCGACGCCCTGCACACCGACTGGGCCGCCGAGCTCGACCGCTGGCTGTCCGGCCTGGCCTCGCACGCCCACGCGGGCTTCGCGCACGGCGACCACCACGGCCACGGCGACCACCACGGTCACCACGGTTACGGCCGTCACGAGCAGCACCACGGCGGGCCGGGCCTGGGCGCGGTGGCCGCGGCCGGCGCCGCCGGCGTGGTCGGCGGCCTGGTGGCGGGGGAGATCGTCGAGGAGATCTTCGAAGGCGACGAGGACGAGGGCGGCGACGGCGACTGGTGACCCTTGACCGGTGATCCGCCCGTCACGGGCGGGTCACCCGCTTCCGCTGCTCCGCGAAGCGAAGTCTGTGCCGCGGAGAGGGCAAAGTGGCAGAAAAAGGAGCTTCTACTCCTTTCCACTCTCAACGTATAGCGTACCGGGGGGCTTGCGGCAAGACCCCCGTCATGGCGCAGAATCGTCCGCCGAGGCCAGCAGCCTTGCCACGAAGACCGACCTCGTAGCGGAGCCACATACATGAATCCCCTGACCACCGGCGTGTTCGACCTGCCCGGCAACCTCGCCGCCAAGGCCGACCCGGCGCTGATCGCCGTCGACGAGCGACACTTCGCGGCCCTCGCCGAGAGCCTGGAGCAGTCGATCGCCGACCTGTCCGCCCGCCTCGACGCCGAACGCCTGGCCCCCGGCGGCAAGGGCCGGCAGGCGCTCGACCGGGACCTGGAGATCCACCGCCTGTCCGCCCGCCTGCGTACGCTGCGCCGCTTCGGCCTTGACCTGTGCCTCGGTCACATGGTCACCACCGACCACCCCGAACCGGTGTACATCGGACGGCTCGGCCTCACCGACAGCGACGGCCGCCGCCTGCTGCTCGACTGGCGTTCGCCCGCGGCCGAGCCGTTCTTCGGCGCCACCCACGCCAACCCCATGGGCCTGGCCAGCCGCCGCAGGTACCGCTGGACCCGCGGCCGGATCAGCGACTACTGGGACGAGGTGTTCACCGCCGACGGCTTCGAAGGCCACGCCGCGCTCGACGACCAGTCCGCGTTCATCGCCAGCCTGGGCGGCAACCGCTCGCCCAGGATGCGGGACGTGCTCGGCACCATCCAGGCCGACCAGGACGCCATCATCCGGGCCGGATCCCGCGGCGCCCTCGTCGTGGACGGCGGCCCCGGCACCGGCAAGACCGTCGTCGCCCTCCACCGCTCGGCCTACCTGCTCTACTCCGACCCCAGGCTCGGCCACCACCGGGGCGGCGTGCTGTTCGTCGGCCCGCACCAGCCCTACCTGGCCTACGTCGCCGACGTGCTGCCCAGCCTGGGGGAGGAGGGCGTGCGGACCTGCACCCTGCGCGACCTCGTGCCCGAGGGGGCGGCGGCGGCCCCCGAGCGGGACCCGGAGGTGGCGCGGCTGAAGGCGTCCGCGGACATGGTGAAGGCGATCGAGCCGGCCGTCAGGTTCTACGAGAACCCGCCCGCCAAGGGCATGACGGTCACCACGCACTGGGCGGACGTCTGGCTGAGCGCCGAGGACTGGGCCGAGGCGTTCCAGGCCGCCGAACCCGGCACCCCGCACAACGAGGCCCGCGACCAGATCTGGGCGGAACTGCTCACGATCCTCATCGACAAGCACGACAAGCACGACAAGCACGACAAGCACGACAAGCACGACGGGCACGGCGGACATGACGGCTCCGGCGAGGACGACGTCTCGCCGGAGCTGCTGCGCAGGTCGCTGCGGGCCAACCGGGAGCTGCTCACCGCCTTCAACCGCGCCTGGCCGCTGATCGAGCCCGCCGACCTGGTCGGCGACCTGTGGACGGTCCCCGCCTACCTGCGCCTGTGCGCCCCCTGGCTCGGCCCGGACGAGATCCGGCGGCTCCAGCGCGCGGACGCCCAGTCCTGGACGGTCTCCGACCTGCCCCTCCTGGACGCGGCCCGCCAGCGCCTCGGCGACCCGGAGGCGTCCGGCCGCAAGCGCCGGGAGGAGGCCGCCCTGGCCGTCCAGCGCGAGCGCATGGCCCAGGTCGTCGACAACCTGATCGAGGCCGACGACGACGGCGAGGGCCTGGTGACGCAGCTACGCCGGGCGGACCTCCAGCGCAACCTGGTGGACGAGTCGGAGCTGCCCACCGTGGAGCCGGACCTGCTCGCCGGGCCGTTCGCGCACGTCGTCGTGGACGAGGCCCAGGAGCTGACCGACGCCGAATGGCAGATGTTGCTGCTGCGCTGCCCGTCCAGGAGCTTCACCATCGTCGGCGACCGCGCCCAGGCCAGGCACGGGTTCACGGAGTCGTGGACGGAACGGCTCGGCCGGGTCGGCATCGACCGCGTCGAGCTGGCCACCCTGAGCGTCAACTACCGGACCCCGGCGGAGATCATGGCCGAGGCCGAGCCGGTCATCAGGGCGGCCCTGCCGGACGCCAACGTGCCGGCCTCCATCCGGGAGAGCGGCGTCCCCGTCACGCGCGGGCCGGTCGCCGAGCTGGGCACGATCCTCGACGCCTGGCTCGCCGCGAACCCCGAGGGGATCGCCTGCGTGATCGGGGACCCGGCCTTCCGGGAGCGGCCCCGGGTCCGGTCGCTGACGCCGGAGCTGTCGAAGGGGCTGGAGTTCGACCTGGTCGTCCTCGTCGATCCGGACCGGTTCGGCGAGGGCGGCGAGGGCGTCGAAGGCACGGTCGACCGTTACGTGGCGATGACCCGGGCGACCCGGCAGCTCGTCGTCCTCACGACCCCTGACGGGGGCCCGCCGCCGTCCGTCTTCAGGCACGCGCCCTGGCGGCGGCGGGGCCGGCCGGGGCGTTCGGGCGGGTGACGCGGCGGCGCCGGGCCGGCAGGCCCAGCATCGGGTTGGCGACGCCCCAGGCGGCGCTCTTGCAGACCAGCTCCTTGTAGACGGCGGCGACCCGCCCGGTCAGCACGGTGGGCACGGCGCGGTCGTCGGCGGTGACGAACTGGATCAGGCCGTTGCTCCGGCCCAGCGAGACGCACTGGTTGAAGTAGCGCAGCGGCGTGTTCGGCAACTTCCCGCCGGTCAGCCGCGCCGCGATCGAGTCGGCGGCCTGCCAGGCGGTCGGGATCCCCGACGCGCACGACATCCGCAGCGGCTTGTCGCCGGGGCCCATCGCCATGGCGGCGTCGCCGACGGCGTACACGTTCGGGTGCGAGACCGAGCGCATGGTCGCGTCGACCACGATCTGGCCGGTGCCGGTGACCTCCAGGGTGGTCGCCCGCGGGATCGGGTGCACGGCGAAGCCGGCCGTCCAGACGGTCACCTCGGCCGGGATGGGCTCGCCGTCGGTGATGACGCGGCCGGCCTCGACGCCGGTGACGGCCGTGTGCTCGTGCACGCTCACCCCGAGCCCGGCGAGGACCTTCCGCACGTGCGCGCGGCCCTTCGGCGAGAGCCAGTCGCCGAGACCGCCGCGGGCGGCGAGGGCGACGTCGAGGTCGGGACGGGCCTCGGCGATCTCGGTCGCGGCCTCCAGCCCGGTGAGCCCGCCGCCGACGACGACCACGCGCTGCCCGGCGTCGAGCCGGGCCAGCCGCTCGCGCAGCCGCAGCGCGCCCGGACGGCCGGCGACGTCGTAGGCGTGCTCGGCGGTCCCGGGCACGCTCTCGGCGTTCCAGCCGCTGCCGAGCGCGTAGACCAGCGTGTCGTAGGCCAGCTCCTCGGCGCCGTCCGCGCCGGTGACGGTGACGGTCCCGCGGTCGGCGTCGAGGCCGGTGACCGTCCCGAGCCGCAGCTCGACGCCGGTGCCGGCGAACATCTCGCGGAACGGCCTGGGCCTGAGGTCCTGCCCGGTCGCCACCTGGTGCAGGCGGACGCGTTCCACGAAGTCGGGCTCGGCGTTGACGAGGGTGATGGCGACGTCCTCGTGGCTCAGCCGCCTGGCGAGGCGGCCGGCGACGACGGCTCCGGTGTAGCCGGCTCCGAGGACGATGATGCGGTGCTGCATTTCCTCGCTCCTGTCTGACGCGGGTTCGCCACCTGAACCGGACGGCCCGCGTTTTCCTGACAGGATCACGATGTGAAGCGCGTCACACCCTGCCTCAGAAGACTCTGAACAGCGGCTCCCCGTGGTCGGTGGCCGCCCAGCGCGTGGTGGCGCGGTCGAGCTTGTCGGGGTTGACCTGGTTGCGGAACGCGGCGATGCCCTCGCCGGTGACCTCCAGGCACATGACGCCGACGACCCGGCCGTCGATGACCGCCACGACGGCCGGCTCCCCGTTGGCGGTCCAGGGGTAGATCTCGGGCGAGCCGCCGATGATGGCGCGCTTGGCCTTGCCCGGCTTGACCAGGCCCCAAAGGAACTTCGCGACCGCGACGGCGCCCACGAACGCCTTGGCGCGGGCCGGGACCTTGCCGCCGCCGTCGCCGATCGCGACGGCGTCCTGGGTGAGCAGGCGTACCAGCGGCTCGGTCTGCCCGCTGGTGGCGGCGGCCAGGAACTCCTCGACGATCCGCCGGGCGGCGGCCTCGTCGACCTCGGTGCGGGCCCGGCCGTCGGCGACGTGCTTCTTGGCGCGGTGGAAGATCTGCTGGCTGGCCGACTCGGTGATGTCGAGGATCTCGGCGATCTCCCGGTGGGAGTGGTCGAAGGCGGCCCGCAGCACATAGACCGCCCGCTCGTTGGGGGACAGGCGTTCCATCAGCGTGAGGACGGCGTACGAGACCGATTCGCGCTGCTCGGCGGTCTCGGCCGGGCCGAGCATCGGGTCGCCGGCGAGCAGCGGCTCGGGCAGCCACTCCCCGACGTACGTCTCGCGGCGCGCCCGCGCGGAGCCGAGCTGGTTGAGGCACAGGTTGGTGAGCACCTTCGTCAGCCACGCCTCGGGCACCTCGACGTGGCCCGTGTCGGCGGACTGCCAGCGCAGGAACGTCTCCTGCACGGCGTCCTCGGCCTCCGCGGCGGAGCCGAGCAGGCGGTAGGCGATGGCCTCCAGGCGGGGTCTGGCGGCCACGAACCGGTCGACGTCGTCCACGGTCAAAGGCATGGCCCGATCCTAGAACGTCCCCTTATGCGGCGGAACTCCGGTTAAGCTGCCTTTCCCCACGCTCTTGCCCGAGGCGGGTGTTGATCGGCGACGGTCCTGGGTAGAGGCGGCCGATGTTCGACGACTTCGCGACCGGCATGATCGACGTCGGCGAGACCGAGCTGTTCGTCCGCCACGGCGGCTCCGGAACGCCTGTCCTGCTGCTCCACGGCCACCCCCGCACCCACGCGACCTGGCACCGCGTCGCGCCCCTCCTGGCTCCCCACCACACGGTGGTCTGCCCCGATCTGCGCGGGTACGGCCGCTCGGGCAAGCCGCCCACCACCCCCGACCACGCCCCCTACTCCAAGCGGGCCATGGCCCGCGACATGGTCGCCCTCATGCGCTCGCTGGGCCACGAACGGTTCGCCGTCGCCGGCCACGACCGCGGCGCCTACGTCGCCCACCGCCTGGCCGCCGACCACCCGGGCGCCGTCACCCGCCTGGTCGTGATGGACGGCATCCCCATCGGCGAGGCGCTGGCCAGGGCCGACGCCCGCTTCGCGGCGTCCTGGTGGCACTGGTTCTTCCTCGGCCAGACCGCCAAGCCCGCCGAACGCGTCATCAACGCCGACCCCGACGCCTGGTACAAGGGGAGCGCCGAGCAGATGGGCCAGGAGGCGTACGAGGACTACCGCCGGGCCATCCACGACCCGGACACCGTCCACGCGATGTGCGAGGACTACCGCGCCGGCCTGACCGTCGACCGCGCGGCCGACGACGCCGACCGCGCCGCCTCCCGCCGGCTCACCTGCCCCACCCTGTTCCTCTGGACGTCCAAGGACGACATGGAGGACCTGTACGGCGACCCGCTGGCGATCTGGCGCACCTGGGCCGACGACGTGACCGGCCACCCGATCGACAGCGGCCACCACGTGGCCGAGGAAGCCCCGGACGAACTGGCCGCCTCCCTGCTCGTGTTCCTGCGCCGCTGACCTCGAACCCGTCGCCCCCGCTCAGCCCGCGGCGACCCCGGACGGATCCGCGCGCAGGGCCAGGAGCCGGTCCATCGCCTCCTGCCGCGGCAGGTCCGCGCCACGCCGGTACGCCTCCTGGTAACCCGCGTCGCCGAGCCGCCCGGCCAGGACGGGCACCAGCCGCCGCAGATCGGGGTCGCCCTCGTCGAAGACGCCCCTGATCACGTGGCTCATGCCGAGCGCCGTCGCGGCCCCCGCCGGGTCGCCCTCCAGCCCGAGCAGCCTGGCCAGCAGCTCCGCGGCCCGGGCCATGGCGTTGGCGTTGGTGTGCCCGAGCACGCCGCGCATCGCGCGGGGCAGCAGCTCGCGTGCCCGTTCCGCCGCGCCCTCGGTCACGAGGACGGCCATCCGGGAGGACACGATCACGTCGCCGTTCAGCTGGGGCGGGCCGGGCAGCCGGTGGACGACCGTCTCCAGCTCGGCCACGACCTCATGGGCCCGGTCCAGGTCGCCGGCGTGGCGGTGCACCTCGGCGAGCGGGAACAACATGCTGGCCTCCAGCCGCCGGTGGCCGTGTTCGCGAGCCACGCGTCGCGCGGCGTGGATGTCGTGCAGCGCGCCGTCCAGGTCGCCGCCGCGCATGCGGTTCTGGGCGAGATGCGACTTGGTGATGAACAGGTGTTCCTCGGTGCCCAGCTCGGCGGCGATCGCGACGGCTCGCTCGCAGGCCGCGACCGCGCGTTCGTGCTCGCCGCGCAGGCCGTGGACGCGGCTCTGCCGTACCAGGCTCATCACCAGGCCCCAGCGGTCACCGACCTGCTGGAACAGGCGCAGCGCCTCGTCCCTGTGGCGGGCCCCGGTCTCCTGATCGCCCTGTTCCGTGAGCAGGAAGTCGTAGGCCCAGCGGGCGCTGGCGCGCACCCAGGGGTCGGGGGAGTCCAGGGCCTCCAGGTCTCCGGCGTCCTGGCTGGTGAGCCTGGACAGGCGGAGCAACGGCAGCGCGTTGTGGAACTTCGTCACCCCCGGACGGCTCAGGTTCTCCCGGACCTCCGGCCCGCCCCGCCGGCCCGCCGTCGCCCGTACCACCTCGAAGGCGGTACGGGCGTCGGCCGGCAGCTCGTCGCCGAACGCCAGCACCTCGCCCAGGAACGCGTCGGACTCGGTGGACATCCCGCGCATGCCCCAGTACCAGATCATGGACCTGACGAACCGGGCCGCCGTGGCCGCGTCGCCCGCCCCGATGGCGGCCCGCAGCACGGCGACCAGGTTGTCGTGCTCGGCGTCGAAGACCTCGACGGCGCGCAGCTGCTCCCCGGTACGCAGCAGCGGCTCGTTCTCCTCGGCCAGCGCCAGGAAGTACGCGCTGAAGCGGTCGCTGATCGGCGGCTCGTCGAGCTGGGCCGCCGCATGGGCGCGGACGGTCTCCAGCATCCGGTACCTGTCCCCGACCTGCTGGATCATGGACTTCTCGACCAGCGCGCCCGCGACGTACACCACGTCGGCGGCGGGCAGGGACGCGTCGGAGCAGATCGCCTCCAGCGCGGCCAGGTCGGCTCCGCCGGGGAAGGCGGCCAGCCGGGCGGCCAGCACCCGCTCGGGCTCCTCCAGCAGGTCCCAGCTCCACTCCACCAGCGCGAGCAGCGTGCGCTGGCGCGGCAGCGCGGTCCTGCTGCCCGAGGTGAGCAGGCGGAAACGATCGTCCAGGCGCTGGGCGATCTGCGTCACGCTCATCGCCCGCAGCTTGGCCGCGGCCAGTTCGAGCGCCAGCGGCATGCCGTCCAGCCGGCGGCAGATCTCCACCGTGGGCCCCAGCGTGGCACGGTCGAGCGCGAACCCCTGGCGCACCCTGCCCGCCCGCTCGACGAACAGCCGCACGGCGTCCGACTCGGCGGCCTCGGCCAGATCCGCGTCCCGCACGGGCAGGCCGAGCGGGCCGAGGTGGCACAGGGCCTCGCCGTCGATCGCCAGAGCCTCCCTGCCGGTGGCCAGGATGCGCAGCTGCGGAAGCCGGCCGAGCAGCTGCTCGGCGAGCTCGGCGGCCGCCTCCAGCAGGTGCTCGCAGTTGTCCAGCACCAGCACGGCCGGCCCGACGTCGAGCTGGGCGGCCAGCCGGGCCGGCGCGGGAGCCTGCGGCTTGAACCCGCCCTCGAACAGGCCGCCGCAGGCGCTGAGCACCGCGTCCGCGATCTGATCCGGTTGGGTGACCCCGGCGAGCGGGACGAACCACGCCCGTTCCCCGACGTGCTCGGCGGCCTCCAGCGCCAGCCTGGTCTTGCCCGCGCCGCCCGGCCCGACGATCGTCACCAGCCGCGCCTCGGCGAGCAGCAGGGCGAGCTCGCCGAGCTCACGCTCCCGGCCGACGAAGGTGGTGAGCCTGGCCGGGAGCCGGCTGGACGCGGCCTGCGGCCGTACGGCGGGCCGGCTCAGCTCCCCGCGCAGGAGGGCGAGGTGGACCGCGCGGAGCTCGGGCGAGGGGTCGATGCCCAGCTCGTCGCCGAGCCTGCCGCGGACCTCGTCGTACACGGCCAGCGCCTCCGACTGGCGTCCGGCGGCCGACAGGGCCCGGATCCGCAGCTCGGCCAGGCGCTCGCTCAGCGGCCGGGCGACAGCCGCGACACGCAGGTCGGCCAGCACCTCGGAGTGGCGGCCGAGCCGTACCTCCGCGTCGAAGAAGTCCTCGGCGACGGTGGCGCGCAACTCCTCCAGCCGCGCCGCCACGTTACGGGCGAACGGGGCCTCCAGCACGTCCGCCAGCGCGTCGCCGCGCCACTGCTCCAGGGCGGCGCGGAGCAAGGAGGAGGCCTCCCGCGGCCGGCCGGCCGCGAGCTCCCGCCTGGCCTGCCCGGCGAGCTGCTCGAACCGGTGGGTGTCCACGTCCTCGGGACGCAGCGGCAGCCGGTATCCGCCGGCCACCAGCTCCACGGACTCCGCCCCGCCCAGCGTCCTGCGCAACCGGGAGACCAGCCCGTGCAGCGCGTTGACGGCCCCGGCCGGGGGATCCTCGCCCCAGATGCAGTCGATCAGCGCGTCCGCCGACACCGGCCGACCGGCCTCCAATGCGAGCCGCGCCAGCAGCACCCGCAGACGTACGCCGGGAATGTCGATCGGGCAGGCGTCGTCAGACGCGGCCGCAACCGGGCCAAGGAGGGAAATCTGCACCCAGACACCCTCCCACCCACCCCTCCCCGAACAACCGCCGCACCCTGCCGCCCGGAACCCCGTGGTCAGCGGGGCCGACCATGCTGTGGGCTAATCGACGAACGTGTATTCCTCCCGATGCAGCTCGAAATCGACAAATTCGATGACCAGCAGGGTGATGTCGTCCGGACCACCGTGCGCCGCGGCGACAGCCTCGAGGCGATCAGCCGCTTCCGCCGATCCGCCGGGTCCACTCTGGATCTCCATCAGCAGCGAGTGAGGAACCGCCGCGCTCAGTCCACCCGTGCACAGCAAGATGCAAGCCCGGTGGCAAGGCCCAACCGAAGGAGGGCCGCGGCAGCCGATTGCCCAACCACATAGCCCGCTCAGCCGAAGTCGGCAACCGTCACGGCCCGAGCCTGCGACTCCCACCTCATGCTGGCCATCCAGCACGTCACAGGCGAGCTCACGCCCATCGTGGCCGCCGACGAGTGTCAGCACCGGGTGGCACGGGGATCTGCTGATGCGGGCAGATATCAACGCAGACGAGGAAGGAAGACCGGCCGGTGAGCGGGCTCGATCTGGTCCACAACGGGTCCACAAGCAGTGAGCTACAACGAGAACGGGCGGGGCTCCGTGAGACTGGAGGCCCGCCCGTATCTGTGATGATTGTCCTGGTCAGCGACCTGAATTGCTGATCAAGATTGTGTGCCCCCTGTAGGATTCGAACCTACGCACCCGGCTCCGGAGGCCGGTGCTCTATCCCCTGAGCTAAGGGGGCGACGAGTGATAAGGCTATCAGCATCCGGGGACCACTCGGCACCAGATAACGCTCCTTGAACGCATCCCGCGAAAACCCCACGTGACCGCCCCGCTACGGGCTAGCTTTGCGCCCGTGAGCGACGTTCTTGGCAAAGTACTGGTCGTGGATGACGACGAGGTCATCCGGCAGCTCATCGCGGTCAACCTGAACCTCGAGGGGTTCGAGGTGTCGACCGCCACCGATGGGCAGGACTGTCTGGATCGCGTGATGGACGTCATGCCGGATGTGATCACGCTCGACGTGATGATGCCCTGCCTGGACGGGTGGGCGACGGCGGAGAAGTTGCGTACGGAGGAGGCGACCAGTCACATCAAGGTCGTCCTGATCACGGCGCGGGCGCAGGACGACGACCGGAGGCGGGGGCTGGGGATCGGGGTCGACGCGTACCTGACCAAGCCGTTCGATCCGGCCGAGCTCATTCAGGTCGTGCGGGAACTCGCTTCCGGGGCGCTGAGTTGATGGGGTTGTAGAACGGCGCCGGAGTGGTGCGCCGGAGGCGGTGGGAGCGGCGGAGGTGACGCCGCTCGGGCCGGCTCCGGGTGCACGTCGGCGGCGACGACCATCGACGTGAGAGGCGCGACGTGCGTAGTTCGATCTTCGGCAACCTGGCCGGTCAGCCGCTTCCCGGCGGGTTCGCGCTGGAGAACCACAAGATGCTGCGGGTCCAGTTGCCGCACGAGGTGCTTGCCAAGCAGGGGTCCATGGTCGCCTTCCAGGGGCAGATGGACTTCGACTACGAGGGCGGCGGGCTCGGCAGGCTGCTGAAGAAGGCCGTGACGGGGGAGGGGGCCTCCCTCATGCGGGTGCGCGGCCAGGGGCTGCTCTATCTGGCCGACAACGCCGATGACATCCACCTCTTCTACCTGGAGAACGAGGGGCTGACGGTCAACGGGCGGAACCTGCTGGCGTTCGGGCCGGAGCTCAAGTGGGACATCCAGCGGGTACAGGGGGCCGGGGTCGCGGCCGGCGGGCTGTTCAACACCACGGTGACCGGCACCGGGTGGGTGGCGGTGACCACGCACGGCACGCCGGTGCTGCTGGACGTGGCGCGGATGCCGACGTTCGTGGACGGGCAGGCGGCGGTGTGCTGGAGCACGGGGCTGCAGGTCGGGGTCAACCGCACGGTGAAGGTGGGGGCCTTGATCGGGCGGGGGAGCGGCGAGGCCATGCAGCTGGCGTTCCGGGGGCAGGGGTTCGTGCTGGTGCAGGCCAGCGAAGGGGCGCCGGTGGTGCAGACGTCGTGAGGCCGTGCGGGCCGCTGGTGCGGGCGTCGTGAGGCCGTACGGGCGGTGGTGCTCGTACGGGGGCGGCGAGGCTGTGCGGTCCAGGGTGGGGTTGGGCGAGCGTGGACAGGTAATTAGCTTATTGCCATACTGGCTCGGTGGATGTGGATCTGGTCAAGGCGCTGGCCAGTGACAAGCGGCTGCTCATCCTTGAGTGGCTGCGCGACCCCGAGCGGCACTTCGGCCCCCAGCGCGACGGCGATCTCGTACGCGACGGCGTCTGTTCGCTGTTCATCGCCGAGAAGCTGGGCGTGAGCCGGCCCACCTGCGGCGAGCATCTCAAGGTGCTGGCCCAGGCGGGGCTGATCCGGGGAACGAAGATCAAGCAGTGGGTGTTCTACCAGCGCGACGAAGGCCGGATCGCCAAGGCCAAGGAGATGTTGAGCAGTGACTGGTGACGCGGCTGACGCCTACGAAGGTCCCGACGCCTACAAAGGGTCCGAGGGCGAGGAAGGGTCCGAGGGCGAGGAAGGGTCCGAGGGCGAGGAAGGGTCCGAGGGCGAGGAAGGGTCCGAGGGCGAGGAAGGGTCCGAGGGCGAGGAAGGGTCC